>CAVBQN010000004.1:0-48647 GCA_963597545.1 Fusicatenibacter saccharivorans
ATCTCCCAAAGATACACTCCATGATTTCATCAAGCACGGTGTAACATATGTTTGACAAACCAACAAAAGTTTATCCGCGGCACGGAGCAGCACCTGACAAAGACGGCTTTTTCAGTATGCCGTGAGTGACCCTACCGCCTCCGTGTCCCACCAAAGTTTCCCCTTCCACCTGCTTCCATACTTATGAAAAAGGACTTACGCTGAATCAAGGGATATCACATTGTCTCAAAAGCGAAAAATGTTCATTTACAAAAACAATAAAAGCCGGCCCATGCGGACTGGCTTTTATTTGATGTATTCATTACAGATCTTCGTAGAGCGGATACTTCACGCAGAGAGCATGGACACGCTTTGCGCAGTCCGCCTTAACTGCTGCATCCTCCGGATTTTTGACAACCGTCGAGATGATATCTGCGACTTCTTTGAAGTCATCTTCCTTGAATCCTCTGGTGGTCAGAGCCGGGGAGCCGAGACGAATGCCGCTCGTGACGAATGGAGAGAGAGTCTCGAACGGAATGGTGTTTCTGTTTGCGGTGATACCGATCTCATCGAGAACCGTCTGTGCGACCTTACCTGTGATGCCGATCGCTTTCATATCAGCGAGGAGAACATGGGTATCGGTGCCGCCGGAAACAACGCGGATGCCATTCTTCTGAAGCTCATCAGAGAGGACCTTTTCATTCTTTTTGATCTGTTTCGCATACTGCTTGAAATCATCGGAGAGATCTTCGCCGAAAGCGACAGCCTTTGCTGCGATGACATGCATGAGAGGACCGCCCTGCATGCCCGGGAATACCGCTTTATCGATGGCTTTGCCATACTGTTCCTTGCACATGATGATGCCGCCGCGCGGTCCGCGAAGAGTCTTGTGCGTGGTGGTGGTCACGATATCTGCCCACGGCACCGGGCTCGGATATTCACCGCCTGCGACAAGGCCGGCGAAGTGTGCCATATCGACCATGAAGAGTGCGCCGACTTCATGCGCGATCGCTGCAATGCGTTCGAAGTCGATGATACGGGAGTATGCACTGGTGCCGCCGATGATGAGCTTCGGCTGGACTTCCTTCGCGGTCTTTTCCATGGCTTCATAGTCCAGAAGTTCATCTTCTTTTCTGACGCCGTAAGGAACGACATTGAAATAATTACCGGAAATATTGACCGGGCTGCCGTGCGACAGATGACCGCCATCCGTAAGGTTCATGCCCATCATGGTGTCGCCCGGTTTTAAGAGACCGTAGTAGACAGCGAAGTTCGCCTGCGAGCCGGAATGCGGCTGTACATTCACATGTTCCGCACCGAAGAGCTCCTTCGCACGATCGATCGCCAGCTGTTCGACGACATCGACATATTCACAGCCGCCGTAATATCTCTTGCCCGGGTAGCCTTCTGCATATTTGTTTGTGAGGACGCTGCCCTGTGCTTCCATGACAGCATAGCTGACGATATTTTCAGACGCGATCATTTCCAGTTTGTTTCTCTGACGGTTCAGCTCTTCCTGAATGGCTTCATAAACCGCTTTGTCTTCTTTTAAGTGTTTCATTGAAATGAACTCCCTTCATTTTTCAAAGTGAAATCGAATGGATCGATTCATACACCCCATGATGCAAAACTTTCATCAATAAGAAATGCGAAATGTGGGTGCGGCGCACCATTTCATCATGCGCTGTCAATACACCTCTCGTTCGCATCGCTCCCAGTCACTAGTCCCTAGTCACCAGTCACTCATTCCTGTCCTGCATACATTTGATTTATTGTATCATGAGGCGCACACGAATGCATCTTTGGGTTTGAAATATGCATACTTGATATAGAAAAAGGGCTTAGCGTGTACCCTTCAGGATACACGGCCAAGCCCTTCCGTTGAGCAGGTATGCTATTCGTGAAATCACTCACAAGGATAGTATAGCACAAATCAGGAAGAAGTAAAGCGGAAATAGGGTGCAAGGTTCGGGGTTAGCCCCTAGGGCGTGCCGTCCCTTGATTGCGTGCGAAAGAGGTTCCGCGGGTTCTACCGGTTCAGAGGGTTCAGTGGGAGTGGTGCGGCGCATAATCATAGGGAAGCGCCGCGGAGTATAAATAATGGCGATGCCCGAAAGCAGCATTCAAGTCACCAGTCGCTCATCACTTCTCACTTGTCATTTTCCCTCACATAGTGCGCTCTCTCTCCGCCAATGAGCGGCGGGCGGGTGCGGGCAGCTGCCACAAGGGCCGCCCCGATATGGTTATTCACCAGACGGACAGGGACAGCCACGCGCTTCAAGTGCATCCCGATCATCGTAAGCCCGATATCGAGTCCCCCGTCAGCCTTGATCTCCATCACGGCGACCGGATCCTTGAAATGATAGAAAGCATTCGCCGAGAAGGCGCCGCCGGCATGCAGCCAAGGGACGACCGTCACTTCCTCATAGCCGCGCTTCTCTGCTTCGCTGCGCTCCATGATGAGCGCCCGATTCAGATGCTCGCAGCACTGGAAAGCCAGAGCAAGTCCCTCCTTCTCTGCAGCTTCCATCAGAGCCGTCACGACAGCCGTGCCGACTTCATAGGAGCTGTCCTTGCCGATGTGTCCGCCGCGGATCTCGCTCGACGAGCCACCGATGACGATGAGGCTCCCTTTTCTGAAATGAGAAATTTCGCAAAGCTCGCGGAAAGCTTTCACTGCCTGTTCCTGTAAGTCTTCAAACACTATTGCACCTCTTCGATCGCAGCAATCTTTGCAATTCTTCTGGCATGGCGGCCACCTTCGAACGGAGTCTTTAAAAATTCGTCCATGATGAATTCCGCAAGCCCCGGTCCGACGACACGCGCGCCAAGCGTCATGACATTCGCATCATTGTGCGCACGGGTGAAATGTGCGGAGAAGGTATCGCCGCAGAGCGCCGCACGGATGCCCTTCATCTTGTTCGCAGCGATGCACATGCCGATGCCTGTCCCGCAGACGAGGATCGCATACGTCGCCTCACCCTGCTGCACCAGCTTGCAGGCCTTCTCTGCAAAATCCGGATAATCACAGGACTCTTCCGAGTATGTCCCGCAATCTATGTATTCGATCTTCTCTTCGTCCAGATGTTTCATAAGAGAAGCCTTGAGCGCAAACCCACCGTGATCACTCGCCATAGCAATTTTCATAATCTTCGCCCTCCTTGGAAAATAGGAATACTGTACCATTTCAGTATACAACAGCGGCACATAAAAAGGAACAGCTCGGCAATGGGCGAGTTGTTCCTTTCACATAACGCGTTCTATGCACCCAACGGATATAGTGCGGTACATATAGGTAAAAAGAGGCGTCGGATTTCTGTGATGCCGATGGAAAAAGTCCGTCAATTCACAAAACCGGGAACCCCTTTGAACCCGTCCGCTCCTACCTCTTCTCCACCACGATATGATACCCGGACGCCTTGGTGAGGCGGTTCATGATGGCGAGACCGAGACCTGCGGTATCTGTGCCCTCGCCGATGATGGCATCGACGGGATGGCGATTGAAATAAAGGAGGCCGGAGAAGAGATTGTGCGCGAAGCTCTCTTTATCCTCCCGATGTCCCCAGACGAAAACAGGAAATCCCGTGGGGAGAAGACGAGCCGTTTCTTCGCTGACGAAGAATCCATACTTCTTATCCGTCTTTTCCGCAAAGGAGAGGATTTCCTCTGCCACCTTTCCCGCCTCTCCCGTATACACGGTGAGCGGCGCAGAAGGCGCATAGTGACGATACTTCATGCCGGGTGCCTTCGGATGCGCGCCCTCTTTGGCGAGTGCGCTGTCTACCGTCGTCGGTGCGATGGCAGAAAGCGCTTCCTTCGTCGTGCCGCCAGGTCGGTAGATGACGATCTCGCCCCCTTCGATGCCCACCACGGTGGACTCTAGGCCGATCTGACAGGGGCCGCCATCGATGACGGCGGCGATGCGTCCATTCATATCATGCAGCACATCGTCCGCGGTCGTCGGGCTCGGACGTGTGGAAATATTCGCACTCGGACCTGCTATAGGGACGCCGGCTGCACGGATGAGGGCGCGTGTCGCCTCACTCCTCGGGCAGCGGATGGCAATGGTGGAGAGTCCCCCGGATGTCTCCATCGGGATGCAATCCTTCTTCGGGAAAACAATGGTCAAAGGCCCCGGCCAGAAGGTATCCATCAGCCGCCTTGCGAGCGGGCTGACCTCAGCTGCGTACTTCTCCACTTCGGAGGGATCCGCCACATGGACGATGAGCGGATTATCCGAGGGGCGGCCCTTCGCAGCGTAGATTTTTTTCGCCGCACCCGCATCGAGCGCATTTCCTCCAAGACCATAGACCGTCTCCGTCGGAAAAGCCACAAGACCGCCCTCACGAATGATGCGGCCGAGCGCCTTTACTTTATCCTTATAATATAGGTCATTGACTTCTACTTTTTCAGTCATGCTGCTTCTTCTTTCTGCAATAGATCGCGCGCTCGATATCGCCGTAGTCTTTGATGACTTCGAAATCCTCAAACGCGCCCGTTTCCTTCAAAAGCGAAAGAATCTCTTCCCACTGGTGGATGCCGAATTCCACGGCAAGGAAACCGCCCTCTTTCAAATGCGCGGCTGCCTTCTCGGCGAGGCGGCGATAAAAAACGAGACCATCCTCTCCCCCATCGAGTGCAAGCATCGGCTCATGCTTCACTTCCTCCTGAAGATGGGCGATATCGGAACGAGGAATGTAGGGCGGATTTGAAAGGATGCCATCATAGAGCACCCCCTCAGGCAGCGCATCGATATAGTCCCCGAGTGTCCACGCCGCGCGCTCCTCCATCGCAAGCTCTTTCCCATTTTCTTTTGCGACAGCGAGGGCTTTTTCAGAAATATCGATGCCGACCCCCTTCGCTTCCTTGCAATAATACAGGAAAGAGAGGAGGATCGCCCCGCTCCCTGTCCCAAGGTCCGCGACCTCGATCGCGCCGTCATTTCTATGGTATTGGATGACCTTTTCCAGCCATGTCTCTGTGTCCGGGCGAGGAATCAGGACATCCTCATTCACATGAAATGTGAGCCCCATGAATTCTTTCTCACCAATGATAGCCGCCGTGGAAATTCCCTTCACACGCTTTTGTATGAAGGACTTGAAAAGTGCGAGTTCCTCCGGATTCACGATTTCTTCGAAATCCGTATAGAGGAAGATCCGCTGCTTGTGAAGAACCTTCGCAAGCAAGAGCTCTGCGTCCAGACGCGGCGACTCGATCTCGTGATTTTGGAAATACTGCGTCGTCCATGCGAGCAGGCGCTGGATCGTCCAGAGCGTATTAGCGGCCATTCGCTTCCCCTTCTTTCATGCGGCGCGCCAGATCCTCTTCCATCAGCCGGTCAAGGATCGCGTCCATGTTCCCATTCATGAAATCATCGAGCTGGTAAATACTCATATTGATGCGATGATCTGTCACGCGGCCCTGTGGGAAATTGTACGTCCTGATACGCTCCGAACGGTCGCCGCTGCCGACCTGATTCTTGCGGTCCGCCGCTTCCTTGCTCTGCGACTCCCGCATCGCCTGGTCATAGAGACGAGACTTCAGGATCTGCAGCGCCTTCTCTTTGTTCTGACGCTGGCTTCGTTCATTCTGACAAGTGACCACCATGCCCGTAGGAAGATACGTCAGTCGGATCGCCGAAGACGTCTTATTGATATGCTGACCGCCCGCACCGGAAGAACGGTATACATCGATACGCAGGTCTTCGCGGCGCACCTCGATATCTACATCCTCCGCCTCCGGAAGGACAGCCACCGTGACCGCCGACGTATGCACACGCCCTTGGCTCTCCGTTTCAGGGATACGCTGCACGCGGTGTACGCCGCTCTCGAATTTCAGGATCGAGTACGCATTCTTTCCTTCGATGGTGCAGGTGACTTCCTTGAACCCACCAAGATCCGTCTCATTCGCATCCGCGATCTCTGCCTTCCAGCCCTTGCGCTCTGCAAATTTCAAGTACATTTTGAGAAGATCCGATGCAAAGAGCGCCGCTTCCTCGCCGCCCGTACCCGCGCGGATTTCCAGGATGACATTCTTCCCATCATTCGGATCCTTCGGAATCAGCATCTTATGGATTTCCAGATCCAGAGCATCCCGCTTCTCTTCATTTTCCTTCAGCTCTTCCTTCGCCAGCTCATGGAGATCGGCCTGCGACTTATCGTCCAGAAGTTCCAGTGCATCCTGGATCCCCTTGAGTGCCTCCTTATATTCTCTATACTTGAAAACGATCTCTCCCAGCTCCGCATGCTCCTTCGAGAGCTCTCTCCAGCGGTTCTGATCGGCGATCACCGAAGGATCGCTCAGCTGATCTTCCAGTGCCATATATCTGGCTTCCATACCATCTAATTTGCTGATCTGCATTATGCTTTACTCCTGTTATAAATTTGGTCGTTTGTAGTTTGAACATAGGGATGAGTGGCTAGGGATTAGGTGTGACTGGTGACTAGTGACTGAAATCGCGGCGTCGTCATTCTGAGCGGAGTGAAATGCCGTATGTTTGCTCATGCGTAATCAGAACAGTGGGAACTGAGTCGAAGAATCTCGAGCCACGCGGACCCCAGCCCTGAACCATAGCCAAAATTTCAAACGGATACTTGAAATATCCATTTCCCCACATACACATCTTTCCTAGTATATCAAAAAAAGGCAATAAAAAACAGGGCTTGCGCCCTGTTCCTTATTCTGCGGATTTGCCGTAACGTTTGTTGAACTTTTCGATACGGCCACGAGCCTTACCGAAACGCTGCTGTCCTGTATAGAATGGATGGGATTTGCTGCTGATATCGATATTGATCAGCGGGTATTCATTGCCATCTTCCCATTTTACAGTCTGGTTGGAAGTTGCTGTAGAACGGGTCAGGAAAGAGTAGTCAGCACCGATGTCGCGGAAAACGACTGGATGATAATCCGGATGAAGTCCCTTCTTCAATTGTTGCACCTCATTTCAACTACATAGATAATTCTTTGCTATTATAACAAACGGGATAGCAGAATGCAAGGGACAAATAGAGAAAGTTTAGAGGAAAAGGGAGCGGGTTCAGGGTTTAAGGTTCAGGGTTGTGGTGGCGGCTTCGCCGCCGTATAAAAGGGGCGATGCCTGAAGGACGTGGGGACAGCCATCCTTTCGTATCGTCATTCCGAGCGCAGTCCTCGATCTCTACTGCACTGCGGTAATCTGCGTGTATGCGCCAAGGGAAAACGATGTCTTGGTGTTGTCTCACATCAGGCAATGAGCGTTCTGCCATAAAGATTTCTCGGCTACGCTCGAAATGACAACGGCGCGAAGCGCTATTAAAACTCCGCGGCGCTTCGCGCCGCACCACCCCCATTGAACCTTTTGAACCCATCGAACCCGTTGAACCACTTGAACCTGTTATCCCCCGCTATCCAGGCCATGAACCAATCAACCATATTTCCTGTATTTATGCTATAATATGTCCACACTCTATATTATAAGAAAGAAGGTCTATTATGCAGAGACTTGTATCCTACAACTACAAAGGCGAACGCCAGTGGGGCGTCCTGTCCGCCGACGGCACTTCCATCTACCCCGCCATCGATCTTGAAGAAACCTACTTCATCCCCCTCGCTGAGACGCTGGGCGATTTCATCGAAAGCGGCGAAGAAGGCCTCCTGAACCTAGCACACGCGCTCGAAATGAACGGAAAAGACAAAGCCGTCGCTCCGATCGCACTCGCAGACGTCCGTCTCGAAGCCCCCTTCTACCCCAGAAGGAACGTCCTCTGCGTAGGAAAGAACTATCAGGCACACGTCAAGGAATTTGACCAGAACGCCAATGCCAAGAACCCGGAAGATCCGATCTTCTTCACCAAATCCACCACCTCCATCATCGGGCCAGACGAGGAAATCGACAGCCATCCCGCAGTCACCCAGGAAGTCGACTACGAAGGCGAGCTCGGCGTCATCATCGGCAAACGAGGCACGAACATCGCGGAAGAAGATGCGATGAAATACGTCTATGGCTACACCATCATCAATGACGTCACCGCCAGAGACCTGCAGAAAAAGCACCTCCAGTGGTTCCGCGGCAAGAGCCTCGACACCTTCTGCCCGATGGGCCCGACCGTCATGGTCGGTGACTGGCCGCTCCCCTTCACCATCTACACGAAAGTCAATGGCAGCCTGCGCCAGGAAGGCACCACCACCGACCTCATCTTCTCCATTCCGAAACTCATCGCGACCCTCTCCGACGGCATGACTCTCCTCCCGGGCGACGTCATCGCGACCGGCACCCCGCAGGGCGTAGGCATGGGCTTCAACCCGCCGAAATTCCTCAAAAAAGGCGATGTGGTAGAGATCAACATCGACCCCATCGGGACACTGAGAAATCCGGTGAAATAATATTTCATCAAACGCAAAAGCGCGACAATCCAGCAAAGATTGTCGCGCTTTTCTATTGAGGTCAACGAGATAGCGTATCGCCATTTCTAAGGAAACACTGATTCAATCCGTTGTCAGATTGAATCAGTGTTTCCTTGGATAAGGGGAATCCCCGTATCGTCATCCCGAGCGTAGCCGAGGGATCTCAACTACACTGCGGTAATCAGCACGTATGCATGGACACAGCAGCGATGCCTTGTTGCTGCGTTATACCACCGTCTCGCATGTGCCGTATACCATCCTGCAAGAAAGATCTCCAGGGAAACACTGATTAAATTGTTGTCAGATTTCATTCTTGGATTTTTATACAGAGCAAGGAATCATCTGACGCGAATAGCGAGCTATTTAAGGAGGATGATGACGAAGCTATGTATAAAAATCCATATGAAATCTAACTCTGCGATTTAGTCAGCGTTTCCCTAGACTTTGCTCGAGATGACGATATGGGATCTTCTTCATCTCACATACGACGCTATATTACTTTCACGCCGCACCCGTTGAACCTATAGAACCAGCTGAACCTCTCTCCCACACACGTCAGGGACTACCCTTATATCTTTACCTCCTGCCTGCTTTCAAGGCAACAAAAAGGATGAACCCAAGCCTTACGCTTAGTTTCATCCTTTTTTGTTTGCGTTCTCACGCGGTCAATCGAGGACTTTATCAGAATCTGAGGCGGATGCCGGCATTCAGTTTCCACTTTCTCTGGAAGTCGCCGCCAAGATCTCTTGCAAAGTCTGCATAGAGCTGGCTGTTTCTGCCTACGCTATATTCTCCGCCCAGTACCAGTTCTGCCCAGGTGTCATCTCCATCAAAGGAGGTGGATTTCCATCCGCCGTCTTTGGCAAAGTAACGGGTGTCAATGTCTCCATTGAATTCATGCGCCAGATAGAGTCCTGCATGGAGGCTGCCATGGGCTTTCTTCATGCCCGCTTCGAAGCCGAGGCGGCCGACAAGGCTGTCGTAGCTGTCCTGATAGATGTTCATGATTGCGCCATTGTTTGCACTGCCGGTGTAGTCCTTGCTTCCTACACGGGACCAGGTGAGCTGTACTTTCGGGGTGATGTAGCTCATCTCACTGCCGAAGGTCTTGCCGTATTCTGCGGTGAGGCCATAGGCATTGGCTTTGTAGTCTGCATGCAGCTTGTTCCTGAGTTCAGTGTAGACGTCGTATTCGTTTTCTACACGGCCGGCTTTGGCTGCCACTCTGAAGTAGCTGCCGTTTTCCATCTTCTTCACGCCGTAAACGCCGAAGCTGTAGAGCTTGTTGTCGCCTTTGCCGCCAAGGAGGTAGTCGCTGTCGCCATCACGGTAGTCGAAGGCTACGCCGGTGTGCCAGTCATTGGCGAGGGCTTTGTCGTAGCCGACCTGTGCGCCCCAGTAGCTGTTGCTGTCTTTCAGTCCGCTGACGTCCGAGAAGGTCTTGCCGCCAAGGGCTTTGGCAAAGATGCCGTCTTCATCAGCGAGGTCTGCTCCGGTGTAGGTGTCCTGCATGTTGTCACGCCAGCTGTGGAAGGAGGTGGTGACGGCGCTCCTTGCGCCCTTCATGACGAAGGTCTCGTAGTCACCTTCTTCGATCTTAGGTGATTCAGTACCTGTCCCAGGCTGTGGATTCGGTGCCGGAGTGACACCTGGTTTGACGGTGCCTGTTTTCAGGCTGCCCTGACCGTTATCGCTCTGGCTCCAATCGATTTCACCCATCTGTTCCTGTGGCAGCTCGGTGCTCCCCGTATCGCTTCCCGCAGAAGCGCTCATGGTCTGACTGCTCAGCGTGAACCCATCACTGATCTTGACATATCCCTTGAGATTGTCTTCCTTGCCGTAGTTATCATAGTACAGCTTCCCAGCGAGTGCATTCAGTGCCTTCACGATGCTGTCATTGTCATGCGTGTCGATGCCAGACGAATCCGTAATGGCTGTGATCTGAGAATCAGCCTCCGCATGGATGATATGTACATTTCCCACACTGTAATTGTCTGCGGAAGAGCCGTCTCCCGTATGCGTAAAGATCACGTTGGCAGAACCGCTGTAGTGATCGATGGTAATATCACGGCTGTCCTGCTGATAGATATTACCTTCTTGTCCTTTGCTGCCGCCATGGAAATCAGAGATACGGCTGCCTTTGAAGCCATCTCTCACCATACCATACGCACTGTTGATCCATGTCGCTCCATTCATGAGACCCATCCGGATAGTGCCAGAGTCGAGTCCCTGCTCCTTGTACTGGTTGAAAGCCACGCCCTTCCATAAAGAATCTTTCGTATCCAGAGTGAACTGAACCGTGGCAGGCATATCCTTACTATTGGGCGAAGCGCCGCTGTCTTTATTCAGTACCCCCACGTTTCCTATCATCCGGACGCTGGATCGATCAGCGCTTCGAACCACCGGATCTTTCCAATGGAAAGATACAGTACCTGCCTCTGCCGCCAAAGCATACTGGTCCGCGACCTTATCTTCGGCAATCTGAATGCGTCCGCCGCCGGAGACAGTGATAGCCGCACCACCATTGGCCTGGATGCCCGTGCCTTTGACAGTCAAATTTACTTCACCATTAACATCGATCGTCCCCGCGCCGAAGCCCGCATAGAGACCATTCGTGTGATAATGCCCGAGCGTCCCTGGATACGATTCTGGATTGTTGATTCCCCAGTCATCTGCCGCCCCCGTCATCGACACATTGCCGTTGATGGTGAGATGCTGCTCGCCCAAAGCATAGACGCCAAAGGACATGTTTTTCCCGTTGCTGCGAATATCTACATCGCTATTGATAGTAAGTCGAGCTTTGCTGCTACCGCCCATATCCCCAAGGCCGATACCGATAGCAGAGTAAGCACTGCCGCCTGTGGTATCTACGGAAATAGCCAGTTTCTCAGCCTTGATCGTATAGTCACCATCTGTACCAATATGCACACCATACTGCATGCCGCCCGCTTTTGTCTGATTGTTGATGGTCAGCGTATGGTCTTTTGCATTGATAGCAAAATCTTTCTCCGCCTCAATGCCGGCCTTTCCATTCATCGTGATGGTAATATCCTTATCCATGACATACTTGCCATCTTCTTTCTGGATGCCATTTGCTTTCCAGTCTTTATCTTCACCACCCGTGATTGCACTGTTAAAGTCTATCTTGTCTGCGGGTTTACCCTCCACATAGGAGCCTTTGCCAGACTCCGTAAAGGTGATATCCCCTGTCTTTAGCGTCTTGGAAGAAGCTGTAAATCCAGAAGCCAAAGTGACGCTCCCTTTCAGGCTGCCATCATTTCCAGCATAAGTCAGTTTCTGTGCCAAAGCATTCAGGATCTTCGCATAGTCACTTTCTGCGGCGTTTCCGCTATTTTCTGTGATCAATGAGACAAAGGCACCTTTTTCCGCTTTGGAAATCACGACATCGCCCGCTTTATAATCAGCAGCTTCCGTTCCCAGTCCATCATGCTTATAGTAGATCTGGCTGAATCCCTTGTAGTTGTCGATCGTCAATGCATGGCTGTCGTTCTGATAGATTTTACCAGCCTTTTCCGCACTGCTTCCGCCCGTGAAACTTGTCACGCGGCTGCCTTCGAACTGGTACTTTTCGCCATTATCACCATAGGTATATCCATATTTTTCATTCATCCAAGACGCGCCATCAGAGAGCGTAAGGTTCATAGTTCCCTTATAGCCTGCCGCTGTTTCTTCCTCGGTGAAATGCTGATAGACTGCACCGGTCCAGGTGGAGCTACTACCATTCAGCACAAGGTTTACTGCGGATGTTTTCGAATCAGAGCCAAATCTCTGCCCCTGCTTACCGAAAAGCCCGACATTCCCTTTCATCTTGACTGCCTGCCCCTCGCGCCCCACATTGACTGTACCCAGCGCAGAGCCGATCGCATGGTAAGCATACCAGCCCTCATCCGTATTGTCGCGGATCTCGATGTCTGCTTCTCCTACATTCACCGTACCGCCATCCACAGCGACTACACCAGAACCATGAGCTGCGATCGTTGTCTTTCCATCGACCGTGACCTGCGTGTCCATGCCGGCTGCATAAATACCCGCGATCCCTCGCCAAGTAGCCTCTGTCAATGAACTTGTAGTCGTTCCGTCAATCACATTGTCGATCGCCCAATCATCACCACTCTTTTCCATGGACAGTACCCCATGAATGGTCACCTTCCCAGCTTTTTCTGCGCGTACGCCATACACATTCCCATAGCCATGTGCCTTGATCTTTGTCGCTGCCGTGACTTCAGTCGTCGCACCACTGGTGAAAATACCAAAAGCTGTCCCGGGATCAAGGTCTTTATTCCCATTGGCTTTTTTACGACTATAGGTATTATCGAGCTGGATTTCCAGCTGATCCGCAGTGACAGAAGCTTTGGCTCCCGCAGTACTGTTATCGATACCGTAGAGAGCGAGTCGATTCGTCAGTATTCCCGCCTCGGCAGTCGGTGACTTCGTATTCTTATCCGTCACAGCTTGGAGCTTCAGCGTCTGCCCTTTCGCATCGATGGTAAGCCGATCTCCATTCCTGCTCGTCTGTACAGCTGCCATGCTCACCGCATAGTCATCGTCATATCCAGAGTCATTTTTCTCTTTCCGCGTCATCTGATTGACGCGAATCGTACTCCCCTTTGAGAATACATACGACAGATCCTCTTTCTGCACGCCCGCCTTCCTATAAGAAGACTGGCTGTCTCCCGTGATCGCATCTGTGAAGGTCGTACCGATCTGCTCACCCGGCACATTCTCCGATGTACTTTCCAATCCGCCCTGTCCATTGTCTTTACTGAAAACAATGTCCTTCAGCTCCGAGAGCTGACTGCTCGCCGTCAGACCTGAAGCGATCTGCACCCCGCCTTTGAGATTGTTCTCTGCCTCACCGATATACCCTTTGTAGTACAGCTTTGATGCCAAAGCTGTCATGGCATCCCTGACCGCATCCGCATTTGACACATCGATACCGGTATTTTCGCCGACGAGCTTCACATATGAGCCTTTATCCGCCGCTTGGATGATGGTATCTCCCGCTGCATATGACTTACCGTTATTGCTTCCCTGATAAATGATAGTCGTGTTCCCGCTATAGTGATCGATAGTGAGCGGATTCGCATCCTTCTGATAGATCACGCCAGCCACTGCTTGGCTATCACCGCCTGTCAGTTTTGAAATATGACTGCCGTCAAATGCATCATTTGTCTTGCCCCAGGCTTCGTTATTCCAGATCGCACCATTGGAAAGATAGAGATTCACGACGCCGGCAAACGGCATACCTTGATTCCCCAAGTCTTTGGCATATGAGACCCCCGTCCAAGAGGAATCTTTTCCGGACATCCCAATATCGATAATACTATCCATTCCGTCGAAATCATAATTTTCAAATGCCTTTTCTCCGACAGCTTTCAGATTTCCATGGATCACCGTTTTTATAGTGCCTACGCCATTTTTCCCCTCATTCATGTTGACGGAAATATGACCACCATCAGATACCAAGGCATAATGTTCCTTGCTGCTTGCCTGATTCTGATCGGTCATGATGGTGCCCCCACCCAGAGCGACAGAAGAACCATTGCGATATGCTGTCACTGCATTGCCCGTGGTATGGATATCCACTTTACCATCTACAGATATCTTTGCGGCAGCGCCACCAGAAACTGCTGTATCTGCCGCATACAAGCCATACACGGAGGCAAAAGACTCTCCGGTAGATGCACTGAGGTCCCCTTTCACATGGATTTCACTCTTGCCATCTGCCTTCATGACATACGTCTTGTCATCAAAAGTTGCATTAGAAGCATTGACTATCATATTCCCATTCACATCGAGCTTGGCACCATTGGATGTCACCACACCATCTCGATCATAAGTCCAATTGGTATAAGCCGTACCATCCACTTTCACCGTTCCTGCCGTGATGGTCGTCGTACCGGTAGCAGACACCTGCAGCACCGGGGTAGACTTTGAAAAATCTCCCCCCTTTGCGGTCAGCGTCAGACTATGGCTTCCTGCATCGATCGTGCTCGCTTTCGTGATCGATGCCGCGGAAATACCTGTCGCGGTGACGGTCGTATCTGCATCAAAAATGTACTTACCTTCTTTAATAATGTCCGCATATTCTGTATCCGCAGCCGTATCCCCCGTGATGACAGATGAAAACTCTGTTTTGGATGGTTTCCCCGGTACATCCGGACTATCCGCACCGTCGAGCTTCACGCAATTTCCTTTCCCATCCGTTCCGAAAGAAAGCGCACCACTTTTCAATGTCTTTGCACCGGCTGTCAATCCCGAAGCGAGCTGGACCGAACCAACCAGATTCTGATCCGTCGCATACGCACCGTAAGTCAGCTTTCCCGCAAGAGCCTGTAATACCTGCAATGCTTTGGCATCATCGAAGCCGTCTGTCAGGCCTGTCTGATCCGTAATCAACGTGACAGAAGAACCTGCTGCTGCCTTCTGGATGATCACATCGCCCACATCATAGTCATCGATAGATAAGCCATCATTATTATGAGCAAAATAAATATTTGTAAAGCCGCTGTAATTGCCAATGGTGAGATCATTCTCATCGAGCTGGAAAATATGACCTGCTGTCTCCTTGGTCTTACCGCCCTGGAAATTCGTCACAACCGACCCGTCGAAAGCATTCCCGCCATTTCCGTAGTCAGACTGCGTAATTTTCCCATAGGTATGATTCTTCCATGCTGCACCATTAGAAAGCCACAGATTCGTTTCTCCGGTGAATGTCAGATTTCCTGCTTTGACTCCATCGCCAAAGGCATTATATATGACGCCTTCCAGAGAGGAATCCTCCGTATCCAGCCCCAGCCGGATACTTGTCGATGTGCCATAAGTATCTGCTTGATTCACCGCAGATGTGCTGGCAACTACATTGCCTCTGATCTCTACCTTGTTTCCTGCGGACACGACCTCACCATTCGATGATTTTGTATTCAGAGAAATCATACCATTCGATGCCCGAAGAGCCGCAAATCCCAGCGTATTGTCCTGATTCATCTCGATACGACCGCCATTGACCTCTATGCTGGCACCACCTATATTTGCTGTCAAGCCATTGGCATTCCCGGACAGGTCAAGATCCCCATCAATGACTACCTGCGCAGCTCCTTCTTTTCCCGACATCAGCCCCGACGCATACACAGCAGATGCGGACAGAGGACCGCCCCCGGCATCCACATTCTGTCCATCCACATGAGCTTTGAAGCCTCCTGTGACATGAAGATCTGCAAGCCCATTAGCAAAGGCTCCCAGCGCATAACCGCCGACAGTATTGACAGATGTGATATCCACATTCCCTTTGATATTCATCGTCTGCCGTTTACCGGAAGTTTTATTCATATGAATGCCTTCCGTGCGCCCTTCCGCCCTAGACTGGATGGTCAGCGTCTTCTTATTCAAAGAAATATTGACTTTATCCGCATTCCCCTGGTCGATGCCATAGGTATAGCCTGTATCTGTGATCAGCGTCAGATCCCCTGGTGAATCGATGTTCAAATCTTTTGATGCCTTAATGGCAGATGCCCCAGACACCGTGATTGTATCCTTCCCATCAAACATATAGCTATCGGCAAAATCCATATATACATTGGCATATTCTTTATCCTTTTCCGCATCTCCCGTCAATGTCGTTGTAAAATTCGCCCCCATCGCTTGCCCGCCAAGCAGCAATGTCAAGACCGCCGCACTCAGCAAATTCCTTTTGTAATGACCGTGATTCCTCATATCAATTTCTCCTTTTTCTCAAAATAAAAACCTGCATGCCAAAAGTAGATAGAAAAAACTATCTCACCTCTGACTTGCAGGTAAAGACTCCTTCAAAAAACAGGCGGCACCCCGACTCAGTTCCTCGCTTCTCCACTCCTCTGAGAAAGGCTTACAGTGGATAAGCTCCCCACACGGTTGCAAGACAGCTCCGGATTTTCACCGAATTTCCCGCACGCAGTCCTATAGACTTCTGTTCCTTGTATTTGATTGTTTTCATTTTAATCCGTATGATTATCATACGGTCAAGGAAAAATAATTATTTTCTCTATTTTTTCCAATCTATCTGCCTCCTTTTACACAGACGAAAAGCTCCCGCGAAACAGGGGATCGTCCCCATCTATGTTTCGCAGGAGCTTTTTTGTCCGTTTCCCTTTCTTGCCGGGTCATCGGGTGAAACCAGCACCATGCCAGTTAATTATCCATTGCCGATTCGAAAAGCCTATCAGAAACGGAGGCGGATGCCTGCATTCAGCTTCCACTTTCTCTGGAAGTCACCGCCCAAGTCTCTTGCAAAGTCTGCATAGAGCTGGGTGTTTCTGCCTACGCGGTATTCTCCGCCCAGTACCAGTTCTGCCCAGGTGTCTTCTCCATCAAAGGAGGTGGATTTCCATCCTCCGTCTTTGGCAAAGTAGCGGGTGTTGATGTCTCCATTGAATTCATGCGCCAGGTAGAGGCCTGCATGGAGGCTGCCAGGGGCTTTCTTTATGCCCGCTTCGAAGCCGAGGCGGCCGATCAGGCTGTCGTAGCTGTCCTGATAGATGTCCATGGTCGCACCATTGTTTGCGCTGCCGGTGTAGTCCTTGCTTCCTACGCGCGACCAGGTGAGCTGTACCTTCGGGGTGATGTAGCTCATCTCGCTGCCGAAGGTCTTGCCGTATTCTGCGGTGAGACCATAGGCATTCGCTTTGTAGTCTGCATGGAGCTTGTTCCGAAGCTCGGTGTAGACGTCGTATTCGTTTTCTACACGGCCGGCTTTCGCTGCTACGCGGAAGTAGCTGCCGTCTTCCATCTTCTTTACGCCGTAGACGCCGAAGCTGTAGAGCTTGTTGTCGCCTTTGCCGCCCAGGAGATAGTCGCTGTCGCCATCACGGTAGTCGAAGGCGAACCCGGTGTGCCAGCCGCCTGCAAGGGCTTTGTCGTAGCCCACCTGTGCGCCCCAGTAGCTGTTGCTGTCTTTAAGTCCGCTCACATCCGAGGAGGTCTTACCGCCAAGGGCTTTGGCAAAGATGCCATCTTCATCGGCGAGGTCTGCTCCGGTGTAGGTGTCCTGCATGTTGTCACGCCAGCTGTGGAAAGAGGTGGTCGCTGCGCTTCTGACGCCCTTCATGACGAAAGTCTCGTAGTCGCCTGCTTCGATGGTCGGTTCCCACTGGATGCTGCCGTCGACCAGCTGTCCCTGTTTCTCTGCGAAGTTCATCAGTCCGGTCTTGGCGCTGGAGGCGGTGAGACCTTCGCCGATCTTGACTTCACCCGTCAGATTCTTGCCGTTACCCGCATCATTGCCCTCTGCATAGAATGCTTTCTTGGCCAATGCTTTCAGCATACCAGTCACGGCATCTTTATCCGCCATGTTGATACCATTGTTCGCGGTGTAGAGGGTCATGCCGGAGCCGGCTTTTGCTTTGGTGATCTTCACATCGCCGCTGGTGAATGTGCCATCATCTTTGTGCGCAAGGATAAAGGTTTCATATCCACTATAATTCGAGATATTGAGTTCCTGTGTTCTCTTGGTCATATCGATGTAGCCGGTATCCGCCTTAGTAGCACCGCCGTTAACGGTCAGACCGGCTGCCGAGGCTGCTGCCGGAGCTTTGGCCATTCTCAGCAGGGACATACCTGCAGTTTCATCCCTGTCATCAGTCAGTACCCATGTTGCACCGTTCTTAATATTCATTACAATGCCACTGTTAGCATCAACCTTATAGCTACCGGTCAACTTAGACTGAGCATCATTCAGGCTGATTTCCACGCTGCCGCCGTTGCTTGCACTTACATCACCGTTGATGATGCCGGTTGCTTTGCCGCTGTCTACAGTAATGCTGCCGCCATCGGCATGGATGCCGCCCTTCACGTTCAGAGCACTGTTATTGGTCGTGATATCTACCTTGCCATCTGCACCTGCCTTGATGGCAGCGTCAGTGCCGTTGATAACAGTGCTACCGTTCAAGGTTACGCTGCCGTTTGCTGCATCAATGCCCACCTTGCCGCTGATAGCGGTATTGCCACGGACTGTCACGTTTGCGCCGTCAGTTTTGATGCCGGCATCTTTGCCCGAGAGCTCCAGCTTCGCCTTGGTGGTATCAATGGTGATATCTTTCTTGGCGTTCACAGCGGCTCCTTCCGCTACAGCGATCTTTGTCGGATCCTTCGTGAAGGTGTACTTGCCTTCTTCCTTCAAGACGCCATTCTGCTTATAGAGGTAGTCATCCTTCGTGTTGCCGGTGATGGTCTGCGTATAGGTATCTGCCTGCTGTTCATCCGGATAGGTGATGCCCGGTGTCATCGTGCCGTCTGCGTAGCTGCCTTTGCCGTCCTTCTTGCTGAATGCGATGCTTCCGGTCTGCAGAGTCTGGCTGCTTGCGGTCAAGCCATCGGCGATCTTCACAAAGCCGGTCAGGTTGTTTTCGTCCTTAGTGAAGTTGCTGTAGGTCAGCTTGCCTGCCAATGCATTCAGTACGTTGGCTACACTGTATTCGTTATCCATCACGATGCCGGTGTTGTCGGTGATCAGGGATACGACAGAGCCTTCTGCCGCCTTCTTGATGATGGTGTCGCCAGCTTTGTAGTTCTCCGCTGCTTCGCCGTTGCCTTCATGCGCGTAGTAAATATTCGTATATCCGCTGTAGTTATCGATGGTCAGTGCTTTGCTGTCTTTCTGGAAAATGTTGCCTGCGTGTGCTACATCACTGCCGCCAGTAAACTTCGTTACACGGCTGCCGGTAAAGCCGCTCGGAACCTCCTTGCCGTTCTTCTCGTTTGTCCAGGTGGCACCCTCTGTCAGCCACAGGTTAAATGTGCCATAGCTGGTGGAGTCATCACCGGAAGTAACTTCGTAGAGGCTGCGGCCGTTCCAGCTGCTTTCTTTGCCCTGCAATGCCAGATTAACGGTAGAAGATGTAGAAGTTGTTTCCTCCTCCCAATAATCATAGCTTTCTGCCGACTTGGTGTAGACATCGCCATCAATCTTCACGATGCCTGCGCCTTCCTTGCCGTCTTTCATATTGACGTTGATCACGCCATTATCGTCAGACTTCAGCGCAATGTAATTCGCTGCCTTGCTATCCTTTTGGATAGTCAGGTTGCCGCTCATGGTGACGGTACCGCCATTCCCGCTGTAAATACCATTGCTTTCTGTCTGCGCAGAGGTAGAAATAGTGGTGTCTGCATCAATGGTGATCTTACCGCCTGTTGCATAAACTCCCTGCGCCCTGAAGCCTGTGGTATCCGTACTGAGCTTCAGGTTCTTAGCTGTAATGGTCACATCCTTCGATTTCCCATAGCTGAGACCGGTAGCGACCGCACGTGCCACATTGCTGCCCTTCAAAACATGGTAAGCTACGTCAAGATCCTGCCCTTTAGCGCTAATCGTAATCGGACCGCCGCTGGATTCAATAGCACTCAGGTTCGAGCTGTAATCACCCTTTGTAACATCGATCACTGTATCCTGCGTGAAGTTGTAAATGCCTTTTTCGGTTTCGATGCCCAAATTTTCATACTTCTTATCCAGATTACCGGTGATCGGATCAGTAATGACGGAATCATCCTTGACCGTATACTCATAGAAGCCCTGACCAGGTGTCTTCGTGCCGGTTGCATCGGTGGAGAAGCTGATATTGCCAGTCTTGAGCGCTTTGGAGGAAGCGGTCAGTCCTTCAGCAATCTTGACCGTACCAGCCAGCTTGCTGTCATTCGCGGTGTAGAAGAGCTTCTGTGCCAGCTTGTTCAAAACTTCATTGACCGTATTCTGGTCTTCAGCCTTATCCTGTGCGGTAAAGCCTTTCGTGATGCCCTGGTTATCCGTGATGAGCGTAATGGCAGACCCGTTCTTCGACTGACCGATGGTAAAGCTGCCGCCGAGAATATTCGTCGGATGATCAGCATCGTGGTTGTAAATCACAGTAGCGTTGCCGCTGTAATCACCTACGCTGATATCGCCTGCATCACTTGCCACAAAGATGCTGCCATTATTACCGGAGAAGGAAGCAATCTTGCTGGCACCATTTACATTCCAGATAGAATTATCCAGCTTCAGGTGCATCGCATTGCCGCTACTAGAGCCGGTCCAGGTTGCATGATCCAGATCAGCGTTTACAGTGTTGCCGGAAAGGTTATTGCCGGTCCAAGATGCACCACTTCCCATGTAAAGTTTCACGATACCTGCACTGCTGCCGTTAGCATTGCTTACATCGCCCTTCCAGAAGGAATCCTTCGTATTCAGACCGAGGCTGACATCTGCATTGGCACCGGCATTATCCATGCCGCCGCCGAGATAGATATTGCCTTCCAGCTGAACATGATTGCTGCCTGCACCGATGATAGCGCCTTCAGCATCCTTCTTGACATTCACATTCACCTGTCCGCGGTTCTTGGAAGCGTATTCACCGTAAGCACGGATCGCATATTCTGCTCCGTTGATCGCCTTGATGACGCCGCCGCCAATCTCAACCTTGGAGGCAACTGCACTGATTGCTTCGTTGGCACCGGAGCCCCCGCTCTTCTCCGCTAAAATATCGACAAGACCGTCCACGGTGATAGCTGACATCACGCCGCTTACGCCGTTCATGCTCTTAATCACGGCAGCATTTGCCGGAGCCGTGCTCTTCGCACGCAAGGTAAGTACATGATCAGCACCGGCATTGTGAATATTAATTGTACCGCCGGCATTCACGAACAGTGCACCTGTCTGACCGTTCTTTGTGCTTGTTGCACTGACAGACATGGCACCGGCATGATCGATGTTGACTACACCCTTGCCGATCGCTACGATACCGGTGGTATGGGTATCCGTTGTTGTATCTACCGTCAGCTTATTCCCATTCATATCCATGGTCACATTGTGCTTTTCGTCGGAGCCGGAAATCGCTGCACTGATCTGCGGAAGCCATGCACCACCGGCAATCAAATGCTTTTCAGGTGTGATAGTCGTGCTGTCTGCCGTGAATACATAGGTGTCCTCGTCCTTCAGTACGCCTTTTTCTATGTAAACCGTATCAGCAGCTGCATCACCGGTAATTGCCGTAGTAAATTCTTTAGTTATCTGGCTGCCAGGCTTGCTGGTCTTATAAGCATAGTAGCCCTGGCCAGGTGTAAAGGTGCCTGTATCTTCCGTAGAGAAGGAAATATCGCCGGTCTTCAGTGCTGCGGAAGAAGCAGTCAGGCCTTCAGCTATCTTCACTACGCCAGAGAGATGACCATCCGTATAGTTCTTGTAGAACAGCTTGCCTGCCAGGTTATTCAGTACGTTGGCCACTTTATCCTTAGCAACGCTGGAATCGCCATCTGCAAAGCCGGAGGTGATACCCTTATTATCGGTAATAAAGGTGATAGCAGAACCTTCTGCTGCATTGGTAATATGGAAGCTGCCGCCAATCATCTTGGTCGGATCATTAGCATCATGCTCATAGAATACAGTGGTATGACCGCTGTAATTGACAACAGAAATAGGATTATTGTCCTTCTGGTAAATCAAGCCTGCATTATCGGCATCCTTACCGCCATGCAGTGTTGCCAGCGTGCTGCCTGCCCATACAGGATTTTTGGACGCTATGGTCGTTGTTGTCACATGCGACTGCTGCTCATTGGTCCAAGTGGCACCGTTTTGCAGATACAGATTGAACTGGCCGATATCGTGTGCAGTATTGCCGCCTGTGCCATAGTTGTCGTTATACATATCATAAGCAGCCACGCCCTTCCAGAAGGAATCCTTATCGGTCAAAGCCACATTAAGGATGCCTGCGGCATTCCAATCGATCAGCTCGCCGCCCGTGTATTCCACGACCTTCTTGCCATATTGGCCGGTGGCATACATATCACCGGTAATCTTGGTGGTCGTATCGCCTGCAGCGCCATCCTTCATGTTGATGTCCAGCGCACCTTTATCTACGCGGACTGCATAGAAATTATGCGAATGATCGCTGTCTTCAGCTGCCGTGATGGTGCCGCCGCCGACAGATACCTTGGTATCCTCGCCAGCGAGCTTGATACCGCTGCCGCGAACACCGGAGATATCGACCGCACCACTGACAGTCACCGTGGAGCTGCTACCGGTGACCAGAATGCCGGCAGCATTCATGCCTGCGCCGCGTTCCTTAAGACCTTTGACATTGCGGATTGTCAGCGGACCATCAATAGTAATCTCGCTCTGCTGGCCCTGAATATTGATGCCTGTTGCGGCATCACCCTTCGTAACAATATCGGTAATTTCTACCGGACCGGAAATATTTAGGTGCGCATTTATGTCAGCATAAATACCATGAGCGCCTCTGGTTTCCGTATTATTTGCAGTAATCGTCAGCTTTTGGTCAGCAGACGGATTTATAACCTTGATGTAGGTATTAGCGCCTGCGTAAATCGCTGCTGCCTGTCCACTCGATTGAGCAGCATTCAAAGCCAGGCCCTTGCCGGACATTTTGACAGTCATCGGGCTAGACGGAGAAGTTGATTCACCTGCGTAAATAGCGCTGGCAAATTTATTATTCCCTGCATTCGATTCTGTGACAGAAACATGGGCTACGCCGCTTTCATCTATCTCACGGCTCAAGCTGATATCTTCAGACTTGGTAATTGCGCCCGTTTTATAATTGGGCTTTTCCTGTTCCGGCGTATAGGCATAGAATCCCTGTCCTGCCTTCTTGGTACCTATATCAGCGGTGGAAAAAGTAATGGTTTCAGATCGTAAGCTGGCAGAAGATGCTGTCAGGCCTTCTGCGATCTTGACAGTTCCGCTAAGGTTTCCATCTGCGTAGCCCGTATAGTAGAGTTTTCCTGCGAGCGCATTCAGCGTACCGCTGATGAGGTTCTTCTCATCTGCTTTGGTCGAAGCGAAATCCAAACCAGCGCGATCGGTAAGAAGGGTGATCTCACTGCCTTTGTCTGCGTGAGAAATCTTCACATCTCCGCCAAGGATCGCATAACCGCTGTTGGCGTCTGCCGGTTTTGTTGTGTCGTGTTTGTAGATATAGGTGCTGCTGCCGCCATAGTTCTGGATGGTGACGGTGCCAGCCTTTGCATCTGTCATATCGATGACGCCACCGTTTCCTGCCATCTGCTTCAGGCTGCTTGTTCCACGGTTGTTCCAAGTGCCTCCAAGGGTGAGGCTGGTATTGTTTCCTGCACTACTTCCCGTCCAGGTGCTGTCTTTCCCGATGGTAACAGCGTAAGCCCCGTTTCCAACGGCATTCCCTGTCCAGTTTGCTCGATCTGCCAATGACAGAGTCACACTCCCTGCTCCGTCAAGGCTGCCGTTTAATGTGGAGTCTTTTCCGGAAAGGATCGCTTCGATGCTGGAATGATCACCACTCACCAGACCATTCAGTACGGTCTTCTTTCCTTTCAGGATGGCCTTGCCGCCTTTGTCAGCTTTGATAGTGCTGCTCACACTGCCATTGGCTGTGAAGGTACCTCCATTGACATTGATATTGTCTGCCGCAAGCACACCATCAGTTCCTACAGTCATCGTTCCCGTTGTGGTCAGATCTTTGGCATGTGTCTCACCGTTTACCGCAAGGACGCCCGCATTGGCGATGCTGCCACTCACGGTCGTCGCTGCGTCAAGTGTCAGATGGCCGCTGTTTTCTACATCTCCAGAGATGGTCGATGTGCCAAGCGTTACGCTTCCGCCCTTCTGTACATTGACAGCCTTGTCTGTCCCTGTGATTTCACTCGTGCCTTTGAGTGTCACTGTGCCGGCCGCATCGATCCCCGTCTTGCCATTGACTTTAAGTGTACCTGCCGTGATATCTACAGTCTTTCCAGCCGCTGCACGGATCCCGGCTTCTCCGCCGGACAGATCCAGTTCATTTCCGTCGGCTTTGATGGTCACGTCGTTCGCTGCATCGACAGCTGCGCCCCCCTCTACCTGAATCGTCGTTTTATCCTTGGTAAAGGTGTACACCTGATCCTGCCATACATGATCATCCTTATACTCTTTGTCATCTCCACCCGTCATCGAAGATGTGAAGAGCGTCTTCGACTGTTCAGCTGGAGGCTGCGGCGTTTCTCCACTTCCTGCCAAGTTGCCCTGACCATTCGTCTGATTAAATGCAATATTTCCGGTATATTTAGCCACAGAGGAAGCTATCAAGCCTTCCGCGATTTCTACTTTCCCGGAAAGGAAATTTCGTCTATTGACAGCGTCCTTATAGTACAGCTTTTCTGCCAATGCATCCAAAACCTGATTCCTTATTGCATCAGACTGCATATGGTCATCATAATTCGTCCGGAGAACGATTTCCGACCCACTGGAAGCACTGCCGATGGTCACATCCCCGCCCAATATCTTCGTGGGGTTCTCGCTGTCATGTGAATACAGTACCTTGGCCGCTCCAGAGAATTTGTCGATCGTCAGCGACTTGCTGTTTTCAGTTTGAATGATGACGCCTGCGGTATTACTCTTCGTACCCCCGTGCAGATATGTCACACGGCTGACCTCATGATTTCCTACATCCTCATCATCCTGTTTATAGCGGGTATTCTTCGCTTCATTGGTCCAGACAGCTCCATTCTGCAGCCACATGTTGACCTTACCACCATTGTCAACGATACCATGCAAGTAGGAATTCTTCGTTGTCAGCCCCAAGTTGATGGTGCCCGTCGATTTTAAGGCAAATACATCTCCATCCAGCTGTACATCATGTGTACCGGCTGCGGAGCCTGCCTCATTCATATTGACATTGATCGTCCCTGCATAGGCCCCCAGTGTATAATAGCCGTATTTTGTTCCCTGCGGCACAACAATATGACCGCCGCCAATGGATACCTCGCTATCTCTTGCATTGGTGGTGATCCCATTGCCATACACCGCCATATCTACATCACCAGTGACAGTGACTTTGCTTTTTTCAATATTCGTCAGGATACCTGCATTATTGAAACGAGACAGAACATTCTCCCGATTAACAGGAATGCCCCACGTTGCACTGTCCTCTCCTGCGATTTTCAGATTGCCATGAATCGTAATAGCAGAAGACGACGTCGATTCCTGACTGTTTTCTCCCCGGCGGAACGACTTCTGAATAGCGACACCATTGCCACCATAACCGCCAGACATGGAAATATTGACATCTCCATTGACGGTGATCTGGCTGGCTGTATTTTTCCCGCCATCATTCCAGATCGCATTGGTCAAAGAATTCCCGCCAGAATATCCGGAAGTCACGACATCCACTTTGTCTGCCGTGATCGTTACATTCTTACCATTTCCGGCATAAATACCAACAGGAGATGCTATATAGTTTTTAGAGGCTAGCTGTAAGGTATGTCCAGAAGCATCGATCGTGATGTCCTTCCCATCTTTCGCCTGAATGACCGCTGCCGCATTGGTGGCATGATCCCCTTCTTTTCCCAGATTGATACTTAACACTTCATCTTTGGTAAAAGAATACGTTCCATCATCTGAAGTGACATCACTAAAAGCTGTCTGGTCCGCCGATGTCCCAGTAATGCCCTCTTTTCTAGTTACAGTTCCTATCTTGGCATCTGCATTCTCCAGGGTGATTTTTGTTTCTGAAGATGCAGTCAAGCCTTCAGGACGATACGTCGTCAACTTGGCAAGACTTCCCCAGACCTGATCGGTCGGCAGCATCGTGACAGAATTAAACTTATCGAACTGCGTGTCAGTAGAAAAGTCCTTCGTCACCCATTGGTGCGTAGGTTTCGTATCCCCATCTTCGTACGCATAGAGATTGTTGCCCCATTCTACCCATAACCGTTTGGTATAATACTCCGCATTCAGCCGACCAAACGAACCATCATCTACTTTCCCATCCAAAACCACTTGCCAGTCATCGGGATTTTTCGACATCAGATTGGCCATGGTCGTCTGGTACACACGGCCGGTAAATTCCCCTCCTGTACCACTCAAAGTATACTTCATCACATAAACAGTACCATCCGGCAGTACCTTCATATCACGGAAATCATATCCGTCATTTTTGACCTGTTCAGGCAGATGAACCGATCGCGTCTCATGTATCTGCCCGATATGATTATCCGACACATCCACATAATTGAGAGCCGATTCCGGATTCAACTTTCCATAATACTGATACCCGCCAACAGCTGTTGCAAGAATCAGATTATTGTATGAATTCAGCCGAACATTCTCCGTATTCTTTCCGATACGGGCATAATCTCGATACTCCAGACTCCCATCATTTTTAATCTTATATTGCAAAAGGTAGCCATTATCATAATCGTCAGTGTGACCTTTCTTATTAACGCTGGCCGCCACATACAAATATCCATCCTTTATGAGAAGACCTTCACCATGGACGCTGGTGGATTGCACCTCTCCATTTGTATCCTTGTAGGTATCATAGGAGGCAGCATCTACATCCCCCGTTTTTTCTTTGATATCTGTTTTTAGATTGACCGTCTTCAGTTTATTCTCGACCAGCTGCTTACCATTAACCTTCGCAAGGCCAATTTGCCCATTATCATAACCTGTCGTATAAAGGGTATTCCAATAGCCAACTGCTGCATGTGCATTTGGTACCGCCGTAATTTCTCCCGTTGGATTATTGACAGATGCCCAATCTCCATCTGCATCCATCAATACACTGCCCTTTAATGCGACGGTACTATAGGTATACTGACGAAGAAAAATCTGGCTTTCTCCGTTGATAAACACAGAGAACGTAGCCGGATCCCTGTTCAAACCCTTCACCGCTCCCGCCAATGGCTCCGCATCGACCTTCGTGGTCACACGGGAACCTGTCACGCCACCCATCTGGCTATTGCGAAAATCCGATGGAATCGTTGCCATCAGATTCGCCGCCCCTACACTGGATCCCGCCATGAGGCTCCCTATCAGAGCAGTCAGGAAAGCCATCTTGCGTTTTTTATTACTCATTTTCCACATCATCTATTCCTCCTTAGAATTGATAACGGATCGATGCATAATACGTCCGCCCCTGGATAGGGAATTCCGGATTGATGTATCCCGGCACTGTGAAAGCCGTATTGCTTCGGATCTTCATCTTCGGTCCCCTGTTGAATATGTCATTGCAGCCAAAAGAAAGCTGCCAGCTGTCAGCCGGTTTCCATTTCACACCGCCATTGATGGTCGTCAGTGCATTAACCGGCCGCCCTGACAAATGTGCATACTCTCCGCCCTTGGGGTCTTTACTGCAATCCGTATAATAACCACCGGTATAATGGACTTCGCCAAATAGATCCACATGCTGATTCGGGCGATAGGTCAGTCTTGCATTCCCTTCCCACTCTGGTTGATAGGTAGCCCAGATATCCGAATAACCATAGCCCACGGCACTATTTTTCCTTTGCATATGTGTCTGCATGTAAGTGGCCCGCAAGTCCAGATCCACCTTCTTCCAGCTGAAATTGGACTGGAATTCCACGCCATGTACCTTGCCGCGATTATCATTGAAATATGACCAGTAATCTTTCCCGGTGCGTACCAGCTGCAGCATATTGGTCGAGTCTCTCCAGAAATATGTCAGCTGCGTACTATTATCCGCATGCAGCAGCTTCCCTTTCCAGATGGCGCTTATGTCGAACTGCTTTCCTTCTTCCGGCAGTGGGAAGGTAGAAGTCTGCGCATCCTTTCTCGGTGCCGGAAGAATCCCCGCGCCATCCCCTGCAATCTCATACATATTAAGAAGACGATAGTACGTCCCGCCTGTCATGCGAAGCGTCAGCTGGTCATTGACTATTTTCTTTAAGCCCAACTGCCAGGTTACCTTATCATCTACCTGACTGTCCTTCGGATGAATCCAGTGGAATCGGTTTTCCTGATTTTCCGCGAATCGCTTCCCGTCACTGTAGCCAGTGACTTTTGAACGGTTGTAACGAAGACTTGGTGTCAGAAACCAGCTGGACTTCTCGTCCAGCGTAATCGTATCCTGCAATTGCACATTCCATATATCCTGATCATATCGATTCCTGGTCTGTCCTAAAACATTCCCAAGATCAGAATCTCCCAGCACCTTATCCATCAAAGACCCATTGATTTTTAACCGTTCATGAGACATATTCGTTTGGAAATCCAGCATGTTTCGCTCGGAAATCTTGTACGTCCCGTCCAGCTGCAGATTATACTTATTGGATGTATAACGGCTCCATTTACGAAGAGGTGTATTGAGCTCATCAAAATCAGTCACTGCATCCTGTACAATATGCTCCGCCCGGTAACTCTTTTTCTGATGCAAGTAGTCCGCCGTCCATCCCCATTCCAAACGGCCATTCTGATTCCGGTTCTGCACCATCACCTCCGTATTATCCAATTTCTGATGGCGGCTATCATATCGATAGAGGTCACGCAAATCCACAGCATTGTTCTCGATTGCCGCATTAGCGTCCCCACCCCAAAGTCCATCCGGCAAATGGCGGTCAATCCGATTCCAGGAACCTTTCAGCATCCAGTTCTCATTCTGCCACTTGACCAACGCACTGCTGTTTTTATAATCGTTATACTTACGCCAGCGTTTGGCCTCTTTGGCTTCCTTCAATTTGTCGATATACTTTTTGGTCGTTTTGTTATATTCAGCCAGTTCAGGGCTCGTTTCCGGATCTGCATCTGTCTTATAATTCGCTATATCCTTTGCATCAAGGCCCGTCTCTCCTGCATTCTCTGTCAATTTCCCTGCAAGGCTATACTCTCCGCTTCCGCGAACAAACTCCAGCCAGTCATTCGGATTATTCTTGAAATGATCGATTTCATCCTGCGTAAGTGAAACCAGCGGAGTTCCTTCCTCGCCCCAATCATTTTTAGTCGGTTCTGTAAAAAAGTCTATTTTTTTCTTATTGAAATTATCTACCACCCCCTGGTAACCCTTAATCTGCTTTTCCAAATAGGGGACATACCGTTCCGCCGCATAGTTGGTATAGGAAAAATCGTTATCACTTGACTCATAATTTCCTGCCACCAGCAAAGTACCGCTGCCCGCAGGTGCCGTATACTCCATAGAGAGACTCTTCCCGCCATAGGAGCTCTTTCCCACTTCTGCAGAAATGCCGGGTTTATCTGGTTTCTTGGTCACGATATTGATGACACCACCGATAAAAGTCCCTCCGAAGCGTGCCGGCACATAGCCGCGATACACTTCAATGCGCTCCACATTCTTGACCGGAATGGTGGAAATATCGACGGCCGCATCTCCCCCGAGGTTTGTCAGTATCCCATCCATAAAGACACCGACCTGCGCCGCGGTAGAGCCTCGCACCGTGACTGTCGTATACTGCCCGTGCCCGTTCACCTCACGCACGTGTACGCCAGGCACCGTTTTCAGCATATCCGGCAGCGTCTTCTGCTCCCCTTTGAAATCCTGAGGGCGAATCACGGTGACAGTCCCCGGAGAAAGCTTTGCTTCCCAATCTGGCCTTTTAGCCTCTACAGTAATCCCTTGCAATGTATATATGGGTCCTTCCGTCTGTTCTGGTTCGTTAGCGGACACAGACATTTGTCCCATAGAGATCATTCCTAGCAGTAAGCCAATTGTTAGGTAAGATTTCTTGGACTCCCTACGCCAAGATGAATTCCATTTCTTCATTTTCTCTAGTCCTTTCATTTTGCCCTCTTGCTCAATGAATATGGGGCATGAAATAAAATGTGCCGCCTATCCTTTTATACTTTATATTCTTATTTAGTATCAACCGTATGACTATCATATAGTCAAGCCCCCTATTTATGGTTATCAAGGCTCCAACAACGAACAGGCAATAATTGTGTGCAGGATTTTGCCTAATCACACCTGCTTCTATGTGAAGGACTCTCCCCTTCCTCATAAAGAAAAAAGAGCCATGAATTTCCTTTCAAATTCACAGCTCTTTATTCTCCTAAAATAGCAGTCACACATACCAGAGAAACATTGATTTAATCATTACCAGTGTTTCCCTAGTCTTGGCTTCTAGCTCCTATTAAAAGGTAAAACGAAGTCCTACATTATAGCGCCAATCGGTCTTTAAATCGCCACCATAAGTCTTTTCCAGATACCCATAGAAATTGGCTCTGTCTCCCAGCTGGTATGTACCGCCAAACATAGCAGATACCCAAGTACCATCAAAGTCCATATGTGTCGCATTAGAAGGTTCACCTTTTGCCGTATACTGTGTATCAAAACCACCTTGGAATTCATGGAGAAGCGAAAGTTTTGCATAGATGCTGCTTCGTTCTTTCACTAAACCAAATCCAACACCGATACGTCCAATCAAACTATTAAAATCATCCTGATCGACATGCAATGCACGGCCTCCGCCATAATCACTAGCAGCATCATAAGATTTGCCAGATAATCTACCCCAAGTCAGTTCTGCTTGTGGTTCTACATAGAATCCACTATCTTTGACAAACCGTTTCCCATATTCTGCAGATAGACCATATCCATTGGTTCCATAATCGCCGTCCAGTTTATTCCCTGCATCGTTCATAATATGATACTTATTCTTGGCATGGCTAACTCTGCCAATGATATCCAAGTAAGCCCCATTTTGCATGGTCTTTGTAGCATATACATGGAAATTGGTTACATCATTATCACCAGTCCCCTTTTCATAGGTACTCTTCCCGTCGATGTAGCTGACAGAAGCACCAGCTCTCCATCCTGCATTGCCTACGGCATGATCATAACCGATATGATATTCATTAAAGCGGGTACGGAAATCTGTGGTTCCTTCGTCGTAAGACATACGCCCAGCGCCCACTTTAGCCCACATACCATTTTCCTTTTCAGCATTGCCTACACGTAAATCGCCCAGCCGGCGTTCCACGTCATTATTGATAGCCCGCCAAATCATAGCTGTAGAAGCCATGGCAGATTTAGCACCACGCATCATAGCAGTTTCTTTAGGTCCATACAGGATAGCCGGATAATTCTTCGGAATCTGATAGGTACTATCCACGACACTACCCGTTCCATCGGACGTCCCATCAAACGTCAAATCAGCCAATCTCGTTTCTACTGAACCAGCAATCAGCCCTTCTGCCAAGCCTACATGTCCATTAAGATGAACTGCCGGATTTTCACTGTCAGTGGCCTCCTTATAGATCAGCTTGCCAGCCAAGTCCTTCATTACTGAAAGTACTTCTTCTTTATTGGAAGTGTCAATGCCTTCCTGACTTGTCAATAAAGTGAAATCTGCATTCTGTCCATCTGTCTGATCCGCTTTTTCGATAATAATATTTCCTTTTTGACTAAACTGGCTAGTTGCATCAGTTCCATCTTCACCTGCAGATTTGGATTTATCCCGTGCTATATAGGCTTTCATAAAGCCACTATAATTCTTAATTGTTAAATCTTTCGCACTGTCCTGAATCAGGTAACCTGTATGCGCTGCATCTTGTCCCCCGTATAAATGGGTAGCAATACTTGCTAGATCTGATTTTACAACTTCACCGGAATTCCAGATGTTATACGATTCTGGTGTATTGTTCCAAACCGCTCCATTTTGTACATAGAGATTCTGTTCACCGGTACCTCCAGTTTCCCCATCAAACCTGGAGTTTGCTGTGGTAAAGGCCAAATTCAATGTCCCATTATTCCCATAGTAAGGAGTAGCGGTCACTGCATTACCCTTCAGTACAAAATCATTACTGCCAGCACCTTTCACCGTGCCATCATCATCGACCAGCATATTGATATCAATGCGACCCTTACCTGCCGTCCAAAGCGCATCGTAATTATCCACAGAAATACGACCACCACCCAGACGAATCCAACCGCCTCGTGCAAAAACAGCCGCATGCTTATCTGCTTCAATGTCTACGAGGCCTTTGATGTATACCGAGTTTTCTTGTGTTATATCCTTAGCTTTAGCATTCCCGTAAGTCTCAATAGTACGATAATCAAGCTGATACCCTGGTGTATCAATGCCACCACGAAGGTATACGATATGGTCCTTCAAATTTCCCTGATCATTTTCAATGATTACATGGGCACCATTCGTCGTACCAGCACTGGTCGAAGCGCGAATGGCACTACCATAATAGTAATTGGCATTGCAAGTCAGATGAATTTCCCCAGGATTGGTGATTGTAATGGTCCCTTCACGAGCTGCCATGATAGCGGCTGTAGTCCACATAGGCTGGCTTCCTGTGGCATTTGCTTCAGGGAAGGCTTCCAAATCAACAGTCAAATTATTTCCGTGAAGATCCATTGTATAGGAAGGGCCGCCATCTGGTTTAGAACTCTTAAACATACCCCAACCTTTACTTGGCTTCTCGTATTCTGTCCCATAATTGGTAATCAGCCCATAGTACAAGCTGCCACGAGTCCAAACGGAATCTGTAGACTTTGCTTCTCGAATAAATACATCCTGATTGAAATCATAGGTATTGGTATCTGCATTGTAAGCATCTGCATAGGCCGTATCGATAGAAGCGTCCCCTGTGATATAGGTGACATAGGGATGATAGACTTCCGAATCCCGTTTGGCCTGACCAGTCTTTTCATCAAAAGTCAGATTGGCAAAATGCTTGGTCACAGAACTACTGGTCAGTCCTTCCAACAATTCTACGGTACCACTCAAGTTGCGTTCCCCTTTAGTATAGTTCAGATAAGCCAATTTACTTGCCAAATTATCCAGCACTTTTTCAACTAAAGCATTATCCGTGGTATCGATACCGGCACTATCGGTAGCAATAGCAATCGTAGATGCGGAAGTTCCCTCTGCCGTAGAATCACCCTTATCCCCTAAACCAGAGCTAGAAAGACTTAGTGGCTTAGATTCTTCAATAGTAATGTTCCCACCAAGAATCTTCGTCGGATCAGAAGCATCATGATCATAAATAAATGTGCCATTTCCACTGTAAGTACCGATGTGAAGATTATCACTGCCCATCTTCACATAGCCACGACTGGCCGTCGTTTTACCGCCGGTCAAAGCAGATAATTTGATATCTCGACCAGTTTCTCCCATATTCCACTGACCATTAGAATTGATCGATACCGAGCCATTATCACGCAACATGGAACCCACCCATGTGGAACCATTCAAAGTCACAGTGCCAATGCTATCATTATCTGCCTTATAAGTAGAACCCTTAGTAAAGGCTACATTGACATTCCCCTTAACTTGCCCTGTGTAATTTCCATCCACAGATAAAGAGACCTGACTATCTGCATCGTCATCTGTACTAATCGATTCATCTGTTAACCCACTTACAATGCCCAGTGTGATGTTGCCACCTTTTTCTGCGCAAATGGCAGATTTATCTGCTTTCTTGACTTTCACAGCATCTAAAGTAACCTTGCCTCCGTCATGTGCATATACGGCATGACCATTGGGTGATTCAATACTAACAGTATTGGTTCTATTATAAATCTTCTGACCAGTTAATAAGGAGACTTCCCCATTCTTTCCTGCTTCAACACCAGTAGTTTTCTTACCATCCAATGTCAGATTAATGCCACCATTAACCACTACCTTACTCGTGGTATCACCATTTTCATGCCCTGCATAAATCCCAGTTGCTTCCGTCCCTTTGACCGTAGCATTCAATTCATTAGCAATCACGCTGACCTGATTCCCTGTCCCACTATACGCCAAGTAAGCTTTGGAATCAGCTAAAGAAGACGCATCTGCATTCATCTGTAAAGTAGAATTGAACGAACTATTTTCCGTCAGATTTGAAATTCCTGTATCTTTCCCATCTGTACGAATAGCCGCATACACATTATCTGTAGCGGGAGTAGTAAAATTAACATTCACTGCTCCTCTAAAGCCTTTATATCGCCAAACCCCATTTTCATCAAATTCATATTCACTGCCTGCTGCGCCATTGATAATAGGAGTGGCAAAGACACCCTCCTCTAGATCTCCGACATTTGCATCTGGTTTGATTTCTTGATCTGGATCATCCCAACCAGGAGTTTTGTATTCCAAATGATAAGAACGAAGAACCTTGGAAGAAGCGGTCAATCCTTCTCGTACTTGTACATAGGCACTCAGCCGATATCGGTTAGTCTCTGCATAATTTTTAATTTTAGAGGCCAACTGCGTCATAGCTTCTTTGACATCATCGTTGCTCATACTCGACAAATCTGATGCATCAATCACCAGATTCACATTGACACCATCATAAGATGAATTCAAGACATCTTGACCAACGCTAACATTTCCCCCAATGATTTTCTTGTTTTTGGCATCCCATTTATAAATCAATGTATCCCTATCTTGGTACGTGTTCGTAGTCGTATAATTGAGTCCATTGGTCAGAAACTCCCCCTGGGTCATATCATACGTATTAGCCGCCTGCACAGACGAACCTCCGACCAAGGCACCCGCCGCCAAAGCCAAAACAATGCTACTGCGAAGCCAATTTTTCATTTCCTTTTTCATAAATCACGCACTCCTCTCTCAGATATACTGATTAAATAAAAAAGCTGCCAAGTATAGACCGGATTTTGAGCATCACAAAAGAAATATCACTCTATCCGACCCATACCTCGCAGATCTTTGAACACCATCATGATGTGATAGTTACGAAAAAGCATGGCACTCCGACTTAGTTCCTCGATGAATTCATTTCTTTGTGAAAGACGTGCAATGAACCTTCTCCCCATACGGTTGCAGGACAGTTCTGGATTTACACCAGCATTCCCCATACCATTTCATTAAGGAAATGATATTCCGTATGATTATCATACAGTCAAGGAGAAAATTTAAAACATTTGAAAATCTTTAATGCAGTAGCTTCTCATTCACTTTTTCAACTGATAAGATAGCGGATGAGTAATTGTTGATTGTTGTAAGTTGCTGGTTATTTGATTCCAACAACTAATGCAACTTAATATAACAAAAAACTCGTGAATCTCATTACGATTCACGAGTTTTTTGTTATACGATCAGAGATGAGCTATCGAAATCAAAAGCATCAGAAGGTGAAGCGGACACCCACATTGGCCTTCCACTGTACCTTGTAATCCCCGCCAAAGCTCTTGGTAATATCACCATAAAGCATGCTCGAAGGAGACAGTCTATAGGTACCGCCCAGAGTCAATTCTGCCCAGGTATCACCAAAGTCCTGATCCACGGTAGACGTCGGTTCATTTTCTGCACTGAAGGTCGTGCTTGTTTTTCCGCTGAATTCATGGAGCAAGCCTGCCTTCAGATAGAAATTACCGCGTTCCGTTGTTTTCCCTGCGGCTACACCCAGACGGCCGATGAAGCTGGTCATGCCGTCCTGGCTGACATGCATTTTCTTTCCGCCGGTATAGTCGCTGATCCCATCATAGTCTGCACTTCCCAGGCGAGAAAGAGTCAGCTGCAGCTGTGGTTCCACAAAGCCATCGGCTCCGCCAAACCGTTTTCCGTATTCAGCGGAAATGCCGAAGCCATTAGCACTGTAGTCCCCATCCAGCTTATGTCCCATATCATTGTATACGGTATAGCTGTTTGTCGTGTGACCTGCCTTGACAGCGATATCTACATACTGGCCATCCTCGAAAAGCTTCGTACCATAGAGCGAGAAGGTGTAGAGTTTCGGATCCCCTTCGCCGCCCATTTCATACTTGGCACTTCCCTTGCTGTAGTCGAAAGCACCGCCAAAATGCCAGCCATTCTTGAAGAGCTTATCCGCACCGACCTGAGCGCCCCAGAAGCTATTGCTGAAGGAAGAGGTTCCTTTATCGTACTTGATCTTTCCGCCGAAGGTTCTTGCCCAGATCCCATCATCCACGCCATAGTGGAGATCTCCCATACGAGTCGTCATATCGGAAACATTGCTTCTCCAGGACAACATAGACGTATTCATGGCATTCTTCGCACCACGCATCATCATGGTTTCCGAGCTGCCCCAGATGATATCCGGATCCTTCTCTCCTGGCTTCATGCTGTTCTTTTTATAGCTGCCCTGTCCCGTGGTCTTATTGAAATCAATCGTACCCCACTGCTTGGCAGCACTTGCAGCCGTGAGGCCCTCTGCGATTTCTACCCTGCCATTCAGGTTGGTCACGCCATTGACCGCATCCGTATAGGTGAGCTTCTTCGCCAGAGCATCGAGCACATTCTCTACGCCGTGATAATCGCCCATATTGATACCGCTGCGATCGGTGCGCAGGGTCAGGAAGCTATTGGCATCGGCCTTCTTGACCGTCACATCGCCGCCCAGAATATCGGTCGGATCTGCTGCACTATGGCTATAGAGCACCAATGCATGACCGCGGAACCGGTCTACCGTAATACCGCCGCTGTCCTTGTTCTGGAAGATCACGCCATTTCCGGTATCCGATGCATCCAGCAAGGAAATATTGGCTTCTTCCTTTCCCGTGTTGTTCCATACGCCGCCATTCTGCAGCCCCAAATTAAAGGTGCCGCCATGATTGGTAAGACCGCCTGTCCAGGTAGAGCCTTCGGTAGCAATGCCTAAGGTTACCGTGCTAGCCGCATCATTGACCTTCACATCCCCCACATATTCTGTCGCTGCCGTGTCATTCGGAACAAAGAAGCTGATGGTACCGCCGTTCGAGGCTTCTGCCAGCGTGGTGCTCTGGATCTTGCCAGCGCCTAAGGAAACACGGCTGCCTGCCCCATCGGCCTTCGCCGCTGTCTCTGCGCTGATATTCCACACGCCGCCTTCATGGGTACTGAAATTGCCGCCATTCTTGGCTTCGATACCGACCTTGTCCGCCGTAAGCTCTGTGGTCTTTCCGTTGCGGAAAGTCAAGGCTTTGCCATCTACGGTGATACCTGCATTCCCTTCGTTTTTGATGGTCAGATCATGGCCATTCATATCGATGGAATAATTCGTATCTTTCGCCTGGATCGCCGTATCAGAAGCCGTAGCCAATTCGACAGCGGTCTTATCCTTGGTGAATTCATAACGGATATCCGAAGGATTCCCGACCTTCATGACACCGCCATCGAGGTACTCGCTATCCGTGCTCTCATTACCTGTCATGACCGTCGTAAAGGTTTCCTTCTGCTGGTCTTTCGGATAAATCGACGGGGTAGCGCTATCCGCTTTATACTGCCCCTGTCCATTTTCTCCGGTAAATTCCATAGCCCCGGTGACCTTAGAAGCCGCTCTCGCCGTCAGCCCTTCCGAAATCTGGAGAATGCCGGTGAGATTTCCCTCTGTCTGGTAATTGGTGTAGTACAGCTTGTTTGCCATCGCCTGGAAAAGGGAGCTTACCGTTTCCTTTTCACGAAGTCCATCATCGCTGATACCATCCCGATCCGTGATCAATGTGATCCGAGAGCCGGCCTCTGCGCTGGTGACAGTCACATCGCCGCCATACACGTTCGTCAGATCATTGGCATCATGCTTGTACAGGATAGAAGCATTTCCACTGAACTTATCGATCTGGATATTTCCAGAATCTCCGGTCATGTCGATCACGCCGCCGACGCTTCTCGTAATGCCGCTGACGATCTGTCCCACCTTGGAATCCCCGGTATTTTTCCAAGTCGCTCCATTCGTAAGCATCAGGCTGTTCGAGCCGCCAGTCCAGTCCATAGCACCTGTCCAGCTGGAATCTTCCCCATCTAGGTTCATATCCAGCTGTCCATCGCTTTGAGACATATCACCCGTCCATACGGCAGGCGCATCTCCCGTATTACCGATGGACAGGATGCCATTCGCACCGACTCTGCCCAAAGTATCCGCATGGATAGTCCCTGCATTGACTCGGACGGTGCCACCCGTCACATCGAAGCCCGTCTTCGCATCGATATGAGTCAACGTCTTCAAATCGATTATGCTATCCGTTTCCTTTTTGCCTTTCGTCTGTACGCCGATAGCATCTCCTCTAGCATTGGCTGCCTCTATATGAAGGGTGCCATTCTGGGCTGACACACCGTAGCCAACGCCTTTGATCCCTGCTACGGCTTCATTGAGTCCCTCTTCTCCACCGTCAATATGTACATCCAGCTGATGGTTTGTCAGATCCATCTTGATGTCTACATATCCCCAGGTATCACTGGAAGCATCGATAGCACTGGTGTAAGGGACCTCTCCGCTCTGCGAAATCTGAATCTTGGAATCCTTCCGGAAAATGAAGTACTTGCCATTCTGCTGCACACCTGCATTGGCATAGGCCGTATTATTTTCATCCTTTCCAGTACGTTTTGGGGCATACAAAGACGTAACAAATAACGTGCCATCCTGACTGGGCGTCTCTACCGTCCCCGACAAACTCCCCTGATGGGTTGTTTCATCGTAGGTGATTTTTCCTGTTTTCAGCACAGAAGCAGAAGTCAGACCTTCTGCAATTTCCGCATAGCTATCCAGGTATTCTGGCGTCCCTTTGTAGTAGATTTTCTGAGCCAGGGCATGTAAGACGTCAGAGACCTGCGTTTCATCCGACATATCGATCCCATCGCTATCCGTCCGTACATAAAGAGTAGTCTGCGGATTCACTTTCTCTGCTTCTTCGATGGTTACATTTCCGCCAAGGATTTGAGTTGGATTTGAAGCATCATGATCGTAGAGGATTCGGATCCCCCGCTTCAGCATACCAATCGTCAGATCGGTATCTGCTTTCATGTAGATAGCACTTTCACCGATACCAGGATTCCATCCACTGACCTCGTGAATATAGCTATCCTGTGCTTTATCCTTTTGTTCCCACTGATACGTCCATAGGGTAGGTGTGAAGCCATAATCATCATTCCAAAGCTGAAGTGTAATTTTGCCAGATTTCGCTGCGTCGTTAATAATACCCCCTGCATAGGTAGCCCCATTATTTAATGTCATCTGATAGGTACCACCAGTAGCTCCCGAAAGGTCTAGATCACCGACTAACTCTTTACCGCTAATAGAAACTGCACTCTTATCCTGACTCTTCGTCACTTTGAGCAGCGTACCGCCCTCTGCGCGGATCACATTATCTGAGCTTCGAAGATTTAAGTTTTCTCCTCCATCCAGCCAAAGAGCGATCTCTTCCGGCGTTTCTATATCCAGAGTGCCACCTACACTTAAACTGGTATCACCTGCCTTTGTATCTGTCACATCACGATCTTCTACAACTTTGATCCCGACAAAACCTTTCGCACCATCTTTACTTGCTATATGCATTCTGCCATCTTCAAACCCGATGCCCGCACTACTGTTTTTCACCAGAATCCCACTGCCATTTGTACCAGCTGTTATATTCAGATCTGGCATTTCTGTAAATCTCAGTTGTGTACGTTTCGAAGTATCTTTCTCTTCATTCCCGATATAAATACCTGCGGTTTCAGCATCCAGATGCAGCGTATGTCCCTGTCCTACAATCTGCACAACGTCTCTATTACTGTTGACTTTCCAATCCATGGCCTTATCGGCTGTGATGGTGGTGTCTTCCCCAAGGGAATACAGGAACTGGCTCTGGCGAACCCCCTGATCCGTATAAATCTGATCATAGGACTCGTCACCCGTCATGGAGCGGGTAAACGTATCCACCATTTGTGGTGTATAACTGCCTATCCCCGTATCCGGATCAAAGCGAATAAATCCTTCCGTCAGCATAGCACTCTTGGCGGTCAAGCCATCTGCTATCCCTACTTTACCGACCAATTTGCCTTCTTCCGGATGGGTATAGGTGATCTTCTTGGCTAACGCCTTTAATACATTTCCCACCATGGTATCGTCAGACATATTGATGCCATCACTATCGGTTACAGCAAAAACTTTAGCGGTACCACCTACATACCGGGTACTTACTGTATCAATAGTGACATTACCGCCTTTGATAGAAGTCGGAGAATCTGCCTCATGGGCAAATACGAATCTGAGCGTGTCATCTACCTGATTAATCGTTTTGAAATGAATATCTTTTTTAGAATTTTGCAAAATGGTAATCTGATCATCCGAAGATTCATTATTATACCTTGTACCTTCTAACTCTACCTTTACTTCATTCCCAGTATCGCCTTCTTTATCCACATGGTTCCAAACCGCATCCGATTCCATTCCGAGAGTCAATACCCCACTACCATCTTCTGTTCCATCCACAGCCGTACCAGTCCAGCTCGATCCCCCTTTGGTCAAATACAGACTACCATTTCCTGTCCCCAGTTTAATATGACCTTGTACGTGAACTATACCATTGGCAGCATCATATCTACCACTTTGTTGACCAATAGTCCATACGCCATGGGTAGCATCAATAGCATAACCATTTCCAGCGTCAATAGAAATATCCGCACTGTGAGAAGTTGATCCCCCATTATAGGAGCTAATAGAAAGTCGTCCTCCATAGTCTTTATCTGTACCATCAGCCACAATAATAGCTGTACTGCCATTTGTCTTAATAGTAGCTCCATTAGCAGTAACACGTCCCTGAATAGCAGTTCCATTACCCGCATCAATATTTATCCGTCCCGCTATCGTAATCGTACTATTATTATCTGTTTTCAGTCCTATAAAATCAGCATCTTCTGCATTTGCATTATTAATTGTAACTGCTCCGTCAGCATTTAGAATATAGATAGTAGATCCTTTCCCAGTTTCTGCTGAACCAGATGACAAAATTCCTGTTTTAGCCTGTTGAATCGTAATATTGGATGTTTTCCCATTTAAATTGATATAGCCTTTTTTGTCTCCTTCATACGATGCTTCGATACCTGTCTTTGCTTGAATATCTATATTTCCAGGATTTGTTATATTTAATTTCGCTCCAATGGCCGCTAAACCTTTGCCATGATCTCCATCTGCGATTAATTGCAAATTGGTCAATTTAGAAGTCACTGCCAATGTACGATTATCCATCGCCCCAATGGCAGCTTGGTTATTTACAGTAATAGTCGAATCCTCTGCAAATGTGGCCTTATTCTCTTCTTTGAGTACATTGGCACCTACATAAGCGGTATCTTTAGCCATGTCCCCAGTCAAGGCCGTGGTGAAATCGGTCTCTTTCTGATTAAAGCCTTCCACATAGCCACTGCCGCCTTTGGTAAAGTGAATGTCTTCTTCTCGAGAGACACTCTGGCTGGTCAAACCTTCAGCAATTTGTACCGTCCCTTTCAAGTTGTCTTCTCCATTGACATAGGCTGCATAGTACAATTTATTGGCCAATGTATTGAGCATATTCCTCATGTAACTTTCATTGGCTAAATTGGCTGCTTTAATCCCATTACTATCGGTACGAATCGTAATAGAGGCTTTCTCTCCATCTGTCGTCTCTGCATGGCCGATGTGAATATTTCCTCCTTGGATCTTTCCTTTTTTCTGACTATAGTAAATCACGGTATTTCCGGTGTAATTGGCAATCGTCAGATCAGAATTGACATTGGAGTTTGCCGGCTTTGACATATCGATATACCCGACATGTGCGGCATCTTTTCCGCCATACAGATGACGCATCGAAGAAGATCCCGTATTGGTCCATTGTGCTCCATTCTGCAGGAAAAGACGAACACCAGTTGTATCTTCATCACGAGTACCAGCCGCTTCTTCTATCGTCCCGTACAAAGTAGAATCTGCCGTCGTCAAAGCTACATTCACGGTAGCATTGGTGTCTGCACCTACCCAGGCTCCCATAGAAGCCAAGGCAGCATAACTTATTTTAACATTAGAAGAGGCTCCTTTCGCCGTGATATTGACCTTATGATTTCCTGGCGTCAGTCCCTTCTCTACAGACCCTGATACATTGACGTTCATCACGCCCCCGCTTCGAGCTGTAACCGCATTATAGGCTTGCGTCACAATGGATCCACCACCAACAGAAATACGTCCACCGGCTGCATTGGTAGCCCAACCACCATTGGTGTAAATATCGACCAAACCGTCAATATCAATGGTTCCTGCAAATGTTTTCAGCGCAGTCACATTCATTTCATATCCTTTAAGTGGGGTCGTGACACGCATCACTACCGCATGAGCTGGATCATCATCATTATGAATGACCACATGGCTGTCTTCCTTCATAGCACCGATATCGGCATAGTAATAATAGTCAGAATCCGTATCCAGACGGATCTGTCCCGGATTGTTGATGGTTAAGGTCGCAATTCCCGGTACATACAAAGCTGCCGCACGATTGGTAAAACCACCGCCATTATAAATATTGCCATGCATGATGACATCCAGATTATGACCTGTCATATCAATGGTGGTATCTTTGCCGATCATCACAGAGGCAAAATCTCTCAAGTAATTATCATCCTTTGTGATGTTGAAGCCCGGGTGAATCACTGCATCTTCCTGGAAGCGATATGTCCCATCGGCCTGTTTGATGCCTCGTTTTTCGTATTCATCATCGACACCTAAGACACCGGAATACGGGGTCTTCACCTCTCCAGCCAGCTGTGCCTTACCCGTAGTTTCATCAAATCCCAAAGCAGACAATTTCTTGGAAGCGGAAGCAAAGGTCAAGCCTTCATAAATTTCTGCGGTGCCTTCCAGATTCTTTTCACCCTTGGTATATGCGGTGTATGTCAATTTATCCGCCAGAGCACCCAGCACCTGCTTCACCTGGGCGTCATTGGACAGATTTAACCCATCACTATCAGTGACCAGCGTGATCCTTGCCTTATCGCCAGAATTCTGTAAGCCAGCACTGGATACCGTCACAGACCCGCCGATCAACTGATCCGGAGCCGCCTTCTCATGCTTCCAAAGATAGACATTGGATGTTTTATAGCCGCTCAGCGTCACATCCTCGTCTCCCATCAGGACCGCATAGGAACGGCCTGTAGTAGCCGCCTCGTCCTGTGCCAGTGCCTGCTGCCCGGCAGGAAACAATGCGCCCCCTCCCAAAAACAGGGTCGCCAACACCATCCGTTTTACCCACTTTCTTTGCATTTTCCTTTCTCCTTTCTGGCCGAGACACTCTTTAAGGCATTATCCGGGTCGGTGTGACCCTGACATCCAATGACCTCTATATTCCGTATCTCAAGAAAATAAAAAACTGCCAAGTACGAATTGGACCATTCTTTTGACACACTAAAAAGCGGCAAAAGATATCCAACCCATACCTCGCAGGTCTTTGACATAAAAGCAAGATTTAAAGCTTACTTTCATAGGATATAAGAAATTTCATGGCACTCCGACTGAGTTCCTCAAAGACGCAGCTCTTTGTGAGAGACGTAACACTGCTTCTTTTCCCCATACGGTTGCAGGACAGCTCTGGATTCTCACCAGTATTCCCCATTCGTTTCCTTTTATGATTTGCATGCATGATACTCTGTATGATAGTCATACAGTCAAGAAATATTTTTGGAATTTTATAAATTCATTAAAAAGCACCATACCGATGCCAAAATGACATCGGTATGGTGCTTTTTAAGAAAAAAGAGAGAGGAGAAAAAGGAGTGATGTGTAGAGGGGAAAGCTCTACATAGGGGACGAGACAGGAAACACCTGGGAGGGGAAATCACAAGTGCTCTCCCTGCCTCGTCCCGAAAACTACGTAAGCTTTAGACGGTTTTAAGGGGAAGCCCACGGGACGTGCCGCTCTTGGATTGCGTGCGAAAAAGGTTCAGAAGGTTCTATGGGTTCAGAAGGTTCAACGGGAGTGGTGCGGCGCATAAAATATAAAAGCGCCGCAGAGTATAGATGGTGGCGAAGCCATGAGCTGGCATTTCACTCACCAGTCACCCATGCTTGCTTTTAAGCTTACATATTGCAGGGCCAACCTCCGGCGCTTCGCGCCACCTCCTTCCAGAGGAAGGAGGGAAAAGCGGCTTTCGTGCGTCACGTCCAAGGAGCCTACCGAACCTGCTACCCCTATAAGATCATGTATCAAGAGCGGTACGGCCTACGCTGCTTGTTGCTTTATTTCATATTCGCTTTCACGTCTTCGGTGAGGTCAGCGGAGATGGTGCCGTAGATGATGCCGCCCGGGACGACGACGGTGTCGATCTTCTTGGCTTTGGCTGCTTTTTCTACAGCGGCTTTGAAGTTATCCTGGATCGGTTTCATGACTTCATTTTCCTTCTGAGCGAGCTGCTGGTTCAGTTTCTGTTCCAGGGCTTTCTTATCGGCATCGTTCATGTCTTTGGATTTTTCGTTGTATTCCTTCTGCAGCTTCTGCTGTTCTGCCGCTACGGTCTTTCCTGCTTTCTGGAAAGCAGCGTTGCCGGAGAGGACGGCATTTACATTGACGATGCCGGTGGCTGCATCAGCCATGCCCATGGCACCGAAGGTACCGGCAAGAAGCATCGCACCAGTGACAGCGAGTTTTTTCATATTCATAAGAATGTCCTTCTTTCTGTAAAGAGTAATAGTTGTTTGTTGTTTGTTGTTTGTTGTTTGGCGTACATCACAAGCAACAAACATCCAATCCACATGCCTGTTATTTTTCCCAGAGATGTTTCATGATTTCCGGATAGGTCGCGGTGAGGAGACCCTGGATCTGGTTCAGGATGGCGATGACGAGGGCTGGTTCGAAGTGCGGTACACCAGCCGGGATGCAGCAGGTAAGGAGGACGTTGCCAGCAGCGTCAGCGCTGAATTTCAGCATGCGGTACTGTTCATTCAGGTCATTCAGGAAGGAGCAGATCTTTTCTCTCTTGTCGCCCTGTGCAAGGCCGGCTGCGACCTGGACCTGGAGCATGGTGTATACGCTGTCATCTAAGAGGATCATGAAGGGCAGGTTTGTGCCTTCGACCTGAAGGTTGCTGCGGAATGCCTGTGCATGGACGTCATTCTGGAAGTCCTGCAGACCGAATCCGCTGATCTTATTTTCTTCGAGGTATTTCTGGAAAGCAGCTACTTTTTCTGCTGCGACTTTGACTTCGACTGCTTCTGTTTTTTTCTGTTCTGCCATTTTATGTTCTCCTTTGTTTTGTGCCGGTTTGTTCTCCGGATACCAGTATTGATACATATAACCATGTCTTACAAGGGAAACGACTGCCGCAGATGTTTCCCAGTTCTCCGCCCTGTGTACTTTGAATCGCAGGACGGAAAGCTCTTTCAGGAGAGCCAGATAGGATTTCTTGTTCACGAGGACGACGTTTCCTTTCGCGCCTTCGATACGTGCGATTTCATCCTTAATTTTTTTCATCATTGGCTCTCCTTTTCACAAAGAGGAAGGCGGTAGAAATCAGAAATAGATCAAGGCCTTTGAAAATCCATTCGTTTTCCGTAATAAAAAACTGCGGATCGATTTCTATTTTTGCGTAGACTGAGACTGTGACCAGCACCCAGTCTACGAAAGTAGACACGACTCCCGCAGATTTGCTCTTGGATGTTGGAAACAGGCGGCATCCGACTTGGAAATGAATCTCCTTCACGGCTGGGTCTCAGTTTCGGATTCTCACCGAATTCAGCGCAATAGCCCGTAGGCTCTGCTTCCCTCTTCAGTTGGTTCAAGGGCTTTCACCTCTTGATGCCGTCATTGTAGCACGAAAGGATGCAAATAGCAAGCCCATTTTCAAAATTCACCCATTTTTCTCTTATATTTTGGAAATGAATCCTTATTTCCTTATCATTGACCATTGTGCTATCATTAAGTATATGAAAGTCATACGGTAATGAAATCTAAAAGGTGAGTGCATGACCGATAAAAAAGAGTATTATACAGCTGGCGAGCTGGCCAAGCTCTTCGGGATTCCGAAGCAGACGATGTTTTACTACGATAAGCTGGGACTGCTTACACCAGAATTTGTGGCTGAAAACGGGTATCGTTACTATGCGATGCCGCAGTATCTGACACTGGAAATCATATTATTCCTGAGAAAACTGGATATTTCTGTCCCTCACATCAAGGAATTTCTAGAGCATCGCTCGCGTGATGAAATCCTGAACATCCTCAAGGAGCGGGAAGTGCTGTGCCGGAAAACGCTCGCGGAAACGACGGAGCTTCTAGCAGCGATTTCTTCCTATCGGAAAACCCTCGAATGTACCCAGCATCTACCACTCGATCGGGTACTGCTCCAGTGCTATCCGGAGAGCCGCATGTATATGACGCCGATCCCGAAGGTGCATCGCGGGGGCTTTGATGCTATCGCTATCCGTGCCAGACATGTGCATGAAGCTTTTGCCCATTCCTTCTGCAAGGACCAGCCGACGGGCTGGGTCATCAGTGAGGAGGATTTTTTCTCGAAGAATTTCAAGCACTCGTCCGCTATCGTGACACAGTCCGGTGAGGAAGGTTCGCTCCTTGCATGTAATTATATACGTCCCTCGGGGCTGTATTTATCCATTCTGACGAAGGGCGCGTACTTTCTCCACGCAGAAGAGGCGTATGAAAAACTGACGGCTTTCATGAAGATAAATCATCTCGTACCCGATGGCGATGTCTTCCTCTTCCCCATCATCAGTTACTGGGCGACAAAGGATCCAGATGAATATGTCAATTCGCTCAGTGTGAAGGTCAAGGACCCCCCCCGAATTGAAATCTCTCGATATATAATCACAATAAAAAACCGCTATAGCCCTGTGTCTACAGCGGTTTTTTATAATGGGGATGTGCTAAGCCATGAGTGGCTAATGCACTGCCGCCTCTTTTCGTTATACCGGTCCCAGGTGAATGGCGGTCGCGTAGGTGAGGAAGCAGAAAGCGACGATCCACCACATGCCGATGAGAGGGAGGATGAAGCGCGCCCATTTTTTGTAGGGGACGTTTGCCATGGCGAGGTAGGACATGGTAGCGCCGGAGGCCGGGGTGATACAGTTCGTGAAGGCATCACCGAAGGTGAAGGCGAAGACGGCGGTCTGTCTGGTGAGGCCGACGATGTCAGCGAGCGGCGCCATGATCGGCATGGAGATGGCCGCCTGTCCGGAGCTGGAGGGGACGAGAAGATTGAAGCAGTCTTGGATGATGAACATACCGAAGGCGATAATGGAGGATGGGAAGATGTCGAGCATGCCGGCGAGGTAGTAGATGATGGTATCCATGACCTTGGCATTGTCCAGAAGGATGGTGGCTGCCTTACACATCGCAACAGCGAGACAGGGGAGCATCATGCCCTTGCAGCCTTCGAGGAAGGCATCACAGATGTCATTCGGGTGCAGGCGGCAGATGATGCCGGAGAGGATGCCCATGATGAGGAAGATCGCAGAGATTTCATTCATATAGAAATCAAATTTCAGCACGCCGACGATGATGCAAACGAAGTTCAGACCAAGGAGCCCAAGGCAAATGGCCTGCCGTGTGGAGAGTTTTTCTGCGGTGGAAAGATCGATCTTGTCTCGTTTCAGCAGGTCGATCTCATAGACCGGGCTGCTCTTCGGGTCTTTCTTCACCTTGCGCGCGTGGTACATGACATAAGAAATATTCAGCACGAGGAGCAAGACAAAGATACCCATACGGTATGGCAGGCCGGAGAAGATCGGGACACCGGCGATGCCCTGCGCGACGCCGACGGAGAATGGCTGGGTGCATCCGGCGCCATAACCGGCTGCGACCGAGCAGAAGAGCATGCCAAGCGCGGTCAAGGAGTCGAAGCCGAGTGCGAGTGCGACGCTCACGACGAGAGGCGTGAAGGCGAGGTATTCCTCGTTGCATCCGGCGAGTGTCGAGAAGGTGGCAAGCGTGGTCATGAGGACGGGGATCAGAAGGACGCTCCGATTCTTCAGCTTTTCGACGAGAGCGCTGAGCCCTGCCACGATGGCACCGGTCTTGGCAAGAATATTGAGGGAGCCGCCCACCATGAAGAGGAAGGCGATGATGCTGATCCCGCCTTTGAATCCTTTATTGATGGAGGTGAAGAAGTCGAGAAATCCTGTCGGTTTCTGCGCTACATAGTGGAAGGTAGACGGGTCGACGACCATTTTTCCGGTCTGAACGTCCTTGACTCGGTCATAAACGCCCGCGGGGATGATGTAGCTCGCAATGGCGCAGAATACGATGACGCACACCAGTATGATGATCGGGCTGGGTGCTTTGAATGCTTTCACTTGATCTTTCATTAGATATGATTCTCCTGTTGTCTTGGTTTGCTGTGAAACGCAGAGGGGCGTGATGGGAAAAAGGGGCAATAGGTTCTGAGGGAAAGGTGCGGCGCATAAAAATTAGAAGCGCCGCGGAATATTGAAATAAGCGTAAGACGTCCCCCTGAAGCAGTGATAAAATAGCACACTTAGCGCACTAACCGTTCTACAAGGAGGATCGAGGGCTCCGCTCGGGATGCCGATACGGGTGTAGCTTTATCGCACATGCACTTTCGTTCCGCTTCATTGAGGGGTGCCCCTTTGGGGCACTCTATCCTGCGCCTTTGGCGCGGCCCTTCTCCAAGGGCCTACGCATCTGAATAATGCTGTTAAGTTAAGGAAATTGTCAGTGCCGTAATGACTTGCTTCCCCCTTCGGGGAAAGTGCCGAAGGCAATAGGGGCATGCTAGCGGTATAGCGTACTATGTTGAATAGTCTGATGCTATTGATATCCCAACACTTTCATGCAATACCGCTACGTAGCCCCCCTCATCTCACTTCGTTCGAAATGGCGTCTCACTGGATTTTCGCGTCG
>CAVBQN010000005.1:0-48149 GCA_963597545.1 Fusicatenibacter saccharivorans
TTCTTCACAGCCCCTTTTTACTTTGCTTTCATTTGGTTCAGGGTTCAGGGTTCAAAGGGTTCAAAAGGTTCAAAGGGGGTGGTGTGGCGCATTTCGTCATCCTGAGCGGAGAAAAAGGTCGTGTGTAAAAAAATGGCTTATCTGAAAATATGAGAACTGAGTCGAAGGATCTAAGTGCCGCGAAGTATAAAAACAGCCTTCCCCTCTAGGGGAAGGTGCCCCGCAGGGGCGGATAGGGGGACTATGGCATGAAAGACAGCTGGGATAAGGTTTCCCGGTTACTCCTATGAGAGCTGCAAGTCCCTCGCGGCAGATGGAACGCGAAAATGAGATGATCGTTATTTCACATCGACTTTTGTTTTGTGACCGCGTCCTTTACATTGTCATTCGGAGGAGCGCGGGGGATCTATTTGTCGCTTGAGAGGCGACCATTTCGCGGAGATTATCCACTATACTAAGAACCGCAGACCAGGAGACATGAGACCAAGAGACGTGAGACTTTTGCGGTTGAGAAAATAGCCGATGCTCAGTATACTAAGAGCAAAGGCGGGTGAATGATATAAGGAAACGCTGATAAAATCGCAGAGTCCGATTTGGCATGTGTTTTCATGCCATGCTTCGTCATAACCCTCCTTACATAGCTCGCTATTCGCAGCGGCTTATTCCTCGCCTTGCATGAAAATACAAGAGCCAAGGCGGACAGCGATTGAATCCGTGTTTCCTTTAAACATCTGCCAAACTTGTGACCAGAAAGGATGAAAACCATGCCATTTCAAATCATTCGAAACGATATCACAAAAATGAAAGTCGATGCCATCGTGAATGCCGCCTGCCCGACACTTTTGGGCGGGGGCGGGGTGGATGGCGCGATCCATCAGGCGGCGGGGCCGGAGCTCCTCGCGGAGTGCCGGACGCTCCATGGCTGTCAGACGGGCGAAGCGAAGATCACGTCAGCTTATCATCTGCCTTGCAAATGGGTGATTCATACCGTAGGGCCTGTCTGGCATGGCGGCAGCCAGGGGGAACGGGAGCTTCTAGCCTCTTGCTATAGAAAATCTTTGGCATTGACGGTGAAGTATAGTTTAGCGTCCATCGCCTTTCCGCTGATTTCTTCCGGGGCCTACGGATATCCGAAAGAGGAGGCGCTTGAGGTGGCGGTGGATACCATCAGAGCCTTCCTGAAGGATAATGATCTGGATGTGTACCTGGTGATTTTCCAAAAGTCTGATTACCAGCTTTCGAAAGGACTTGTGGAAGATATTTCTGCTTTCCTGAAAGAGGCGTGGAAGAAAAAAGGGGATTCGCATGCCCGTGAGGAAGAGCGTCTGGACTCCGTGGCTGGTGAATTGGAAAGTATGTACCTGGAGGACTGCTATCCGGATGCGAGGCTTCCTCCTTATCCATATGCGAGGTACCTTCAGACGCTTGGGATTCAGGGGAGGATCGATCGAGTAGAGTGGCAGATCAAGCAGCTGTACGATTCCATATTTACTAATTTCTGCGTAGACTCGACGGGAGAGGGGCAGTCTGCTGAATTTTTCTCTGAGTTAGAAGAAAGTTTTTCTCATATGGTACTGCGTAAAATCGATGAGAAGGGCATGACGGATCCGGAATGTTATAAGAAAGCCAATTTGGATCGGAAGCTTTTTTCTAAGATTCGGTCCCATGCGGATTATCAACCCTCTCGGGCAACGGCGCTCGCTCTGGGGATTGCCCTGGAACTTCCCCTCTCTGAATTGCAGGAGCTTTTGGGAAAGGCAGGGTATACCTTGTCTCATGCCCGGAAAGGGGACCTGATTGTAGAGTATTTCGTGAAAAAGGGAATCTATGATATTTATCAGATCAATCAGGTGCTGTTTGATTTCGAGGAACCGCTTATATAGTGAGAAGTGGCGGTGCGATATTTGAAAGCGCCGCCTTTTTAGGAAATATGACATTGTCCTATGACGCGCTGATGGAGAACCGTTATTTTACCAGTCACCAGTCACGGGTCACTAGCAACCAGAAGATTCATTTGTCGCTTTCCAAGCGACCATTTCAAAAGAATAAAGGGATATACTAAGACTGCAAAAGAGTCACTGACGAAGTGATATCTGGCAGTCTTTTTATTTTTCGTAAGTGACTAGTATTGCAATTTGTCAACTTCTGGACTTAATTGGAAGTGAGAAGTGAGAAACCAGGAAGGGGCGCACAATTCATATAGCGACCCAATACCCCCCTCATTATGTAAGACGGCTTGTTCATCATTTATATAAAACTCCGCGGCGCTTCCCAATTTTATGCGCCGTACCTTCACTCCTCACTCCTCACTTGATTCGGAAGCGCCGTGGAGTATAGATGGCGATGCCCGAAGGAAGGCGGGATAACAGGTTTCCCGTTTTTGTTTCCTGACATTGTCCGCTTGACTGCGAATGACAAAGATTTCTCGCTTCACTCGAAATGACGAAACGAGAGAAAAGTGACGGTGACATATGATGAGAAAATGGTTATTACTGGTATTGCTTTTGCTATGTCCCTTGTTTCAAAGCGTGGATGCCTTTTGGCTCGTATCTTATCAGACGGGAGAACGGTATCAATATGCAGGGGATGGCATGTATTTTGATGAAATGAGAGGACAGTATGTGAATATTCCTATCGTACAGTTTATGGGAGATCAGGCTCTTTCTGCCAATGGGGTTCTCTATGAGGTGGAGATGATGCCGCAAGAACAGATCGCGATGATGAAAGCTATGTCGATGCAGCGATAATTGGAAATGGGGGAGAATATATGGATTTAAATCAGCAAGTCGCCATAGCGAACGCGGTCATGCGGATTATTTGTGGAGATAGCCGTTCCTATTATGTGGGACGTCCTGTAGAAGAGATGAATCCTTTGATCAAGGCAACGTTTGATTGGGGTGGAAAGCAGGGGTGGTCAGCCGAACAGATTCCGCAGTATTTCGGTGATTCGTTCCTGGCATATTTTAGTGGGATATTAGGCATCCGGTATCGATGTGCGTCTCTTTGGCTGCATCGTGCCTACAAAAAAGAGGATGCCGATTACATGGATGTTGCTATACGGTCTTTGATAGAAGGGACTGGATTCATTCCTGAAGGAACTTCTCATATATTCTCTGCTATGATAGAAGCCTTTCCTTCGGAGAAGTTTGAGGCTCTTTTTGTGGCAGATAATTCAGCGAGGGAAATTATGAATCGATGCGATGCTGATTTGGAGGCGCTTTCAGGATATCATCCTTTACCAGAGCTGCGTAATTTCTTCATTTCTCGTTTACAGGGGGAATTTGAAATGCTCAATGCGCTTCCTGTATTTCGCAAAGAAGGATGCTGGTTTTGGGTTGTTCTGGCAGGAATTGTGGGATTCATTCTCTACCTGATCTTTTAGCATAGGTGAATCAAGGAGAAGAAGGCAATGCAAAAAATTATGGTCATTATGTTATTTTGGCTCCTTATGCCATTTTACTCTTGGGCTATTTCTTTAGAGGAGATACAGAGTCATCCAGAACGATATGTAAAGATGGATGAGAGTCGATCTTATATCAATTATATAGATGCTGAATCAATCCACTCTTTACGATGCGATCCACCTTATTATACGTTATCAGGAGATGTGTATTATGTGGGCCGTAGTAATAATCTAATTTTTAAAGTGACAGAAGTTTTTTGTTATGATTACCAAAGAAGTAGAAGAGAATTAGCGAAGTCCATCCAATTAAGAGATAGGAACATCTCTTATGATCAACTCAATAAGGCAATTTTCGAAGAGTTAATACAAAATACTGGTATAGTGGGCAGTGCGATCAGTAACAAAGCCTATAATACAGCAGGGACATTTCTTCAGGACGTACCTACCAATAAATTTAGAAATAATAAAATTAGATTAGACGCTCCCAATTCTCACGATGCAGATTATATGTTTTATAGATATTACGGCCAGTCCTTTTTGTATTAATCAAGTAGAGGGGAGCAGAAATGACATTTATCGGAATCTTGGCTTTCTCTGTGGTATGTTCCATATTGAAGAATCAGATCGAAAGCTTTCTTTTTGCTTTCCCTTTTATGATGATTGCAGCCTACTTCTTCTTTTCCGGTGGCCCATTCTGGATTGCCGCTGGAATAGCGACTTCTACCCTTTTAGGAGGGCCTCGACCAGACGAAGACAGTTTTTTTGTCTTTTGCCGCTATCCTATGTTTAATGCAAAATATGGTTTTATCTTTGATATTATAGGAGCGATTTGCATCCTTGTTGGGCTATTCAAAGTATTTTCATAGAAAATGAAATATAACACGATTTATTAGTTCTTCTTGTCATGATGGTTTTAGAAATCTAGGGAAACACTGATTAGATCTGACAATGATGTAATCCGTGTTTCCCTAGAGCGAAGCTTAATCGTGTAAGCGATATGAACCATGAAATGCGCTGGTGTCAGATTGCAGGGAATGTCTTCATGGAGAACCATCTCCCTTTTGGCTTGCGTAAAATGCGTCTCTCATGAGTAGAGGCGCGTTTTATTTTGTCAATCAAAAAATGCTTGCGTGCTAAAACGCACTGTGCCATAATAAATACATAAACAATTTCAAAGCAGTCTTCTATAGAGAAGGGAGCGATGGGAATGACAGACATGATGAGAATCGTGACGATCGGCGCGCTCCTGCACGATATAGGCAAGGCCATCATCAGGGCCAGCGGAGAGAGGAAGACACACTCTCAGCTTGGCGCTGATTTTTTGCGCCCTTTTTGCGATATATCGGAGGCAGGAGAAGCGGTGGTGCGCTGTGTGCGCTATCACCATGGGAGGGATCTTAGCGGGGCGCATCTATCCCCGGATGATCTTGCCTACATCGTCTACGAAGCGGATAATCTCGCCGCAGGCATCGACCGGCGGGATAGGGATGACGGGACGGCGGCTTTCGGATTCGACCCTGAGCTGACGCTGGAGAATGTATTCAATGTCTTCGACGGGGTGAAGAGGAAGTCGTATTTCCCTTTGCAGTCTCTGAATGCGACGCTTCCGATGAATATGCCGGTCGCTGACAGGCCGTTTGCCAGTCGCGGGAAATATGCAGGGATCGTGGAGACGCTCTCAGCGAATTTCAAGGAGAGGCCGCCGCAGGAGATGAAGGGAAATGAGCTGCTCCGCATTCTGGAGGATACGCTCTCCTATGCGCCTTCAAGTACGGCGAAAGGGGAAGTCTGTGACATTTCCCTTTTCGACCATGTGAAGATCACCGCCGCGGTGGCGTCCTCTATTCTTCGATATATGCAGCAGCACGGGATCGCAGATTATAAAAATTTCTGCTACACGCGCGGTCTGGAAAACCGCAAGAAGGATACGCTGCTCTTTATTTCTGCTGACTTCTCCGGCATCCAGAAATTCATCTACCGCGTGCAGACGAAGGGCGCGATGCGCATGCTGCGTGGGCGCTCCTTCTATCTGGCGATGGTGATGGAGCACATCATCGATGAAATCTTGGAGAAGCTCTCGCTGTCCCGGGCGAATCTCATTTACTCCGGCGGCGGACACTTCTACATGATGGCGGACAATTCGGAGGAGACGAAGAAGATATTGGAAGAAGCCTTCCGCTCTGTGAATGACCGGCTGCTTCATGACTACGGCACGTCGCTCTATGTGGCGGCGGGCTGGGTGCCTTTCTCGGCAGAAGAGCTGCTCCCGGGGAAGGAGAAGAAGGACAATATTTTCCGCCGCGTGAACCGCGTCATTGCGGAGAAGAAGCAGAGCCGCTACAGCGCGGAGCAGGTCGCGCACATGATCGACGAAGACAGCGCGCTGAATACGATCGAGCCCGGCATGCGCGAGTGCGCGCTCTGCCATCGCTCGCTGGATGCTTCGCAGCTCGAGGACTATGTCGTCCCCGGGAAAGAGGATGAAAAAATACAGGTCTGCCCGGCGTGCAATGGCATGTACCTTCTTGGGAAAGATATCATCGATGCAAAGCCTGTCTTTGCGATCTTGCATGCACCCATCGAAGGGGCGCTGCCCCTGCCATCTCCCTTTGGGGCGAAGTACCTGAAAGCCGTCACGACGGAAGAGGAGTGGAAGCTCGAGAAGAAAGGGCTGCTCTACCGCGTGTACGCCCGCAATGCATCGGCCACGTCGTCTCTGATCGGGACGCGCCTGTGGGTGGGGGACTATGCGGCCAAAGAAGGCGGCAGTACGCTGGACTTTGGCGACCTCGCCAAGCGGTCCGGCGGGAAAGAGGAAGATACAGGAATCGACCGCCTCGGTGTACTCCGCGCGGACGTGGACTGGCTGGGTGCCGTCTTTGCGGCAGGCCTTCCTACGCAGTATGCGACATTCTCCCGCTACGCCGCGCTGTCAAGAAGCCTCTCCATGTTCTTCACGAAGGGGATCGTAGATATTTGCGAGAAGAAACTCCCCGCGGGCGAGAAATCCTTCTACCTCTTCGGCGAGAAAGAAGGAAATAGACTGGTTCACATCGTCTACTCCGGCGGTGATGACCTCTTCCTCGTCGGTGCGTGGGATGACCTCTTAGAGCTTGCCGTCGATCTTCGGAAAGCCTTTGCTGCCTATACGAATGGCATGCTCTCCTTCTCGGCGGGTCTTGGCCTCTTCTCTCCGACCTATCCCGTGATCCGAATGGCGGAGGATACGGGAGAGCTGGAGGATATGGCAAAGAAAGAGCCGGGGAAAGACAGCGTGGCTCTCTTTGGAGAGAGCGAGGCCGCTGCACCGGTCTTTACGTGGGAAGAATTAGAAAAGGAAGTGTCAGGAGAAAAATTGCATTTCCTCCTGCAGCATATGATCCTCACCGGGATCAATGACACCGAAGCGCCGCAAGGACGATGCCCGGCAGGGAAATCTCTCCTTTACCGGCTTCTGGAGCTGCTGGTGAAGCGGCCCTTCAATCTGGCACGATTTGCCTATACCCTTGCCCGGCTGGAACCGGTAGGAAAGGCCATCACGGCAGAAGAAAAAGCCAATTACGAAGACATACGGAAGAATCTGTTCCAGTGGGGGCGTTCCTCGGGCAAAGAAAGACTCAAAGTGGAAACGGCTCTTCGGCTGGTCATTTATCGCATGAGAGAGAAAGAAAAATAAGGAGGCAGCTATGGCGGATTATGTGGATCAGGCAGAACGTGTCATGCGGGAATTGCATGATAAGGAAGTAAAAAATACCAAGTATAAAATGGTCACGAAAGCGCAGATTAGAAAATTTCTGACAGCGGTGAATGCAGTCACCGGTGAAGTGGAGCAATACAGGCTTCTTCAGCAAGGGACAAAACTGCCGGAAGATTTGCGAATGCAAGTGAAATTTTTGAAAGTAAAATTGGCTTATCAGATCGGAAGAATGGGAACACCGGTCAAAGATTTCAATGATAAAGCAGAGCTTATGGATTGGATCGACGGTATTGGCGATAGTGTAGAGAAATATCAGAAGTTTGCAAGCTATGTGGAAGCGCTCGTGGCATTCCATAAATTCTATGGAGGGAAAGACTAGTATGGGACAGGCACAACTCTTAGGGAAACTCATCATCAAAGCCACGCTCACGGTCGAGACGGGGCTTCACATCGGCGGGTCGAGTGACTATGCCCCCATTGGTGCGGTGGATAGCGTTTTTGTGAGAGATACGATGACACACCAGCCGATCATTCCCGGAAGCTCGGTGAAGGGGAAGATGCGTACCCTGCTCGCGAAAGCAAGGAATGGACAGCGGATGCTGGAAGCGCCGGATAAAGATGAAGAAGTCGTGCGGCGTCTTTTCGGATCGGCAGAGAAGAGCCACATCCTTCTCTCCCGCCTGCAGTTTGCGGACTCCTTCGTCAGTCAGAAAGCACTCTCGCGCTTTTCCGCGCTGGATACTGACACCTATCTGGGCGAAGTGAAATTTGAAAACACCATCAACCGTGGGACAGGTGTGGCGAATCCTCGCCAGATCGAGCGCGTGCCGCGAGGGATGAGCTTCGATTTTCAGCTGGTGTACAACATCGAGGACGAGGCGGAAATGAAAGAAGATCTCACCGTCCTCGCTGACGGTTTCCGCCTGCTGCAGCTCGACTATCTCGGCGGGCACGGCTCCCGCGGTTATGGCCGCGTGTCTTTCTCTGGATTCACCACCTTGAAGATCGATGCGAGGACAGGAGAGAAGACAGATTGCAGGGAACTTACCCGTATATTTGAGGGGACAAAGCTATGAGGAGCTTCTACATCTTGCCGCTCCATTTCACGACGCCGGTTCATTTCGGCAGTGCGGGACATGGGGGCGGCCTTGAAATGGCCAGCATGACCTGCCTCGCGGACACGCTTTTCAGTGCGCTCTGCGTCGAAGCGGTCCGCCTCGGTGGGGACGCTCTGGCTGCGCTGGTGGCGAAAGCTGAGAAGGGAGACATCGCTTTCTCCGATCTCCTTCCCTGCCGGTGGGAAGAGGGGGAGTGGCAGTGGTACCTGCCAAAGCCCGTCCTCTCCCTGCCAGTGAAAACAGAAGAGCGGCAGACGCTCGGAGAGGCGAGGGCGGCTTCCTCTTTCCGCAAGAAAAGCAAGAAGCGCGCTTTTCTGCGTGCATCGGAGCTTTCCCTTTATATCGATGACCTGCGCTTTGGTGAAAATTCGCTGGAAGAGGAGCCGACGTTTGCTGCGCTTTCAGTGGATACCCATTACAATGGAAGGCTCGCTCGTCCCTATGCGGCAGGCAGTTTCTCCTTTGCTGAGAATGCGGGGCTCTACGTCCTCGTGCGGCTTACGGATGAGAAAGACCTTCCATCAGTGCTTGCCCTTTTCCACCTGCTCGGGCTTTCCGGCATCGGTGGACGCCGCTCGAGTGGGATGGGGAAATTTGAACTCGGTGCGGATCCCATCCTCGTTTCCGATGGCGCAGAGGAAGAGGACACCGGCGCTCTCTATGAGCTTCTGATGGACACGCAGGCATCCACGCAGATGACGATTTCCTGTCTCCTGCCGAAGAAAGAGGAAATCGAGGCAGGCGTGGAGGTGAAGGGGCTCTGGATGAAGCGGAGCGGGCTCACCTGGACACCCGGGATGGAGAGCGCCGTGAAAGAGAAGAGCATCTACATGCTTGCCGCGGGGAGTACGCTCTCTTGCCGCCTTGCCGGACGCATCGCGGATGTGGCGACGCCAGCCGTGGGACATCCGGTCTACCGCTATGGGAAAGGATTCTTTCTGGGGGTGCCGACATGAGTATGCGTTATTGGAAAGTCACGCTGGGCGTTTACTCGCCCACCTTCATCGGCAGCGGGACGACATACAAGAAGGACAGCTATATCTATGACCGAAAGCATAATAAAGTGTACTTTCTGGATGAAGGGAAATGGGCTGTATTTCTCGGGCAGCATGGGCTCATCGATGACTTCGCGCAGGCGCTCACCCGTGAGCTGCAGCGCTTCGACCTGTTCCGCTATCTGGGAAATCAGTCCCAACTGCGGCGGACGTATGGCAGCGTCTGGAATGTCATCCATGTCATGCAGGATGACGGCGTCATCCGCGCGGAAGAGGAGTACTACGCCGCCGATCGGAATGGCAGGGTGAATGACATCGCCGGATTCATCCGTGATGCAGAAGGAAATCCCTACGTCCCGGGCTCTTCGCTGAAAGGAGCTTTCCGCACGGCGATCCTGACGAGCGTGATCCGTAAGAACCAGCGCCTGTATCAGAGTGACTGGATGAACCTCAGACAGGCAGCGGGGAAAAAGGGCGAGATGGGTCGTGCCATGGACGCTCTTGAGAAGAAGCTCGACATCCCGCTGAATCAGGAAGAAAAGCGCGACATGGTGGACAGCTATTTCCGTGGGCTGACCGTCAGTGATGCGATATGGGAAGAAGGAAATCTCTGCGTCGCCGCCAAGTGTGACCTCAGCGTCGATGCCGATGATCCGCATCAGGTGGCGCTCTTCCGCGAATGCCTCGACTACGGCACGAAGCTTACCTTCACGCTGGGGATCGATGACGACATGCGCGCGATGGGCCATTTCGGCATACGGGACTTCCAGAGCCTGCTTCGCGTGCTGCGGGACTTTGTCGATTTCCAGTATGAGATCCTCGCTCATCCCTTTGCGCAGAATGCAGAGCGCGATGTAGACCGCGGACTCGGGGATATCAAGAAGCACAAGTATGCCGACCTTCTCTTAGGCGGCGGGACGGGCTTTCTTTCCAAGACGCTCGTCTATGCACTGGCACCTCGCCGGGAAGATGCCGTCTACGTGACGCGAAAACTGATGGAAGCTTCTTTCCGGAATGGCAAGCACTTCCGTGATAAAGTCATTTCGCCGCACACACTGAAACTCGTGTGCGCAGATGGTAATTGCTACCTCATGGGGCTTTGTTATCTGGAGGGGGAGGAAATCCTATGCTGAGACAGGCAGAAATCGAACTCACCCTTCCCGAAGGGGAAAAGCTGAACCAGTCCATGGGATCCGTTCTCCACGGTGCGCTCATGGGCGTCATCTCCCCCGCGTGGGCGGCGGCCATGCACGAAGAGAAGGTGCGCCCCTACAGTCAATATGTCACTTTGAAAGAAGGGAAACTCTACTGGCGCATTCAGACCCTCACCGAAGAAGCCTTCGATGAGATCCTCGTGCCGCTCATGAAGCAGAACCAGCTCACCCTGAAGCAGCGCGGCTATCCGGTGGGGCTCTCTCACTTCCGTATCGCAAGACAGGAAACCTTCGCAGACATCGAGGAGCGCTGCTGGAGCGGGCGGCGCATCCACCATATCGATATGGATTTCCGCACCTCCACCTCTTTCAAGACGAATGGCACCTATGCCATCTTTCCCGATCCCCGCCTCCTCTTTGTCAGCCTTGTCCGGAAATGGAATGTCTTCAGCGATGCTTCCATCATCGATGAGCCGGACCTCATAGACCACCTTGCGAGCCAGCTGGACATCTCCGACTACCACCTTCACATGCATCCCTTCTCCGTAGAAGGCCGCCGCATCCGCGCCTTCCGCGGAAATGTGACCTACGGCTTCTTCAAAAATGACATGGCCGCCAGCCTCGCTGCCACCCTCGCCTCTTTTGCCATGTATACCGGCATCGGCATCAAGACCGCCCTCGGCATGGGCGCGGCGGAGACAGAGGTCGCGTATTGGGAGAAGAAATAGTAGGAAACCATGGGCGTCGTAGTCCATGGTTTCCGATGGAAGCTATCTCGAATGAGAAATGAAGGGGGCTTCGCCGTTTGTCATGAAAAGCCTTCCCCGTATCGTCATTTCGAGCGAAGTCGAGAAATCTTCCTTGCACACTGGTTAGACAAAAGATGTGGGAGAGCGGTAAACACCGTACTTCATACGACTTGGAATGACGGACTTCCTCATATGTACTGTTTTCCCGCCTGCAAGAAAGATCCCTCGGCTGCACTCGGGATGACGAAACGGGAGGACGGACTATCGTATATTCCCCTTCATCCCGCTGCGGGAGCCAACCTCCGCCCCTTCGGGGCACCTCCTTCCAGAGGAAGGAGGGAGAAGTCCAAGATCCTTCTCTCCATGGAGAAGGCGGCGAAACGAGAATACCGCTGCCCCACACCCAAAGCCTTCCCCGCATCGTCATTTCGAGCAAAGCGAGAAATCTTCCTTGCACACCGGTGAAACGGAGAGTGGGAGATGAGCGCCCGAGCGATTTTCTGAGCAGCCGCATGCATGTCGTACACCGTTGCGACAGGAAAGATCCCTCGGCTGCGCTCGGGATGACGAAACGGGAGGATGGGCTGTCTCACTTTTCGTCTCATCCCGCTGCGAGAGCTAACCTCCGCCCCTTCGGGGCACCTCCTTCCAAAGGAAGGAGGGAGAAGTCCAAGATCCTTCCCGCCATGGAGAAGGCTGCGAAACGAGAATACCGCTGCCCCACACCCAAAGCCTTCCCCTCGAGGGGAAGGTGCCCCGAAGGGGCGGATAGGGCACTGGCGATATGAAAGCGAGAGGGGAAATACGTCTCAAGCAGGCGAAAAATGAGAGTAGCGCTTTCCCCGTATCGTCATTTCGAGCGAAGCGAGAAATCTTCCTTGCACACCGGTCAGACAAAAGAAGTGAGGGGCGCGGGAAACACCGTACTTCATACGACTTGGAATGACGGACTTCCTCATATGTGCTGTTTTCCCGCCTGCAAGAAAGATCCCTCGGCTGCGCTCGGGATGACGAGACGCGAGAATGGGCAATCTCATATTCCCTTTCATTCCTTCACGTAGAAGGCTGCCCCTTCGGGGCAGATCTATCCTCCGCCTTCGGCGCGCCCCTTCTTCAAGGGGCTACACAGCGGTCATGTAAAAGTGCAACGCCCAAGCACCACTTTCTTCCCGATGGGAAAGTCAACGAAATGAGAATACCGCTGCCCCGCACCAAAAGCCTTCCCCGCTTGGGGAAGGTGCCCCGAAGGGGTGGATAGGGCACTCGCGGTATGAAAGAGAGTGGGAAAATACGTCTCAAGCAGGCGGAAAATGAGAGTACCGTCTTCCCCGTATTGTCATTTCGAGCGAAGCGAGAAATCTTCCTTGTACACCGGTCAGACAAAAGATGTGAGGAGAGCGGGAAACACCGTACTCCATACGGCGAAGAATGACGGACTTCCTCATATGTATCGTTTTCCTGCCTGCAAGAAAGATCCCTCGGCTGCGCTCGGGATGACGAAACGAGGATGGACTACCCCCAGTCCCTAGTCCCTAGTCCCTAGTCCCTAGTCACCAGTTACCAGTCCACAATGTATTGCAACTGAAAGGAGTTACATATGCGTATCTTATTCACACCCGCCGGTGATACGGATCCGGTCCGCGGCTATCATGACGGCGCGATCCTGCACATCCTTCGTCATTATCCGGCAGACAAAGTCATCCTCTTCCTCACGAAAGACATGGAAGAGAAGGAAGACGAGATGCACTGCTACACGAGAGGTATCGCGAGCGTCGCGCCGGATGTGCCGGTCGAGATCCTCCGAAGCGGCATCACCGAGCCTCAGAAGTATGAGAAGCTGACCGCTATGCAGGACGCTTTTGCCAGCGCGTATGATGCCCATCCGGAAGCGGAGTGGCTTCTGAATGTCAGCTCCGGCACGCCGCAGATCAAGACCGTCATGGCACTCCTCGCGCTCGATTACCCGCGGACGAAAGCCATTCAGGTGCCAAGCCCGGAAAGAAAATCGAACCGCGGAAATCATCCCTGCCGGACGGCTGATGAGCTCGTCGAAATGCTCGACTGCAATGAAGACGCTGAGCCCGGTGCGGTCAACCGCTGCGAAGAGCCGCCGCTCCTTCTCCTGAAGCGCCACGGCCTTGTCCGTCAGGTGACGTCGCTTGTCAGGAACTACGAGTACGCCGGTGCGCTTCAGATCGTCAGGCAGAATAAGAACTGCTTCTCGCCCATTTCTGAAAAGCTCCTTCAGCACGCCACCCTGCGGCGCGACCTCATGTGGAAGGAAGCAAATAAAGTCATCGCCCAGTATGAGGGAAAACCACTCATTGAAGGGGCGGGAGACTTCTCCGAGTATTTCCAGGTCATGGAAATGAGACAGAGAAAGAAGCAGTATCCGGAATTCATCGTCAAGCTCTCGCCTATTCTTGCTTCTCTTGGTATCCAGTACATCCAGAAGATCCCCGGCTTTACTCTTGACCAGATCGGATACTCGAAGAAAGACCGCGCAGGAAATCAGATTTTCAACGTCGACAGAGCCATCATGAATCGGAACTGGCCCGGTCTGGTTAGTCATCTGGAGACAGCCTTACACGGCCCGCTGCGGACAGGGGCGATCTACTTCAGCCTCATTGTCCATATCTGCGAATATTTCGAAAAGGAAGAACTTCGCAGCAATGAAAAGCACAGCCGGATCACCCGCCTTTTCAAAGAACTCCGCTCCGTCGAAGAAAGTGTCAGAAATCCCATCGCTCATGAGATCACGAATATGAGCGATGAACGGATCCAAAGCCTCACTAAGAATGTAGTAGGGGAAGGGCTCTCTTCGAAGGAAATCCTCCAGCGCCTCCACCAGCTCACCCGCCTCATCCGCGGCAGCGATATCCGATGGACATATGATGAGCTCAATGATAAGATAATAAAGAGCTTGTGAGGATGAGTAGCTAGGAATGAGTGGCTAGGGATTAGGTTTGCGATACGAGAAAATCGCTAGTTTCAAACCTCCGCGGCGGCTCCATATTTTTATGCGCCGCACCACCATTTCTCATTTCTATTTTCTCATTGCAAATCCCCGCCGATGCCCGCCCTGCCTGGGAAAATCGGCATTTCATCTCCGAAGGAGAGTGCCTGATGAAGCGATTGATCCATCCCCGCCGCGAATGCGCTCGCGAGAGCAGACGGGCTGGGGCTTCGCAGGCACGCGATTGAAAAAAAGTCCCCGAGAAAGGGGACGAAAACTCGTTAGATACCAACAATAATAACGCCTTCCTCGTTATTGAAAAAAAGTCCCCGAGAAAGGGGACGAAAACTCGCGATTGATGAAAAATTCCCCACCAAAGCGGGGAACGATTGAAAAAAAGTCCCCGAGAAAGGGGACGAAAACATTCTTGTGTCTCTCATAGTTTCCTCTTTTCTGATGGGAACATTGAAAAAAAGTCCCCGAGAAAGGGGACGAAAACACTTGAGTTTCCCGCCCGTAAAGCTAAACTCTTTAGCACATTGAAAAAAAGTCCCCGAGAAAGGGGACGAAAACCCTCCAGAAAAATCTTCGAGCGTCTCAATGATGTATCTATTGAAAAAAAGTCCCCGAGAAAGGGGACGAAAACCATTTCTGCCTTGTAGTAGGCTACGCCGTCCTTGTCGGATTGAAAAAAAGTCCCCGAGAAAGGGGACGAAAACACTGGTGGTAGTAAAAATACGATTGGTGATATTAATGTTATTGAAAAAAAGTCCCCGAGAAAGGGGACGAAAACATTACAAAATATACTCATATTACTCCTAACATTTATATTGAAAAAAAGTCCCCGAGAAAGGGGACGAAAACCGGGTGGGAATCCGTCTGATGAGATTCTTCATCGAAAGGAATTGAAAAAAAGTCCCCGAGAGAGGGGACGAAAACAACATGAGCATGCAATTATCATTATGCTCTTCCAAGGAAATTGAAAAAAAGTCCCCGAGAGAGGGGACGAAAACTTTCCATCTTCCTTCTCAACGAATTTCACCCCAAGATACCATTGAAAAAAAGTCCCCGAGAAAGGGGACGAAAACACAAGCGTAGTAGTTTCATTTCCCGCTTTCGTCGATTGAAAAAAAAGTCCCCGAGGAAGGGGACGAAGACAGAATTGTCTTTTGCTCAGATGAGCCCCTATGTAAGTAGAGAAGATCCCCGAGAAAGGGGACGAGTATTGGATGAGGAGGTATCGCTATGAGCTGGATCTATGTGACAGAAGCAGGGGCGCGGCTGGGTCTTCGGGAAGGGCGCTATGTGATCAGCCGGGAGCATGAAGTGCTGGCGGAGGTGCCGAGTGAGATCGTGGAAGGGGTCACGGTGATCGATGCCGTGCAGGTGAGTTCACGGGCGATCGTGGATTTCCTGGAACGTGAGATCCCTGTGACGTGGCTTTCTACGACGGGAAAGTTCTTCGGTCGGCTGGAGTCGACGTCGGCGCAGGATATGTCGCGTGTGAAGGAGCAGTTCGATCGCGAGGAGGATGCGGCTTTCTGTCTGGATCTTGCGCGGCTCACGGTTTTTCGCAAGATTTACAACCAGCGGGCGATCCTTCGGAGCTACAATCGGCGCGCAGAGAGCCCCTTGGTGCAGCAGACGTATGACCAGATCCGCATCCTCGCGGATAAGCTCCATACAGCAAAGACGGTGGATGAGGTCATGGGGTATGAGGGGGCGGTGGCGCGCCTCTATTTCCGCGCGCTTTCCGAATTTCTGCCGGAGGAGTTTCGTTTCGAGAAACGGACGCGCCAGCCGCCGACGGATCCTTTCAATTCGATGCTGAGTTTCGGCTATACACTGCTGATGTATGATTTCTACAGTGCGATCGAGCGGACGCGTCTCTCGCCGTATATCGGCTACCTGCATGCCTTGAAGGATGGGCATCCGGCGCTGGCATCGGATCTGATGGAGCCATGGCGCGCGGCGATCGTGGATGCTTTCTGCCTCGCGCTGGTGACGCACCACGAGATCGATGCCTCGTGCTTCACAAGGAGCGAGGCGAATGGCGGGACGTACCTCACGCGCGTGGGGCGGCGTATTTTCATTCAGGCGTATGAGCGGAAGATGCGTAGTGTGAATTCGTATTTCAATGGCAAGTACTCCTGGCGTCATACGGTGCAGATGGAGTGCGACTCCTACCGTCAGGCAGTGCATGAGGGGAAGGCGGAACTCCTGAAAGCGCTGGTGATCCGATGATGAAGGAGATGGAAGATATCGATGTGATGGATGATATCGATGGGATGGAAGAGATCGAGCTCAGGCCTGATGATGACAGCCGCCTCATCGTCCTCATCATTTATGACATCGTGGATAATAAGCGGCGCACGTCAATGGTGAAGTGCCTCTCGCGCTATGCCATCCGCGTGCAGAAGTCGTGCTTCGAGGGATATCTCACGAGGAAGCAGTGCGAGGAAATGGAACGCCTCGCCTCCGTCCTGATCGACGGCTCGTGTGACTCTCTCCGTGTCTACCGCCTGCGTGACCATGCCTTCGTCCACTCCTGGGGACGGGGAGAAGTCAAGCAGGAGGATGTGGTGATCTATTGAATGAAAAAAGCCTCTATATCTCGTTTGCTGAGATATAGAGGCTTTTTGTGTGGGGGGAGGCGGGAAGAGGGGAAGGAGAATTATTCTAAATGAGAGCGGGCTTGAGTTCCATCAAAACCTCCATAAAAAAGTCCCACCATGGTCCGCAGTACGTTTCTGCCTTATGCGTAGCGGAAAGCATGCCATCTATTCCAGACGTTCTATCGTCTATTCCACATTTTCCGTTTCTCATTCTGCAGAATTCTGCCTCTTCGAGGCAGTCTATCCCCTGCCCTTCGGGCACCCCCCCTTCTTCAAGGGGGAACGTGTTTTACGCTTATTTCAATACTCCGCGGCGCTTCTATATTTTTATGCGCCTCACTCCTCACTCCTCACCCCTCACTGGCGAGCAGAGCTTTCAGCCATAATCGAAGGGTGCCCCGTCCCCGGGGCTAACCCCGAACTCTCCAACCCATTTCATTTTCCCCCTTGTGAAAGATGAAAGTTGTATTATATAATAAGTAGTCGTATAAAGAAGCATTTACTAAGGAGGAACAGGAATTGTTCAAAACATTTGAAATGGAACTGGCCGGTCGTCCACTGATCATTGAGACTGGTAAAATGGCCAAGCAGGCGAATGGCGCTGCACTGGTAAGATATGGGGATACCGCTGTCCTTGTCGCTACGACGGCGAGCAAGGAGCCTCGCGAAGGCACGGATTTCTTCCCGCTGACTGTCGACTATGAAGAGAAGATGTATGCTGTCGGCAAGATGCCGGGGGGATTCCTTCGTCGTGAAGGCCGTCCGGGAAATTCGGCGATCCTCTGTGCGCGTCTGATCGACCGTCCGATCCGTCCTCTGTTTGATAAAAGATGCAGAAATGATATCCATGTCGTAGCGACGGTGCTCTCTGTCGACTATGACAATGCACCGGAGCTGTGCGGCATGATCGGTGCGTCCGCGTCCATCGGCATTTCCGATATCCCGTGGGACGGGCCGATCGCCGGCGTCCGCGTGGGCCGCGTGGATGGCAAGTATGTCATCAACCCGACACAGGAAGAGATGGCAGCGTCCACGATGAATGTGACGGTCGCCGGCTCGGAAGAAGCGATCATGATGGTCGAGGGCGGCGCGCAGGAAGCACCGGAGGAAGAAGTCCTCGATGCGATCATGTTCGGCCACGAGACGATCAAGGAGATCTGCCGTTTCCAGAAAAAGATCATCGAAGAAGTCGGCAAGGAAAAGCGCGTGCTGACCTTCCCGGAAGTCCCGGCAGAGATCGAAAAGGATGTCGAAGCGTTTGCGACCGAGTCCCTGAAGAAGGCGATCTTCGATGCGGATAAGCTGCGCCGTGATGGCAATATCGCTGCTGCGAAGAAGGCGGCGATGGAGCATTTCGCTGAGATCTACCCGGAACATCTCTCGGATGTGGCGGATGCGCTCGACCATCTGACGAAGGAAATCGTCCGTCACACCATCACGAATGAAGGCATCCGTCCGGATGGCAGAAAGCTGACGGAGATCCGTCCGATTACCTGCGAAGTGGGACTGCTCCCGCGCGTTCACGGCTCGGCGCTCTTCACCCGCGGCCAGACTCAGGCGCTCTCCATTACCACGCTGGCTCCGATGTCGGAGACACAGATCATCGATGACCTCACCCCGGTCACCGAGAAGAGATACATCCATCAGTACAATTTCCCGTCCTATTGTGTCGGCGAGACGAAGGGTTCCCGTGGTCCGGGACGCCGTGAGATCGGTCATGGTGCGCTCGCAGAACGTGCGCTCCTCCCGGTCATCCCGAGTGTCGATGAATTCCCGTATGCGATCCGCGTCGTTTCTGAGATCCTGGAGTCCAATGGTTCTTCCTCGCAGGCTTCTGTCTGCGGCAGCACCATGTCCCTCATGAATGCAGGCGTACCGATCAAGGCACCGGTCGCAGGCATCGCGATGGGTCTCATCGAAGACGGCGGCAAATTCTCCATCCTTTCTGATATTCAGGGCATGGAAGATGCACTGGGCGATATGGACTTCAAGGTCGCAGGTACAGCAAAGGGCGTCAATGCCATCCAGATGGATATCAAAGTCCATGGCATTTCCAGAGATATCCTGCTGACTGCACTGAAGCAGGCACATGAAGGCCGTCTCTATATCTTGGGCAAGATGGCAGAATGCATCGATAAGCCGGCAGAACATCTTTCCAAGTATGCACCGAAGATCATTTCTCTCACCATCCCGGTCGACAAGATCCGTGTCGTCATCGGCAGCGGCGGAAAGACCATCAATAAGATCATCTCTGAAACCGGTGCGAAACTCGACGTCGAAGAGGACGGTCGCGTATATATCGCTTCCGAAGATGAGGCAGCTGCCCAGAAGGCAAAAGCGATGGTCGAGTCTCTCGTGAAGGAAGTCGAAGTCGGCGAGACCTATCTCGGACGCGTCACCCGTCTCATGAAGTTCGGCGCTTTTGTAGAGATCCTGCCGGGCAAGGAAGGTCTTGTCCATGTTTCTCAGCTCGCTCTCCAGAGAGTCGAGAAGCCGGAAGACATCGTCCACGAAGGGGATGAGATCATGGTCAAGGTCACGGAGATCGATGACAAGGGCCGTATCAATCTTTCCAGAAAAGCACTGCTGCTGGAGAAGAAGAATAAATAATGGCGGAAACCGGCTCGCGCCAGCGGGCAGGTCATACAGTTGATTTTGGGTTCAAGGTTTGCGATACGCGCGACCTTCGATGTTCATGAATCATGCAAAAGCGCAGTGGGTTCTGGTGGTTCGTCTCGAAAGAGCAGGAGCCCCGGGGCTCACTGGGCTTTTTCGCTTGGTGAGCGGTATTCTCATTGTATAGTCTCTATCGGTGGCGCTCGGGGCAGCGCTTTTGCATGACAGCTGAGCAGCCCCTTGAAGAAGGGGCGCGCCGAAGGCGGAGGATGGATCCCCATAGCGGTAAAAAACGATGTTGAATGATTCTCATCCCTGTATCGTCATTTCGAGCGACTGCGAGAAATCTTTGTCATTCGAGGCTCAGGGACTCGCGCTCCCCATATGTGCCGCGCACCTCTCCGCTTTTCTCAGCTGTTTTTCATGCCGCTAGAACCCTATCCGGCTCGCTACGCTCGCCACCTTCCCCACGCGGGGAAGGCTATGGTGCGGAGAAGCGGTATTCTCGGATGTCGCGATTTTGCATGACCGCTGAGCAGCCCCTTGAAGAAGGGGCGCGCCGAAGGCGGAGGATAGATCTGCCCCGCAGGGGCAGCCTTCTACGGGAAGAGATGAAAGGGAATGTGAGGTGAGCGGCGCTCGGATACTCTCGTAAATCGCTGGCTTGAGACGCTCATTCTCTCGCGTTTTCATCCCGCTAGAACCCTATCCGGCTCGCTATGCTCGCCACCTTCCCCACGCGGGGAAGGCTATGGTGCGGGGGATAGTGTGTATTCTACCTCCTTAGTTCCAGTTCGTATGGAGTATGGCGTTTCCCGTTAACCGCTGTTCTCGCATCCTTGGCTTGACCGCGAACGGAAAAGATTTCTCGCTTTCGCTCGAAATGACGATACGGGGGAAAGCGGTATTCTCGGATGTCGCGCTTTTGCATGACCGCTGAGCAGCCCCTTGAAGAAGGGGCGCGCCGAAGGCGGAGGATAGATCTGCCCCGCAGGGGCAGCCTTCTACGGGAAGAGATGAAAGGGAATGTGAGGTGAGCGGCGCTCGGGTACTCTCGTAAAGCGCGGGCTTGAGACGGTTTTTCTTTCGCGTTTTTATCCCGCTAGGACCCTATCCGGCTCGCTACGCTCGCCACCTTCCCCACGCGGGGAAGGCTGCAGTACGTGGAAAGCGGTATTCTCCTTTCTCATCCCTAGCCACCAGCCACTAGCCACTAGCCACTAGCCACCAGTCACCAGTCACTAGTCACTAGTCACCAGTCACTAGTCCCCAGCCCCCAGCCACGCATCCCTCTTGCGTCATCTGTTATAATAGAAACGTAGAAATATATCTCTTCAGGGCGGGGCGGAATTCCCCACCGGTGGTAAAGATTTTCTGAGCCCACGAGCTGCGGATGTCCTGCAGTAGATCTGGTGAGAACCCAGAGCCGACGGTTAGAGTCCGGATGAAAGAAGAGTGGTAGACTTTTTGGCTGTCCACCTCCCTGAAGGAAAGGAAGGTGGATTTTTTGCGTATAGATGAAGACAGAAAATTCATGAGCCGTGCGCTGGAGCTGGCGGTGCGCGGCATGGGACATACCCGTCCGAATCCGATGGTCGGGGCGGTGCTCGTGAAAGATGGCCGCATCATCGGCGAGGGCTGGCATGAAGTATATGGCGGGCCGCATGCGGAAGTGAACTGCTTCGCTCACGCGACAGAAGATCCGAAGGGGGCGACGCTCTATGTGACGCTCGAGCCCTGCTCGCACTATGGGAAGACGCCGCCGTGCGCTGACCTCGTGGTGGAAAAAGGCGTCGACCGCGTGGTCGTCGCGATGGAGGATCCGAATCCTCTCGTCGCCGGCAAGGGGATCCGCAAGCTGAAAGAAGCGGGGATTTTCGTGACGGTTGGTATCATGGAAGAGGAAGCGAAGAAGCTGAATGAAGTTTTCCTGAAATATATCACGCAGCACAAGCCCTTCGTCCTCTACAAGGCTGCGATGTCTCTGGATGGCAAGACGGCCTGCCACACGGGGGACTCCCAGTGGATTTCCTGTGAAGACTCGCGGGAAGAAGTGCATGTGCTGCGCGGCTGCTACAAGGGCATCATGGTCGGCGCGGGGACGATCCTTGCGGACAATCCGCAGCTGACGGCCCGCACGGAGGGGATGATCGACCCCGTGCGTATCATCGTGGATGGGCATCTTTCGGTGCCGCTCAAAGCGAAGGTATTTCAGGAAGAGGGGGAGAATATCATCCTCACTACGACGGCCTCGGATGAGGGAAAGCGCAAAGCCCTCTCGGATATGGGCGTCGATATCATCATGACGGACAGCGAAGAGAAAGGCAGTGTGGATCTCGAGGCCGCCATGACGGGTCTTGCGCTGAAAGGCATCGACAGCATCCTCTTAGAGGGCGGCGCGACGCTCGCTGCGTCTGCCTTTGATGCCGGTATCGTCGACAAGGTACGCATCTATACCGCGCCGATGATCATCGGCGGCGTCTCTGCGCCCGGGCTCATCGGCGGCGAGGGCGCACCGACCATCCCGAAGGCCATCCGTCTCCGTGACATCCAGACGCAGATGACGGGGAAGGATCTCGTCATCGAGGCGTATGTAGAAAAAGAAGCCAAAGAAGAAAAGGCAGAGTCCACGCGCCCGACGGACGTCGACCTGCTGAAGAGAGAGGAAGAGCCATGTTCACAGGGATCGTAGAGGAAATCGGGACGCTTCGCGGGATGAAGCCCACAGCATCTTCCTGCACGCTCACCATTTCTTGTGAAAAAGTCCTCGAAGGGACGAAGCTCGGCGACAGCATCGCGGTGAACGGTACCTGCCTTACCGTGACGCGGATGGATACGCACTCTTTCGACTGCGACGTCACGCCGGAGACACTTTCCCGCACGTCGTTTTCCATGGTGCGCGTCGGCTCGCCCCTGAATCTCGAGCGGGCGCTCCGTCTCTCGGATCGTCTGGGCGGTCACATCGTGCTCGGCCATGTCGATACCACGGGACGCCTGATTTCCTTCATCAAGGACGGAAACGCGGTGAATGTCACGATTTCCATCGCAAAGAAATGGATGAAATACATCATAGAAAAAGGCTCTGTCGCCATCGACGGCGTGAGCCTCACGGTCGCAAGGCGCGAAGCAGACCGCTTCACGATCTCCCTCATCCCACATACGGGGGAGAAGACCATCCTTCTCGGGAAGCACCCGGGAGACCCGGTGAATGTCGAGTGCGACTACCTGGGAAAATATGTGGAGCAGCTCATGAAAAAGGACACGGAAGAAGGTCTCACCATGGGCATGCTTGAGACACTTTCTGGAGGAAACTATGGAATTTAAATTTGACCCGATTGAAGATATTTTAGAAGAAATCAGGCAGGGACACATCGTCATCATGCAGGACGCTGAGTCCCGCGAAAACGAAGGCGACTACATCTGCGCCGCAGAATTCGCCACGCCGGAGAATGTGAACCGCATGGCGTCCGAAGCGAAGGGCGTCATCTGCATGCCGATGTCCGAGGAAATCGCAGAATCCCTGTACCTCGGACCGATGATCCGTCACAATACGGACAATCACCAGACCGCCTTCTTAGAGTCCATCGACTACAAGGACTCCGGCACCGGCGTCTCTGCCGCCGCCCGCTCCATGACAGCCTTGGAAGCCATCAAAGACGGCGCGAAGCCGGAAGATTTCCGTCGCCCGGGACATCTTTTCCCACTGAAAGCTCGCCGCTGGGGCGTCCTTGAACGGCAGGGCCATACCGAAGCGACCGTCGACCTCGCCCGCCTTGCGGGGCTCAAGCCCGCCGGCCTGTGTTGCGAGATCATGAATGAAGACGGCACCATGGCCCGCCGCGAAGACCTCTTCCGCCTTGCGAAGGAAAAGGGCCTCAAGATCGGCAATATTCAGGAACTCATCGAATACAGGAAAAAGCATGAGATCTTCGTCGAGCGCATCACCGCCGCCAAACTCCCGACCAAGTACGGCGACTTTGAGATCTACGGCTTCGTGAACCGTATGAATGGCGAGCACCACATCGCCCTCACCATGGGGAAGGTCGATGACGGATCTCCCGTCCTCTGCCGCATCCACTCCGAATGCCTCACTGGTGACTGCTTCGGATCGCTGCGCTGCGACTGCGGACAGCAGCTCTCCGCAGCTATGCGCCAGATCGCCAAAGAAGGTCGCGGCGTCCTCGTCTACCTGCGTCAGGAAGGCCGCGGCATCGGTCTCATCAATAAGATCCGCGCCTATGCCCTGCAGGACGAAGGCTATGACACCGTTGAAGCGAATCTCAAGCTCGGCTTCGCTGCCGACCTTCGTGAGTACATGACCGGTGCGCAGATCCTTAGGAATCTAGGTGCGGTCCACATCCGCCTCCTGACAAACAACCCGCAGAAGATCGACGACGTCAGCGAGTACGGCATCACCATCACCGAGCGCGTCCCCATCGAGATCGCGCCCACCAGAGAAGACGAATTCTACCTCAAGACCAAGCAGGAAAAAATGGGCCACATGCTGAAGCTCGACCAGGACATCATAGAACCGAAGGCATAGGATTTTAGTGGCTAGTGACTAGTGACTGGTGACTGAAATGCCAGTTTCGAGGATTTCAGTTTACAAAAATCGGCGCATCGGCCATATATTCGCGGCGCAGCCGCCACAACAACCCCGAACCCTGAACCCTGAACCTTGAACCCTAGACTTTACCATTTACATAATATGTTACATATACCCAAAGGAGACTTCCTCATGAATATCATTTCCGGACTTTTCAATGAAAGCGACATCCGTGTCGGCATCATCGCTTCCCGTTTCAATGAAGTCATCGTTTCTAAACTCATCGATGGCGCAGCCGATGGTCTCGCCCGTCATGGCGTCGACATGGACAAAGTCGACCTCGCGTGGGTGCCGGGCGCCTTCGAGATCCCGCTCGCAGCGAAGAAAATGGCAGAAAGCGGCAAATATGATGCCGTCATCTGCCTCGGCGCTGTCATCCGCGGCGAGACCGATCACTACGAACACGTAGCGACCGAAGTCACGAAGGGCGTCGCTATGGCTTCCCTCTCCAGCGGTATCCCCGTCCTCTACGGTGTCCTCACCACCGATACCATCGAGCAGGCCATCAACCGCGCCGGCCTCAAGTCCGGCAACAAAGGCTTCGAATGTGCGATGGATGCACTCGAAATGGCGAGCCTTTTCAAGAAGCTGGAAAAATAAAAATCATAGAAGAGCAGCCTGTCGGTTTTCATCGGCAGGCTGCTTTTCTATTGCCTGTTTCCCTCATACAGATACAAAATATGATGAGAGAATGCTTCTTTTCGGCTTGTATATTGCGGAATTTCTCTTCGCTTTTTCTCTATTTTTTGTTACAATACAGGTAGAAAGGCGGTGATGCCATGGGACGATTCAAACAATGGGAAGAGCTGACCATCCAGGATAATTTTCTTTTCCAGAAAGTCATGCAGAACCAGCGGATCTGCAAATACCTGATCGAGAAGATTTTGGGCATCCGGATCGAAAAGATCACATTTCCAGAAGGCGAAAAATCCATAGACAACCGCTACGACAGCAAAAGCATCCGTCTGGACGTCTATGTGCACGATGAAAACGGCCATGTCTATGACATCGAGATGCAATGTACGAATGGCAGCGAAGGGGAACTCCCCAAGCGGACCCGCTACTATCAAGGCATGATCGATATGGACGAGCTGAAAAAAGGGCAGTACTATACAGAGCTGAAAGAGTCCTTCATCATCTTCATCTGTACCTTCGACCCCTTCGGCGAAAATCTCCCCATGTATACCTTCCGCCATCGCTGCATCGAAAAGGAAGGTCTGGAGCTGGGAGATCTTTCGACAAAGATCTTCCTGAACGCGAAAGGCGAAAGTGATACCCTTGACCCGGATATAGCAGCCTTCCTGCGCTATGTGGACGGGAAAGCAGCAGAAGGTGCATTGACGAAAGAAATCAACGAAGAAGTGATCCGGATCAAAGAACATAAAGAAATGAGGCGAGAATATATGACACTTTTGATGGAACTCCAAAAATATAAAACCGAAGGCATGCAGGAAGGGATCGAAATCGGTATGGAGAAAAAAGGTAGAACAGTGATCATGAATCTGCTCAAACTGAACATGCCGATCGACAACATTGCTGCTGCGACAGAAAGTTCGATCCCGTATGTGAAAGAAATAGCGCGAGAAGCAGGATACTCTGTCTGAGAAGAAGCCACGAATGAGTGAGAAAAAAGTCAATAGAAAAATCCCCATGAGCTGCGGCATGTGTCATGCCATAGCCCATGGGGATTTTTCTTACAAAGACATAAAAAACATCCGGAAAAGGCTTCCCACCTGTGCCCGATGCAGGCGGAGCTCGGAATCGGTGACGGTCGTCCATGAGCACCTAAGTGCAGGAGGGCCTGTGCTATCGTCGGAACCCGGCCTCGCAGAGGACAGGGAAGTGGAAAAGCCATGCTTCCGGATATTCATTTTTTTGCTTGTCAGCCTAAAATGGGCATCGGCAGCAGGCTGTACGCTTCCGCTGACCCATCCGATGACGCACGGTGCATATGGCAGATCTGCCCCTTCCGGTGCGGCCCTCCCTGTGATCTCGTAGCGCTTGGAGAATTCTGAAGATCGGAGAAACCGTCCGTCTGGGGAACATGTTCAAATATGTCCATGTTTCATGACTATATGGTACTACGTTCTAGAGAAAAATGCAATAGGGAAAAGGCGGATAACGCTATATATAGTTCATTTCATGGATCATACGAATAGAGAAGATACCATTTTCGCAGTAAATACAGAGATTCAGATGATGTATACTTCCCGGTGGGTAGAGAAGATCAGATGATCTGTTTTTCATCTACGGCGAGAGATTTTTATGATACTATATAAAAAAGCTCTTACATATCTATTGGCTTCTCAGAAAGGGAAAGGCAATGACACCTATGACTGAAATTGAAAAATTAAAAGATGGCGTGTACGAGAAAGTCATGTCGCGGCGTTTTGCTGAAGTGCTGAAAGAGGCACTGGCCGAGGATCAGGTGCGTGCAGAAGAGGAAGATGTGGATGCTGAGGAAGCCGTGGGCTATCTCTCTTCGTATTTGCAGCAGGTGATACGACTCTGCCTGAAGGACATCGCGGACAGGGATGAGGAGAACAGCGTCGACCACCAACTGGCACTCACGAATGAACTCATTGCCTCCCTGGCAAAGAAGACAGAAGAACTGGGAGGCGGTCAGGAGGTGGCGAATGCACCATTTCTGTTGAAATCCTTAGAGCATAAGAAAAATACACTCCTGCCTCGCCGGTGGGAGCGGCCGGCGACATCACTCACGCGATCATTCCTTTTCACCAATTCTAAGAAGGATGTCTCGATGGTACACGAGCTCACAAAGGAGATCGCATCCTCTGACCGCATTGATTTTCTGATCTCCTTCATCCGTTTCTCCGGCCTTCAGCTGCTTCTCCCCGCACTGCGCCTTTTCACAGCCCGCGGCGGACACCTACGCATCGTGACGACGACATACATGGGAGCGACGGATCCGAAGGCCATCGAGGTGCTTGCGTCTCTGCCCCATACAGAAGTACGCATTTCTTATGATGTGAAAGAAACCAGACTGCACGCCAAATCATACATGTTCTATCGGGAAAGCGGCTACTCGACGGCCTACATCGGTTCATCGAATCTTTCCCACGCTGCCATCGCAGAAGGGATGGAGTGGAATATGAAAGTGACGGCGCAGGACCAGCAGCACATCATCGATAAAATGAGCGCGACCTTCGAGACCTATTGGCACTCCGAGGATTTCACCTCCTACGAGCCTCAAAAAGATGAGGAAAAACTCCGTCGCGCTATCGATAGGGAACGCGGACGGAGTAGCGGGACAGATGCCTCCTCCTATGCTTTTGACATCCAGCCGTACCCCTACCAGCAGGCGATACTGGATGCACTTGATACAGAGCGCCGCGGCAAAGATCGCTGGTACAATCTTGTCGTCGCCGCCACCGGCACCGGAAAGACGGCGATTTCCGCCTTCGACTATCGCCGATTTGCCGCCTCACGAAAAGAAGGGACGCGCCTCCTCTTCATCGCCCATAGAGAAGAAATCCTCAAACAAAGCCTCTCCTGCTTCCGTCAGGTCATGAAAGATCCGGACTTCGGTGCGCTTGCCGTCGGGGGATATCGGGCAAGTCATGTGGAACACCTCTTCATGTCCATCCAGACGCTGAACAGTCAGCGCTTCTTTGAAAAAATGGATCCCCACTACTACGACATGATCATCGTCGATGAATTCCATCACGCCGCAGCGAAATCCTACCAGCATCTTCTCACACACTTTCACCCGAAGATCCTCCTCGGCCTCACCGCTACCCCAGAGCGTATGGATGGGGGAGACATCCTCTCCTACTTCGGCGGACACATCGCCGCAGAGATACGCCTGCCCGATGCCATCGAGCGACGTCTTCTCTGCCCCTTCCACTACTTCGGGATCACGGACCCCGTGAGCCTTGCGAAAATCAAATGGACAGGCGGCGAATACGACGTGCGCGAACTCGAACGTCTCTACACCGCAGAAGGCGCACTGGCCAGCCAGCGCGCCCGCGCCATCGGAGACGCCCTCCTTCGCTACACCGCAGATATTCGCGACGTGAAAGCACTCGGCTTCTGCGTCTCGAAGAAACACGCGCATTTCATGGCAGACTGCTTCAATCAGCACGGCATACCTGCCCTCGCACTCGATGCAGATACACCGGCAGCAGAAAGAAATGCAGCGCGGGGACGCCTCGCAGAAGGCGACCTTCGTATCCTCTTCGTCGTCGACCTCTTCAATGAAGGCGTCGACATCCCGTCGGTGAATACCGTCCTCTTCCTAAGGCCGACGAACAGCATGACCATCTTCCTCCAGCAGCTCGGCCGCGGCCTGCGCCTCTCGAAAGGAAAAGACTGCCTCACCGTCCTCGACTTCGTCGCACAGGCCAGCCGCAAGTACGACTTTTCCCGCCGCTTCGCATCGCTCCTCGGCAAGCATCGTGTCATCATCAAGAAAGAAATCCAAGAAGGATTTCCTCACGTACCGAAAGGCTGCGCCATCCAGCTCGAAGAGCAGGCACAAAAATGGGTACTCGAAAACATCGCCAGCCGCCTTCGGAAAAATGAATACTATATCGAAATGGTGAAAGAACTCTACGCCGCCACCGGCAGCCGGCCGACCCTCTCCGACTTCTTCCGCGCGACCCAGGTAGAGCCCGCCGTCTTCTACAATGGCACGCGCACCTATACGCGCCTCCTCATGGACGCTGAGATCCTCCCCGCGATCCCCGTGACCGACCTAGAAGAAGCCCTCCGCAAATCCATGAACCGCACCCTCTCCATAGATTCCCCGCGATGGATTTCCTTCCTGCGCCGCGCCTATGAAGAAATCCCGAAAAGCCTTACCTTCATCGAAAAGAAATACCTGCGCATGTGGGCGATCACCCTTTTCCCTGATGGACAGAAAGACAGCCCGAAAGACCCCGCCCTCGCCATCACGCGCTTTGAAAAAGAACCAGCCCTCAAAGAGGAAATCAGCGAACTGCTCGACTTCCTCTATGAACGCATCGACATCATTCCCCAAGAGGCAAAGCTTCCCTATCCCTGCGCCCTCGAAGTCTACGACAGCTATACGCGCGACCAGATCTTCGCAGCCCTCGGCTTCGCCAAGCCCGCCAGCATTCGCGAAGGCGTGAAATACCTCGACCCTGCAAACAGCGATACCGTCACGCAGCCGACAGACATCTTCCTCGTGACACTCAATAAATCGCAGAAAGAATTCTCCGATACCACCCTCTACGAAGACTACTCCATCGACCGCCACCTCTTCCACTGGCAGAGCCAGTCCACCACCACGCCCGAGTCCAAGACTGGACAGCGCTATCTTTCTCAAAGAGAATCCGGCGGCATCGTCCTCCTCTTCGTCCGAAGCGCCAAGCAGGACGCCTACCGCAATGCCATGGCCTACACCTTCCTCGGCACCGCAAAGATCGTCTCCCACGAAGGCTCCCAGCCCATCAGCATCATCTATCGCCTCGATCACCCCATTCCCGCGAAATATATCACAAAGACCGATAGCAGCGGCGTGCTGTGAGAAAAAGGAAATACAGATCCCATTTCCCATATACAAACCGTGTAAAACTAAGAATTTACGCGATGGTATTTTATGGAGAGGGGAATCCTCCCGGGAGCTGAAAGCCCTTTTGTACTCCTTCGTGCACGCACCTATAGGAAAGGAGAACCGAAGGGTAGGCGGCAGATCTGATTTTCCTCCTCCCGCTCGAAAGCGTGCTAGCCGCCAGAGAGTGTATGAAATACAATCGCATAAAGACGTAGCAAGAAAAGAAAGATCTCATGCAGGATTCGCCTCCACGGCAAACCCTAGAGCGAAGTTTAGCCGTACCTGTACGACATGAACCGTGAAATGCGCTGGTGCCAGATTGCAGGGAATGCCTCCATGGATCCTATCAGATCGCGCTTTGCGTCTTTGTGGTGCACAGAATGCAAAAAGCGGAGCAGAAATATCTGTTTCGCTTTTTGCATATGGTATAATATATAGAAAGGGCACTATCCGGCAACGGTGAAGCCCCAGTATAGATTTTGATAGAAAAGCCGTCTACTTTCTTAGGGTAAAGACGGCTTTTCTGTTGTCTTAATACTTGCTTTGGAAATTAAAGTTTGAAAAATGATGATTTCCTTTAGGAAAGTCTGATACAATGAATGTTTTTGACGTCTCTCTGTGTTATAATAAAACTAATTATAGCTATTTATATCTATGGGAGGCGAAAGAAATGAAAAAATTCACGCAGTGGAAACGGCGGAGTTCTCATCTCTTTGGCATGCGTCCTAAAATTAAATTGACAACCTACGAAGGTAGGGGGGGGTAACAAAGTAATCTCCTCTGCTTTAGAGAGCCCATTTTCTGATGCGAAAGCGTCGGAAGATGGGCTTTTGACGTGCAAAGAAGAACATGAGGAGGAGAGCACTATGGCCCGCCAGCTTCCTTGGAACCGGTATGAAGTGGCACTGCTTTTGGATGCGTATCTGCAGATACAGGAGGAACCACAGAAGGAAAAAGAGATTCTTGCCGATCTTTCAAAAAATCTGCAAAAAAGAGCCCTGCATCTGGGACATACGATCGATGCGACCTTCCGAAATGAGAATGGTATGAGCATCCAGTATCAGAGAATGAAGCTTCTGATGACGGATGGGGCTGTGGGCTTCGAAGGACCGATCCCCCGGAGTTTTCATGAAGTCGTGGATATCTATAAAAAAGACCGGAACTGGTATCAGATGATCCTGAATAAAGCGAGGAAAGATGCGGGACTTGAAGTCGAGGAGAAGAAGAAAAAAGCACCGATCATTGTGGTGGATGGAGTCCGTGTGGATGCGGGGGCTTCTGATAAACATGCGGAACCGATCAAGAAGCCACCGTCTGTGCCTGTCATAAAGCATGAGCTAGTCATTCGTAAGGTGTCTGCCACTACAAACTCTTCGGAGCTCTCTATCGTGGATCGGCTTCATCTCGCACCTGCGCTCCAACGAAAACTAGAGGAAGAAGGGGTACATACCGTCAAAGCGCTCCAGTACTTTCTGGCAGACTATAAGGAAAACTATACTATTGATTTCAAAGACTGGCAGGATGCGAATGATAAGCTGCAGGTGTATCTGCGAGATGGTTCTTTTCTTTCTACTGCCTCACGAAGGGAGACACAGGCTGTTCCCACTGGGAATGAAGCAGACGTGGAACATGAGACAGATGAAAGACTTCCCCGATCTATGCGCCTGCTCTCTGAAGAAGACTTTAGCCGAATCCCTCCCTATGTGCAGAAATGGAATATATACCATCTGGATTTGCCGTTTGAATTGAATGCCAGATTACACAAGGTGAATGTTTATACAATCAAAGAATTATACGACTATTTTGCTGTTCATACGATCCATGATGTTTTTTCAAGGGACGATTGGGCACTGCTTCACCAGAAATTGCTTACGTACCGGAAACGATTTGTAAAAGAGCAGATTTCTGTAGTAAAAGCACCTCCGAAAGCAGAAGAAAAGGAACCAGAGCCGCTGGTCACTGCGGAGCCCTCGGAAGCCTATGGGAGGAATGCTGAAGAGGATAAACTCACTCAGCTGACTTGTGATTTGGCGGAAAAAAGAGACTACCAGGGATTCCAGCCACTGTCATTCTGTTACTTTGGGGATGAGACCCAAGTGAATGGCTGGCGTGATATGTATGTGAAATGTTGTAAAATGCTGTATGAGGATTATCCAAAAATATTCCAAAGGCTGGCGTCGGCATCTCGCAAACAGCCTGGTCCTAATTATGTAGGGAATTTATTTGAGACCAGCTATATGCTTGACGGAGTGTTGATAGGCGGTATCTGGTATGTAGAAACGAAAATCAAGCCGAAGCAGATGATGGGGATTCTCCGCGCCATCGCAAAGAATAGCGATGTGGACTATGAAAACCTCACCTTTACTTTCCTTGTTCCCAAAGATGCGATAGAGCCGGGAAAGGCAGCACCTACAGCTCCCGCCATGCGTGAGCCTGATGATGCGCGGATGGTAGAGATGCCAAAGGATACGCCAGACATAAAAGCGGCAGAGCCAGCGTCCAGCGAAGAAGACAAGCTTGCTCAAGTGCTTCGAGAAAAATTCCCTGATGGTCTCCGTCAGCAAAATCTTGCCATGAAGCAGTATAAGGCACGCTACGAGGAGATGTTTGGCGAAGCACTCTTGGTGCAGAATGCCATGTTGATGGAGAAGCTGCGAGACATCGGAGAGGTGAGAGTGGATGGTCGCATCTATGCGAAGGCAAGTGGCGCAGAGCGGGGGATCTTAGAAGGCATCGCCAAAGACTTGATGAGGCTTTTGGATGAGAGTGCCTCGAGCCTATACTGGCCTTGCATTTACGAGCATTATAGAAACGAATTTTCAGGGCTCAGTATCTTTACCGAGGATGTCATGCGCTCGGAGCTTACACCCTTGTTTTCTTCCGACTATGTATGCGGCGAAGTCATCTCCAAAAGGTGGGAGGCACAAAACCGCGGCGAGGAGATCCGGCAGCTGGTGACAGGGTCACCCGTGGCGATTTCCCTGACAAGCATACAAGAAAAGATCTGGTACTGGCCTCCGAATATGGTCAAGAAATTTCTGGATGGAGTTCCGGGTATCATTAAGGCCAAAGATCTGTATTTCTATGAACCGAATGTTTCTTTGAGCGATGCCGAAAAGCAACGGCTCCGCGATGCTCTTCTGGAGGATATAGCGCAGAAACAATTTATCACAAATGCTCGGCTAAGGGATATTCTGGAAGAAAGCTGCCCGGGCTTCGCGATGGATATGAGTAGTCTGGATGACGCATTGCTTCGGAAAGTACTTGCCATGCTGTATCCCGCAGATTTCATCGAAAAGGCCAAAGGGCTATTTCCCGCGGGAAATATGAAAAGCGGAAGAGAGCAGATCCAGGAATACTGTCACGCCCATATCAAACTTTCAACGTCGGATGTCAAATGGTTTGCCAAACAGCGCGGGATCCTCGGAAATATCTGCAACTACGTGATGGATGAAATGGTACGTGTATCGCCAGAGGAATGGATCCGAAGAGACCATGTCCATTTCCGAGGAAAAGAGGCACATATCATCCAAAAGATCGGTCAGCAAATGGGGGAAAATACCTGCATGCCTTTGGAAGATTTTACCCTTTTCCTGTCATTCCCGGATATTGGCATTCCGTGGAATTCTTACGTGCTGGAAAGCTTTCTGTACAAGAATGACGCGATACTTTGTCCGTTCTCACTGGTACAGGCCAATGGTGGGGTCAGTGACGGCGGCGTATACGGCGCCGTGGTCAAGAAAGGATATGCCATCGATTCCTACGATGATGTACTGATCGAGCTGCTTTCCCGCTCGCCTGACTGGCAGACTGAGCAGGACGCTTTGGACTTTATCGTAGCACATAAACTGCAGGTACTGCGAAAGATGAAGCAGATCGGAACCATCGTAAAGCAGGCGAAGCGCAAACGGGCACAGCTGGTCATGGCGAATAGCCGACCATAATTCATACTTCTTAGAGGAAACAATATGTACAAATATACATGGGATGAAGAGACTGGAGGCCTATTGCTCCTTCCGGAGCTATCGAAATTCAGCAAAGAGCCTCGTCCCGTTTACTATAAAGAACTGGATATTCTAGGCTTTGACAAGTACTGGAATTACCCGAAAGATGACCATGCACCGCTCTTATGGGCGGAAGCAAACAACTATATATACAAAGGTCGCACGATCGCGAAGGTGACCGGCGGAGCGCTCTATACGCCGCCTGGTCTTGTGGTGCTGGACAAAGATCCGGAATCCGGTGGGAAACCGCTCGAATTCGTCGATGTGCCGCGTATGTGTGAGAAGAATGCATCGATCATGGAAGCTTTGGTGCAGGAGACCGTGCAGCAGGTGTACCAGACGTATGAATCGTATAAGTCCCGCATCGATGTTTTCTACGTTGCGTTCAGCGGGGGCAAGGATAGTGTGGTGGCACTGGATATGGTACAGCGCGCACTTCCGCATGAGGCGTTTAAGGTGGTGTTTGGGGATACAGGGATGGAGTTTCCTGATACTTATGAGACTGTGGCGCGTGTGAAAGCTTGGTGCAGGGATAGCCATATCGACTTTTTAGAAGCTCGTTCATGGTTGAATCCTTTGGATTCATGGCGTATGTTTGGACCGCCAGCTTCGGTCACAAGGTGGTGTTGCAGTGTCCACAAAACAGCGCCTCAGATCATACTGCTGAGAAAACTCTTAAAGAAACGGGATTTCAAGGGAATGGCATTTGTCGGTGTTCGCGGGGATGAAAGCTTGGCAAGAAGCAAGTATGAGTACATCACTTTGGGTGGTAAACATAAAGGGCAATATAGCTGTAATACGATTTTGCACTGGAGTTCTGCTGAAGTTTTTTTACACATATTGAAAGAACATTTGGTACTGAATCCCGCGTATAAATTGGGAAATCGACGGGCAGGATGCTTGATTTGCCCTAGATCATCAGAACGAAGCGAGTTCATGAATCACCATTGCTACCCGGAACAGGCTGAGCCATTTGTGAATATCATCAGAGAGGTATATAAGAATTCTTTCATGAGTAAAGACGCTATGGAAGAGTTTATACGAAATGGCGGTTGGAAAGCACGAAAAAATGGACGCGATCTGACATTAAAAGTCGGCTACTCAGAAAGTGTGACCAAAGAGGGGAATACTCTCATAGAAGTAAACCATCCACGAACGGATTGGAAAGTATGGATCAATACGATCGGCGTTTTATCTAGCAACCATTCACCTTATGTGATTCAGCATCATGGGAAAATGCTTACTTTTGAGGTGGAAGAAGCGGATCAGCGAATTCTGGTTAAAGTGCAGAAAAGCGTTGCCAAAGAAGGCGGCGACTTTGTGAAATACCTAAAGAATGTATTCAGGAAAGCAGCCAGCTGCGTGGGATGTCAGGAGTGTCAAGCGGATTGTCCTTATGGCTGTTTGAGTTTTGAGAATGGGCAAGTAAAGGTTAGTGAGAACTGTAGACACTGCTCGCAGTGCCATAAAGTAGATAAGGGCTGCCTGATTTATAAGTCGCTAGAACAGCCTAAAGGAGGAATTGTTATGGGCGGAAAGACAATGAGCTTAAACAGCTATTCTCATCATGCACCGAAGATGGATTGGATGGAACAGTATTTCAAGTACAAAAATACATTTTCAGAAAATCATTCTCTAGGGTCTCAAATGTACAGCTTTTTCAGACGTTTTCTGCGTGACGCTTCGCTTTTGGATGAAACTGGATTCTCCAAGACGGCTGAGTTGATCGATCGGATGGGATTGGATTCGGAAGCTTCATGGGGCATTATTTACATCAACCTTTGCTATGCACCGCAGCTTCATTGGTATGTTACACATACTGGCTTCAATGAAGAATACAGCAAAGCCTATCTTGGACAAATGATGATAGAAAGTGGTGCAAAAGAAAACTGGGTCAATGATATTTTCTCCTCACTTACAAGGATGTCTGAATTGCCGTTAGGCGATATTGGCTTAGGTCATGCAACCCGCGAAAAAAATAGGGTTGTCTCGCTCACAAGAAATGCATGGACCAATCCAGACAGCCTCACTATCCTCTATTCTCTCTACAAATTTGCAGAAGCCTGCGGTGGGTACTACCAATTTTCTCTCTCTACACTCCTCGATGACTCCATCGAGAGAGACGGCGTCTCTCCGACACGTATCTTTGGGCTGGGGGAGGATGAGATGAAGCGTATTCTGAATGGTCTCTCCAGCAATTATCCCGACTTTATTTCCGCTTCCTTCACGCTTGATCTTGACAATATCACGCTTCGCAGTGAGAAAACTGCAGATGACGTATTACAGCTTTTCTAAGGGGAATCCATCATGACAGACACGTATGAGAAATATTTCAATATCGATCCGACATACTATGCCGCTGTCACGGCAGAGCTGATCAAAGAAGGGAAAGTCAGCTGGAAGAAATTCTATCCCCATGCGACCTTTGTGAAGCTCTTGGAGACCACGCGCCGCGTCCTTTCTGGCGGAGCGCATCGCTCGATCTGGGTGGAAGGGGCCTATGGTACAGGGAAATCACATGCCGCCCTCACCGTCAAATCAATCCTGGAAGCTTCTGACCAGGAAGTGAGAGACTATTTCGATGATTTCGGCCTGTCTTCTGACCTCCGGGATCGATTTATTTCTCTCAAAAACAGCGGGACCATCTTGACAGTGCATCGCATCGGCTCAGCGAGCATTCACACGGAGATGGATCTCGTCATGGCGGTGCAGCAGAGCATCATGGCAGCGCTAAAGGAAAAAGGACTTACGAATCATGGTGCACTCTCTATGAAAGATGCCTTTTTGAAATGGGCAGAAGATGCAGCGAATAAAGCATTCTTTGATGCGAAAATTCATGATATCAAGTACATCATCGATTTCAGCCAGATGAGTGCGGATGAAGTCATCGAAAAACTGAAAAATGGAGATGCTGAAGAGACGGAAGACCTGATGGCGAAGGTGCTGCAGGTACTGAAGGACAATGGATTTGCGGGACTTTTGACGAATGCGAACCAGATGTCTGCCTGGATCAAAGACATTATCGCTTCGAATCATTTGTCTTCCATCCTCTTTATCTGGGATGAATTTTCAGAATACTTTATCAGCCATCCGGTGGGTTTGACAGATTTCCAGACGCTGGCGGAAATCAGTGAGTCGCAGCCGTTCTATTTCATGGTTGTGGCGCATCAAAGCCGCAACCTATTCGCCGATGCCAATGTGGCGAAAAAGATTCTGGATCGTTTCGAGTCGCCGGTCAAGATCGAACTGCCGGAAAACATGGCATTCAAGCTGATGGCACAGGCCATGCGCGTGACATCCGATTCCGCATTGAAAGAAGAATGGGCTTCGGATAAGGCGGATCTGAATCTGGAACTCGGCGCGGTGCGGCGTCATATCATCGAAAGTTCGCAGCGCAGCAATCGCGCCGGGCAGAAAATGAATCTGACGGATGAAGAATTGCAGGCCATCACGCCGATGCATCCCTATGCGGCTCTTTTGCTGAAACATATCGCGACGCTTTTCAATTCGAACCAGCGCAGTATGTTTGACTTCATCATCAGCAATGATATGACGGATGCGAAGGGGTTCAAATGGTTTATTCATAACTTTGGTGCTACCACGGAGCCGAACCTTCTGACCATCGATCTTCTTTGGGATTTCTTCTGCGGGCAGCAGAAGGCGGGACTCAATGATGATGTACGAGGCATTCTCGATACATACAATACGATGCAGCTGGATAAGCTGGTAGACAATGAAAAGAAGGTCGTGAAGACCATTCTTCTCTTCCAGGCGATTTCTCTTCACATCGTGGACAATCCTCTGCTGGTGCCCAATGATGAAAATCTGGATATGGCATTCTCAGGGACGGAATGGCTTCCTGGGCAGGCTGTGAATATCGCGAAGGGGTTGGTAGAGAAGGGACTTATTTTCCAAAAACCGACGGGCAGCGGCAAGCTGGAATACTGCGTGGCCAATGCAGGCAGCGGTACAAGTATGGAGAAATATCGTGAGAAGGCAGAAAAAGAGGCGAAGACATCGGCCCTCATCACCAATGGAAAATTGCTGGAAACCATTGCGATCCCTGTCGCGATTCGAGGACGTTTCCTTTTGAATGACAACGGAACGGGCGATGAGTCATTTGGCCGTATCGCTACGCGTCTGCAGAATCTTCGTGCGTCCAATCGCTTCAAGACCATGGCAACCTTTGCGATGGACTCCATTGAAATGCTCAAAATCGAGCAGAAGATCCGGGAACGGATAAAAATCATGGATGACAGCTGGGTGATCATCGAGGCACTGACGCCGATGGGAACCGATCTCAAGAAGCAGTACATCGATAATCTGGCATTCAGTTTCTACAATGCACAGAAAAATAAGGCGCAGGCGGAGCACTATGAAAAACAGGCGATGGCTGTTTTGTCGGATTGGAGCAATAAGATCATGCAAGGCGCTTTCATGGTGTACACGAAGGCTGCTCCGAATGGCGAACGCATGGCGAATCTGGAAGCATTGCAGCATTTCCTCACCGAGCTGGATCATGAAGTATATTTCTACGGTGTCGAGCAGTATGATCTGACGGATACGATGTACAGCCAGTATGCACTGGCGCAAGGTGCACTTTGCGGGATCCATGAAAAGCTGCAAGGGGCGTATAAGAGCAGCAATAAAAAGAGTTTCGAAGTGGCATTGAAAGGTGCCTGGGAGGTGCCGGATTATTGGAAGAAACCGGAGCTTACCAGCCTTCCGATCGTTCAGATCAAGAAGAAGGTGGAGGATCTGATTGAGAAAGGCTTTGCCAGCAAAGCAGGCCGTGTCTCTGTTTCGGATATCTGGAATGAATTGGAGCAGCCGCCTTTCGGTTTCATGCCATGCAGTGCGGCTGCGCTGGTGATGGGCTTCGTGCTGAAGGAATACGCGAATATTGAATATTTCTGGAGCAATGGATCCCTGACAAAACCCATGTCACCGGATACCATGAAGACGATGATTGCCGAAGCGATGACCGCAGGAAATGATCGCAAGAAGAAAGAACAGTACATCGTCACAATGACGCCGGAAGTGAAAAAGTTCCTCCAGGTGACGGCGGCTGCTTTCCATATTTCGGAAGACAGATGCAATAGTGTAGAAGACGCTGCGACATCGATCCGCATCAAGATGAAGCAGTTCGAATTTCCGCTGTGGACGGTGAAGTCGCTCCTTTCCAAAGAAGTGCTCTTCACTGGGAAGGAGCTGCTTTCGGATCTGCTGGATGGATACAGCACGATCGCCAATGGCTCGCAGGAAGAAGCCAGCAAGGCAGCCGAAGCCATCGGAAAGGCAGCTCTCGATCACCCATCGGTGGCAGATGACTTGCAGCTCCTTTGCCAGTCGGATAAGACGCGGCAGGGGATGGTCGCCTACGTGGCATCGTATCAGGATGGACTTCTGCCAAGATTGGCACAGGAAATCGCAGACGGCGGCAAGTACCTCATGCGTATCAAGTCTGGCTTTGATGCGGGGGAAGCAAACTGGGTATGGCGGAAAGAAACGGCGGATAGAGTCATCTCGAATGTGATCCTGGAATACCAGATCGTCGCAGAAAGCAGCCGATGCATCGGTCTGTATCACTCGTATAGTGAGGCTGTGGCGGGCTGGGTGACCAAAGCCCAGCAGATCAAGCTGCCGTATGAGATTGTGCGGCCGATGGTGGGATCGCTCGGTGATTTCTTGAAAGCACTGAAACAGCTCCTTGAGACACGCACCATTCAGGATAAAGCGGCGTTTTATCAGCTGCTTTGTCAGGAAGGCAGTGAATTCTTCCACTTCTACAATTCGCAGCAGCGCTATTTCCTGGATGCCGTCTCCAGCTTTACGGAAGGTATGGATGAAGACAGCAAGAATAAACTGTATCTGGAATTGCCTGCCGGACAGCTCGGCGCGGACTCGACCCGCTACTATAATCTGGTACAGGAACGCGTCGGACGGTATCAGCAGGATAAGGAAAAGAAGGAACTACAGGAAGAATGGCGCAGTATAACGGATACGGAGAACCCTAAAGACTGGTCTTCGCGGAATAAAACGCCAATTCTTTGCCTCTTCAAGAAAGAGGAGCAAGAAGCAGCACAGCAATTCCTGCCGATCATCGGGAATCCGAATGCTTCCGTGGATATGGTCAAGAAAGCCGCTGAATATCTGGCGTCTTTGAATCATGCTGGCTTCTTCCGCCGGGTAGATGATACAGACTATGTAGATGCTTGCTTCATGAAGTGTATCGTCGGGCCGGAAAGCGTGCTGCTGCATGATTTGGCGGACATCAGGAAAAAACTTTTTGAATATGATTGTAATGTGTATGGCTGGTGGAACAATCCAAACATCAGAAGCCGCTTGAAGATGATGTTCAAGAAAGAATATGAACTGCATGGGAAAGCGGAAGCGGAGCAGATTTTCGAGCATATGTCTGCTGATCAGTTGCGTGAATATCTGCGCGACAAACTGATGGACCCTGATTTTGGCCGGGAGATTCTGAAAGGCCAGAGATGAGGTGGCTCTCATGGAATGCAATACTATGGATCAATGCTTCGATCGGATAGAAACCTATTGTCAAAAGGAAATCACGGGGCATCCTTTGTTGGTGAATGCAGAGAATGACCATGATTTTCAATGCCTCGTCAAGCGTATGCGGATCGATGGGAATAAAACCTGCGTTTTTGTGCATGACTATTGTGGGAAGGGTTTACCTCAAATCGATGCTCTTTTTCGTGATGTAAAAAAGAAAGACTGTTTTGTTGTGATTGGTCTTTCGTCCTATGCCATGCTGCTCGGTAAGAAGAGGGCGGAAGAACTGATGGCGAGGTTGCAGGAGCTTTCTGTGGCGGGGCATGTCATTGTCTTGCTCTCGCATATGAAGGAGATCCGTCTGTCTAGGATGCAGCAGGATCAGCATTTATCATATCGGGTGCTCTTGCTTGAGGGGGATCCCACGCCGCTTCCATCGATTTATCTCGCATCACCGGAGGAAAACTTTTTCGGTCAATCGGTGCTGCCGAATATCCAGGCACTGCTTGAAAAGCTGGAGCAATATGATTCTGCGACGGGGGAGACGTCCTTCGTGGCGCGAATCGGTTTTCCCAGAGAAATCTTTAGTGAGTCTATGTATTCCATCCGCAGCTCGAAAGGTATATTTGAAGAGCTGGTGAAAGCCTATCCGGTACTGAAAGGCGCGCTCAAAGAGAGCTGGGGCACGAAGGAGGAATGGGCGTGGTTTGCCAAGTACTGGGAAGAATCTCTATCATGGAGTGCGTTGGCAAAAAGGTGCTTCGGGCTTGAGACGCATTTTTCTACGATTCTGAAGCAGGAATACGGGCAATCGGATGAGAGGGAGACATGGCTGTACTGGCTTATCCTCAAAGTAGAAGGAGCATCAGAAGATGCCTACTTGTCGTATGCGCTGGGAAAGAGCCAGCATTGGCAGGATCTTTGGGAGCATATTTTCCTATCGCTTTCTTCACTTTCCTTTCAAAAGAGAGAATTTGAAAAGTATTGCGAGGGACGGAAACGATTGCTGGAAGGGCAACCCATTCCGGCGACTTGGGTGAGTGTCTATCAGGATGCCATTGCACAAAAAGGGAGAGACGCCATCTGGTATCTCTTCTCTGGGGCGGACTGGGAAGAAAAGACACTGTTCCAGTGCCTTGCTGACTATGACTATACGAAAGAAGAAGTCATGGGCGTGCTGAAGACGCATTTCCCTGAGCTTTTTGCTTATATGAAATCGTTTACTTTTACCACGCATCAGAAGGTGCCGGAAGGCCTGATGCCTTTACTGACGAAGTATTTTGACGACTACAAGTGGCAGAAGCTGATCAACCATCTGGCTCCGGATTTCAAAGCGCAGGTGAATGCACTGGCAGAGCATCGTGTCTACAACCAGTTTCCTATTCGCAGTCTGGCTTTGAGTCAGATGAAAAAAGAGAATACGAAGATGTACTTCGTCGATGCGCTTGGCGTGGAGTATCTCTCCTATATCCTGGAAAAGTGTAAGACGTATGGTCTCTTGCTCTCTATTCAGGTGGTGCATGGAGAGCTCCCGTCCATTACATCGCAGAATACAGAGTTCATGAATGCTGATGTAATAAATATCAAAGATCTGGATGAGCTGAAGCATGGGAGCCAGACTTATAACTATGAGAAACAAAAGATTCCGCTGCATCTCGTGGCAGAGCTGAAAGCGATCGATGATGTGCTGCAAACCATCCGCGATGGACTTTTGAACAAGGAAATGAAGAGCGCCATTATCATTTCTGATCATGGTGCGACCCGTCTGGCTGTCTTGAATGACGAAGAGTATGGAGCGGAGTTCATTGTAGGAGAGTCCAAAGGGAAACATAGCGGACGTTGCTGCCGGGTGGAAGAAGATCCTGGGATTCCGTTTGCTGCGTATGAAAACGGGTATTCTGTCCTTGCCAATTACATGCGCTTCAAGGGCAGCCGGAAGGCGGATGTGGAAGTGCATGGCGGGGCGACATTGGAAGAGACACTCGTGCCGTTGCTTCAGATTTCTTTGAAGCCAAAGGATCCGACGGTGGAATTCCAGCCAGCCGTGGTGCAGCTGCGAAAGAAAGAAGTGGGCGAGCTCCTCTTGGTCACGAATTTCGACATGGCAGATCCCTATATCATTGTGGACGGAAAGACCTATCCAGGGAAACTGGATACGCATCGGAGACGTGCCATCATTCCTCTCCCGGATATGAAGAGAACGCATGACTATATGGCGGATATTTATGATGGAGATACCTTACTGAAAGAACAGGTAGCCTTCCATGTCAAGAAGGAAGTCGCAAAAGACAATCTGGGCGATATTTTCTAAGGAAATAGGGGTGAATCGTAATGATAGAATGCACGCAGCCGGAAGAATTTGTGAATAAGCTCCGTGATGCTTTCGATGCGATGGCGGTTTACAAAGACTTGAAGAAGAATAATTTTATTTCCGCATTCAAATTGCCCTCTTTTATGCGGGACTGGGTGATCGGGCGCTTTCAGGACGATGATGGCGAGGTCGATGTGGGAGAGGTGACGGATTTCATTCATCGCTTTATACCGAAAAAAACGGACTGGCCGCACATGTTGAATGAGATCGTCCATCAAGAAGACTTGGTGACTTGTCTCACCAAAGTTTCCGTATACATTGACATTAAGACGAGCGAGATCTCCTTTGAGCTTCCAGACTTTGGCTTGCAGCACAAAGACACGCGCATTCCGGATGAGGTGTGGTCAAAATGCAGCAAGGATTTGCTGAAAAGCGAGGAAAGCTGGGGCATCGTGAAGCTGGGGTATCAGCCGCCGGAGGGAAAGGAAAAGGGTAAGATTACTCTGGAAGGGTATCAGGATTTCTGTCCCTACGGCGTTGATTTGGACGAATTCTGCAGTGCCAGAGAAGATTTCACGCTGGAAGAATGGGTGGATATCATCTTAGGGGCTGTGGATTATAATGCGGCAGGGTACAAAGATTTCACGCAAAAGCTCTGCGTGCTCCAGCGGCTGCTTCCTTTTGTGGAAAAGAGAGTGAATCTCCTTGAGCTCGCTCCGGCGGGTACGGGCAAATCGTATCTCTTCGGGCAGGTCAGCCGTTATGGCTGGCTGGTATCTGGCAAGGTGACGAGAGCCAAGCTCATCTATGATCTGGGTAAGAAGAAAGATGGGATCGTGGCTCTGCGTGATTTCGTGGCACTGGATGAAATCCGCGAGGCAGAGTACATGCAGGATACAGAAATCCAGTCGGCGTTGCAGGCGATCATGGAAAATGGGAAGTATCGTGCACCGGATAATCATGAAGTGAATGTGGACGCAGGGATCATTTTCCTCGGGAATATTGCTTCACAGGCAATGAATGAATATACCAATATGTTCAAGGAGCTTCCGAAGCCATTCCAGCAGCCGCAGTTTCTGGACCGCATCCATGGCTTCATCAAAGGCTGGGATTTGCCGCGCATGACAGATGATATGAAAGTCTGTGGGTGGGCGCTGAATTCGGAGTATTTTGCCATGATCATGCATCAGCTCCGCGATGAATCGTCCTATCGTGCGGTGGTAGATGAGCTGGTCGAGCTCCCGAAGGGGGCAGATACGCGTGATACAGAAGCAGTGAAGCGTATGGCGACAGCCTACTTGAAGCTCCTTTTCCCTCATGTGACGGAAGCAAGCAAGATTTCATCAAAGGATTTCCGTATGTATTGTTTGCGCCCTGCGATGAATATGCGTGCCATCATGCGTATGCAGATGGGGTTTGCAGATGCGCAGTATCAAGGCAAGATGATTCCAGATTTCAAAGTAAAGGAGATGTAGTCTTGCGAAAAGGGAAAGAAGAGATTTGTATCGCATGCGGGAAGAAGCCGCTTTCTAAAGATGAGATCGGTATCAACAAAAAACTGCTGGGCTCTGATGTTGGGGCATTCTACTGTCTGGACTGTCTGGCAGACTACTTGGAAGTAGAGCCGCAGGATATTTTAGATAAGATCGAAGAATTCAAAGCTGAAGGCTGCAAACTTTTCGAGTGAGAAGGTGTTTCTTATGATATATGCAGATAATGCCGCGACGTCTCCTTTAAGTCCCACGGCTTTTGAAAAGATGAAGCCGCTGATGCTGGAGGAATTCGGCAATGCGTCCCAGCTGTATTCTTTTTCCAGAAAACCTAGAGTTCTTTTGCAAGAGGCTCGGGAAATCATTGCAGGGTGTATTCACGCTGAGCCGGAAGAAATCTATTTCACTTCCGGTGGGTCGGAAAGTGATAACTGGGCCATCAAGGGACTTTTAGAAAAGGATGACTACAGGCAGACGGTGACATCATCTTTTGAACATCATGCCATTTTGCATTCCTGTGAGACGATCGAAAGGCTGGGGTTCCCGGTGTCCTATGTTTCACCAGATCACAGTGGTCATGTAACGATAACGGCACTGGAAAAGGCGCTGACAAAGGAAACGAAACTGGTTTCTATTATGATGTCAAACAACGAGCTTGGAACTATCCAGCCCATCAAAGAACTGTGTGAAGTAGCGCATGCCCATGGGGCTCTCTTCCATACAGATGCGGTGCAGTCGATGGGGCATATTCCCATTGACGTCCGGGAGCTTGGTGTCGACATGATGTCAGCCTCTTCCCATAAATTCAATGGGCCGAAAGGCATCGGATTTCTCTACATTCGAAAAGGCACGCGCATCCGTCCTTACATGGATGGTGGAGCGCAGGAACATGGCTTGCGGGCTGGTACGGAGAATGTGGCGGCGATTGTCGGGATGGCGGCGGCATTAGAAGAAAATGTTCGTCATATGACTGCGAATCATCAGCACCTGACTTCTTTAGAGCAGATCATCTTGTATGCGCTGGATGCATCGGGAATCGAGTACCGGAGAAATGGTACAGCGCCGCAAGTCCCGGGGAATATGAGTCTTTCCTTCAAAGGCATGGAAGGGGAGATGCTGCTCCACCGCCTGGATCTGAAAGGGATCGAAGTGTCGACGGGCTCTGCGTGCAATAGTGAAAAGACGGAGATTTCCTATGTGCTGAAGTCGATCGAGCTGGATGAGGCCTATGCTTTGGGTACGATCCGCATATCTCTAGGAAGGTACAATACGACGGAGGAGGCGGAAGCGATCGCGCGGGCGCTGGTGCAGATCTGTAAAGAAAGAGTATAGGTTGAGATCCCCCTATGCCTTGGGCATAGGGGGATTTTTTATTGCCAGTGTCTCTCAGTCTCTTTTCGCGGCACTTCGGGAGCGGCAGTCATTTTCATTTCCCTTTCCTTCCTCTATATGGTAAAATATAACAGTCATACTGACATAAATAGATAGAATAGAGAGGCGAAACTTATGGCTCATTGCAATGAAAATTATCTGAATCTTCAGGGTGCATACCTGTTCGCGGAAGTCCGCAAGAAGCAGGAGGCGTACAAAGCCGCGCATCCGGATGCGAATATCATTTCCCTTGGTATCGGTGATGTGACGCAGCCGCTGGCTCCGGTCGTGATCGAAGCGATGAAGAAGGCTGTCGAGGAAATGGGACATGTGGAGACGTTCCGCGGCTATGGTCCGGAGCAGGGGTATCTCTTCCTGCGTGAAGCGATCGCGAAGCATGATTTCCAGGATCGCGGATGCGATATTTCTCCAGATGAGATCTTTGTCAGCGACGGCGCAAAGTGCGATGTCGGCAATATGCAGGAAATCTTTGCAGAATCGGATATCGTGGCGATCACTGACCCAGTGTATCCGGTCTATGTGGACAGCAATGTCATGGCGGGCAGAAGCGGCAAATTCGTGCGCGGGGCGTATGAACGCTTCGAATATCTGCCGTGCTATGAAGAATGCGGCTTCAAGGCAAATCTGCCGTCTCATGATCCGATGATCATTTATCTGTGCTCGCCGAATAACCCGACTGGTTCTGCGCTGACGAAGAAGGATCTGACGGTATGGGTACGCTATGCACAGCAGACGGGCTCTGTCATTTTCTTCGATGCTGCGTATGAAGCATTCATCACGGAAGATGATGTGCCGCACAGCATTTATGAGATCGAAGGGGCGAAGGAGGTCGCTATCGAGTTCCGTTCGTACTCGAAGACGGCTGGCTTCACCGGCGTCCGCTGCGGGTACTGCGTCGTTCCGAAGGAGCTGATGCTGGAAACGAAGAAGGGTGAGAAGATCTCGGCAAACCAGCTGTGGGATCGCCGTCAGTGCACGAAGTTCAATGGCTGCTCTTATATCGTGCAGCGTGGTGCAGAAGCGATCTACACCGAAGAAGGCCAGAAGCAGATCCAGGAAACGCTGGATATCTATAGAAAGAATGCTGAGGTCATCTTGGCCGGCGCGAAGGAAGCTGGTCTTCCTGCCTGCGGCGGCGTGAACAGCCCGTATGTATGGCTGACGGTGCCGGAAGGCATGACGAGCTGGGATTTCTTCGATTTCCTGCTGAATGAGGCGGAAATCATCTGCACGCCGGGCTCTGGCTTCGGTCCGTGCGGGGAAGGCTATGTCCGTCTGACTTCTTTCAATACGCCGGAGCTGACGAAGGAAGCGGTAGAACGCATGAAGAAGGCACTGGCTGCCAGATAAGCTGAACGATAAATTGGGTAGGGGTTGAATCGCGCTTTTGGTTGATTACCAAAAGGGGCAGAGGGTTCAAAAGGTTCAAAGGGTTCAACGGGGGCGGTGCGGCGCCAGATTCTTCGACTCGGTTCCCACGGTTCTGAGAGGGCATTTTCAAACATCCGACATTTGACACCGCTCAGAATGACGAATGGCGCCGCGGAGTATCCTAATCCCTAGTCACCAGTCCCTAGCCACTAGTCACTTCTCATCCCTGAACCTGTTTTACAAGGAGTATCCATGAGTACGAATCTGCAGATCGGCATTGTCGGCCTTCCGAATGTAGGGAAGAGCACGCTGTTCAATGCCATTACAAAAGCCGGAGCAGAAGCGGCGAATTTTCCTTTCTGCACCATCGAGCCGAATGTGGGCGTCGTAGAGGTCCCGGATCATCGCATCTATGATCTGGCGGAGATGTTCCAGCCGAAGAAGACGACGCCGGCTTTCACTCGTTTCGTCGATATCGCCGGCCTCGTAGCGGGCGCGTCCAAGGGGGAGGGTCTGGGAAATCAGTTCCTCTCGCATATCCGTGAGACGGATGCCATCGCGCATGTCGTCCGCTGCTTCGAGGATGGAAATATCACGCATGTAGAAGGTTCTATCGATCCTGTCCGTGATATGGATATCATCAATACGGAGCTGTGTCTGGCGGATCTGGAGAGTGTCGACAAGAAGAAGGTCAAGACGGCAAAGCTCGCGCAGGCAGGGATCAAGCAGGCGAAGCTCGATCTGCCAGTGCTTGAAAAGGTATTCGATGCGCTGCAGGAAGGGACGCCGGCAAGAGCCCTTGCTCTCTCGGAAGAGGATCTGGAAGTCTTGAAGGAGCTGAATCTCATCACGCTGAAGCCTGTCCTTTATGTGCTGAATGTCGCGGAAGATGACATCGCAGATCCGGAAGCGAATCCTTATGTCCAGAAGGCAGCGGCGCAGGCAGAAAAGGAAGGCGCAAAGTGGGTGCCGATCTCTGCGGAGATCGAGCAGGAGGTCTCCGAGCTGGATGCCGAAGAGGCGAAGGCTTTCTTGGCCGATCTGGGCGAAGAGGAGCCTGGCCTGAATCGCCTGATCCGCAGTGCGTACTCTATGCTTGGACTCATCAATTTCTTCACCGTCGGACCGGATGAATGTCGTTCCTGGACGGTCCGTGAAGGGACGAAAGCACCGAAGGCCGCCGGCAAGATCCACAGCGATATCGAGAGAGGCTTCATCCGTGCGGAGATCGTCTCCTACAAAGACCTGATGGAATGCGGCTCGTATACGACGGTCCGTGAAAAAGGTCTCCTCCGTGTCGAAGGGAAGGACTATATCATCCAGGATGGGGATATCGCTTACTTCCGCTTCAATGTGTAGTTTTTGAAATCAGAAAGCGCAGCCCGCATGGGCTGCGTTTTTTTTGTACCCTCTTTGAGGAAAAATGTATTCTTGTGTTGCTGGACTTCAGCATCGCCTGCTTGAGACGCTTTTTCTCTCTCATTGTCATACCGACACTGCCCTATCCGTCTCGCTTCGCTCGCCACCTTCCCCATGCGGGGAAGGCTATTAAGTTAAGGAAATCGTTAGCTACGTAACGTCTTGCTTCCCCCTTCGGGGGAAGTGCCGAAGGCAATA
>CAVBQN010000006.1:0-1484 GCA_963597545.1 Fusicatenibacter saccharivorans
CCAAAATCCTTAGCCGCCCAGGAATACTTCGGAGAAGTATCTCCGTCCGTATAAACCAGAAGATTCTGTCCCGCTTCCACCCACAGTCTATGGGTATACATTTCGGCATTGAGCTTGCCGAACCAGCCATCATAGGTCCCCGAATGGACTACGGTCCAGTCCTTCGGATTTGTTGCATACAAATTGGATACCGTCGTCTGATAAATTGTAGTATCAATACCGCCAGCACTTCCCAGGTTATAAGTCATCACGTAAGCGGTCCCATTCGGTAAGATTTTCAAATCTCTGAAGTCCTGACCAGTTGCTTTTACGCTGGTAGGCACCGTAATACTTTTTGTTTTTTCTTTACTCACTGCCCCATTTGTTAATGTGGCTGCTGTAATGGAAGTTTCAGCATTTCCGGCCCCATAGTTCTGCATGCCACCGATCGCAGAGACGAAAATATGGTCATTGTACATATTCACTCTGGATTCATCCGTGTTTTTGCCGATGCGTGCATAGTCTTTATATTCCAATGTCCCATCAGACTTGATCGCATAGTGCAGCAAGTATCCTTCATCATAGTTGGAATATGTCCCATCCTTGTTTACGCTGGCGATCGCATACAGATCATTTCCTCTTATTGCAATACCTTCCCCATGCGCCCTGGTTTGAGTTGTATATTCATTCGTAGAATCATCATTAGTTGCCTTAATGTCTTTCAACAAATCTACAGGTGTATTTTTATTAATTTCAGTAAGTGTTGTCCCGTTAATTCTGCCAATAGAAATTCTACCCAAATCATATCCTGTAGCATATACATAATTACCATTTGCTGCCACACCATGCGGATTTGCAGCGTTTATCAATTTTCCGGAAGCATTGGCTATATTAAAATCTCCGTCTGCATCCAGGATTTCATTCGCTTTCAGTGACCCTTCGCTCGTGCTGTAGGTATATTGCCGTAAAAAGATTTTGCTCTGTCCTTGCACGTTAATATTGAATACGCCCGGATCGCCATTCAAATTCTTAGTGCGCACAGCTTGGGGTGTACCATCGACCGTCGTAGTTACACGAGAACCTGTGATTGTACCCATGATACTACTGGAATAGTTAGAAGGAATGGTTACCATCAAATTGGCTGCATCTACAAGCATTTCTGGCACGAAAAACATACCGGTCAAAATACCTGCCACATAAAAAGCTCTACGAATTTTCTGAGAATGTACATGAGACATAAGTCATTCTTCCTTTCTCTGAGTTGAATCAGATACCAAAAACATAGAAACTACAATCAACCATTAAAACTCATAACGAATGCTAGCATAATACGTTCGGCCCTGCAGTGGATATTGCGAATTTACATATAGATTATCTCCTACTGAGATTTTCATTTTGGGATTGCGATTGAATATATCATTACATCCAAACGTCAGCTGCCAGGATTTGTTTGGCTTCAACTTGATACCTGCATTTACCACAGTAACTGATGGTGTCGGACATCC
>CAVBQN010000006.1:1534-2933 GCA_963597545.1 Fusicatenibacter saccharivorans
AATCTGTATAGTGCGCCTCACCAAATATAGTAAATTTTGGACTTGGGAAATATGACAATCTCAAATTGCTTTCCCATTTTGGCTGATAGGTAGCATTGACATCAAACCATTCTCCGTCACCTCCTGGAATGTGTGAATCAAATTTCTGCTGGGCTTTGATCTTTGTATAAGTGGCATCTAAATCCAGACTGACGTGCTTCCATTTCAGACCGCTTTGCAATTCAATCCCATGTACCTTACCCCGACTATCATTGGTATAGCACCAAAAATCCTTCGATTTTCTACGAAGCTGAAGCATACGGTCTGTATCTCTCCAGAAATAGGTCAGCGTTGCATATGCATCCGATTTCAAAAATTTACCATTCCACAACGTACTGAAGTCAAACTGCTTTCCGTATTCCGGACGAGGAAAGGAAGCCTTTTCCCAGGTATCTGTCGGCATTGGCAGAATGCCTGCGCCATCCCCTGCAATTTCATACATATTGAGTAAACGATAGTAAGTACCACCAGTCATACGGAAAGTCAGGTTATCGTTGACATTCTTCTTTAATGCCAGCTGCCATGTTCCTTTTCGATCCCTCTGGCTGTCCCTTGGATGGAACCAGCGAAATGCGTGAGAAGAACCATCTGGCTTTTCATAAAAGTTTGGCGAATCGCTATGTCCAATAATGGTAGAAGAATTAAATCGCCAAGATGGTGTCAAGAACCAGGTTGCTTTTTTGTCCAGCGTAATCGTGTCCTGTACCTGCAAATTCAATATTTTCTGCTCGAATTGATTTCGGATTTGCCAACTTGTCCATAAGCCAAAACTTTCTTCTGTGAAGTTTTTTAAAACATCAGCCATATTAGAACCATCAATATTCAGTTTTTCATAGGAATAATTGGCTTGAAATTCTAAGATTTGTCGATCGGATAACTTATAACTCCCATCCATTTGTAAATTATATTTGTTTGATGTGTATTCACTCCACGCCCTGAGTACAGAGTACATCCAAAAATTATCGGAAGCACTGTTTCCCCAGTTCACATAATTTCCTTCTTCATCCCAAGGGTAATTGAGCTTGTTTTCTGCTCGATATTTTTTCTTCTGATGCTGGTAATCCACAAACCAGCCCCATTCCAGACGTCCGTTCTGCTGGCGGTTTTGCAGCATCATATTATAAGTATCTAATGTCTGCTTTTTGCTATCCGCCCACACTGAATCAAAGGTATCTGTTCCGATCCCTATATCATGTCCATTATCAGCGACAGACTCCAGTCCCCAGGTCGAGTCAGGAAGGTGTCTATTGATATGATCATAGGAAGCCTTCACCATCCAATTGTCATTCTGCCACTTAATTAAACTACTAATATTCTTCCTGTCGTTATATTTACGATGTCGTTCTGCTTTTTCTTTTTC
>CAVBQN010000006.1:3827-38825 GCA_963597545.1 Fusicatenibacter saccharivorans
GCTGGCGCTCTTTCCCCCGAAAGAGGCTTTGCCGAGTTCTGCCGAGATATTCGCCTTTGTCGGTTTTTTTGTCACCACGTTAATGACACCGCCGATGAAGGTCCCGCCAAAACGAGCCGGGATATATCCGCGGTAAACTTCGATGCGTTCTACATTTTTGACCGGAATGGTGGAGATATCGACAGCTGCATCACCGCCGAGGTTCGTCATGACACCATCGACAAAGACGCCGACCTGTGCTGCGGTAGAACCACGAACAGTGACGACGGTATACTGTCCCTTGCCATTCACTTCACGCACATGCACGCCCGGGACCATTTTCAGTAAATCAGGAAGATCCTTCTGCTCACCCTTATATTCTTCCGGACGAATGACAGTGACGGTACCTGGAGAGAGTTTGGATTCCCAATCCGGGCGTTTCGCTTCGACAGTGATTCCAGCCAGTTCAAATTCCGGAGCATCGGAAGCCGACAATGCCTCTGCTGCACCTACCCCCCCAGAAAAATTGTTCGTGATGCTGCACAGCGTCGCCACTACAGCCGTACCTAAGATGTGTAAATAGTGTTTCCTATTCATCATATGTACCTCTCTTCCCTGAAGAAACGGTGCTTTCTCCTCATCACCGTCTCCCCGACCGATACAAAAAAGCCGCAGAAAAGCAGGCTGTGCTGTGTACTCATTTCATGGCACCACAAAAGCACGCTCTGTATCTGCGGCTATTCATTCGATAGCTTTTCGATTTTCAGGAAAATCATAGGTCTGATCTCGCAAAGAGGCTCTGCTGCGTGGTTTCTCCCTGGCAGTGCTCTTTTGAAGCCGTACATTCTTTTCATTTCTTTGTGAGGCGCTGCGCCTTTTCACACTTTTTGCAAGCACGGCTTCGAGCAGTCAACCCATGTCCCTGACTTTGAACGAGTCAGGTTTCCTGCAGTAGAAACAGGCAGGCACTCTGACTGAGTTCCTCGCTTCTCATGTCCTCGTGACGGACTTGCCATGAGAGAGCTCCCCATACAGTTGCGGAACAGTGCCGGATTCTCACCAGCTTCCCCTGTCCTGTTTCATATGTAGTTGTCGAATTATGTATCAGAAAATATAAGTGTGAGCTTTATCGCATCTTATAAAACACAAATCAGCTCTTTTATCATTATAATGATACAGCTGATAAAACGCAAGCAATCTCTAATAACTAAATAATAAGTTATATTTATAGCATTAATTTTAAGCGCGCTTTGTCTCTCTTTTATATCATCGCGCAAGCCTGAAGCATGGTCCTATAAAGACGCATAAAAAAACATCCGCATTTCTATAAAAGAAGTGTGGATGTTTTTCATGCCGGAAGTCTTTCATTGTTTCCCGTACACGACGCCGGAGACGACGGAGAGTCTTTTCCCGAGGTCCTTATATTTTTCCTCGTCATATGTGGCATAGCAGATCTCTTCCCCTTCGCCGGCTTCTGCGAGGACATGCCCTAAGGGATCGATGAAGCGGGAGCGGCCGCCGAGGACCACATCCTTATAGGTGCCAGCCATATTGACAGCGCAGATGCAGATGCCGTTCTCGATGGCACGGGCCGCGGAGAGGATGCGCCACTGGAGGATATGCTCCTTCGGCCAGGAAGCGGGCGCGAGGACGAGGGTCGTCCCGGCCTTCGCCATTTTTCTCCACATCTTCGGGAAATAAAACTCATAGCAGACAGCCATTCCTGTCTGGACGCCATGGATTTTCGTCTGCATGAGCGCATCCCCCGGACGAAAAAGCTGTGCTTCGAGGTATCCTTGGAAGAGATGCCGCTTGCTGTACTCGGCGATGCACTTTCCATCAGGCGCAAAGAGGAGGGCGGTATTTCGGATGCTGTCTCCATGGCGGATGGGAAGCGTCCCCGGAGAGAGCGTCACGCGATGCGTCCGTGCAAAGTCGGAGAGTCTTTCGATCAGCTGCGCGTGGCGGGAAAGGATATGCTCTTCGAAATGATGAAAATTATAGCCGATCGTCCACAGCTCGGGGAGCACGAGGAGATCGCTCTTTTCTGCCGCTTCTTCCATCATGGAAAAAGCGCGGCTGATATTTCTATCCACGTCACCGGAAGCGGACGCCATCTGGATCATTGCGATACGCATGGAATACTCCTTGAAAAAAACAAAAGTACAGAGCAAAACAGCAAAAACCAACCGTATAAAAAAGACTGTGAAGTCATTCTTCACAGCCTTTCCTGAGTCAATGCATAAGGAAACATCCTTCCATCACAGCACGCGATTCGCACCCATATACCGATCATGCCAGTAACCGCTCTTCATGGTCGCGACCGCGACGCCCTGGCTGCTCGTGGCACTGATGAAGTAACCGTCACCGAGGTAGAGTCCGGAATGAGAGATGCCTTCGGCATAGGTCTGGAAATAGACGAGATCCCCGGGCTTCAATGCATTCACAGATACCTTGCGGCCTGCACTGTACTGTTCATCCGCTCCGCGGGGAAGGACGATGCCCTTCCTGTTGAATACATACTGGATAAATCCGGAGCAGTCGAAGCCTCTGGGCGTCGTGCCGCCAAACTGGTATGGCACACCGACATATTTCTTCGCCTCGTCCATGATGGCTTTCACGGTCGAAGACATCGCATTTTCATGATGCCACTGGACAGTCGCGTCATCGATGCCCATAAAGGCCTTGTGATTCGCTTCATGCCCTGCCTGGCGGGTCGATTTCTCCGGCACCCAGCTCATTGCCTTCCCCATCAGGACTTTGTAAGTCACCGGCCCCACGATCCCATCGACATCGAGATGCTTTTTGAATTGGAATTTCTTGACCGCAGCCGAGGTCTGGCTGGTATAGTTGCCGTCCGCTTTCAGGCGGTAGCCATTGGAAATCAGACGACGCTGAATGTTCTGCACTTCCGGTCCTCTGGAACCCACCATGTAGTCTGCCATCGAAATCTGCCCCGCCCCGAAAGCAAGAAATCCTGCCAGGAGCAGTGCGCTGCACTTTTTCTTCATACGCTGCACTTCCTTCATCCTATTTTCTTCTATCGTTATCCGTCTATTCGATTGTCAGTCTCAATTTCCTTTCTATTGTAACATAATTGTAAGGAATCGCAAAGGGGAAAAAGGCGGCTCCCGATTTTCCAAAAGAAACGCTGTGCAAGCCTAAGTTTAAAAGCAGGGATGAGTGGCTAGGGATTAGGGATTAGAAGCAAGCGGTGATCGAAATAGCGCAAATCGTGAGCTGACCGTTCTGCAAGAGATATCTCTCGGCTACGCTCGAGATGACAACGGCGCGAAGCGCTATCAAAACTCTGCGGCGCTTCATTATTTTTTTGCGCCGCACCACCATTTCACATTTCTCATTTCTAATTTCTCATTCAAGCGAAGTTTTCAAAAGGGATCAGTGGGCACACCCGCCCGCGGGTGTGCCCTATATGAGTCACTAGTCACATAGTCACTTTTCCCCTCTTCATTCCCGAAAAGATCATCGCGGCTTTCTCCGTACACTTTCCCGCTGATGAAGTTCCGATCGACCATCATCTCGATGTGATACTGCGGATTGATCGAAAGGAGCTCCTTCTGCAGTGCCTGATAGATTTCCTGATCGGTCTTCCGGCACGCGCCCTTCAGCTGGACTTCGAAGGAAATATGGATGGTATCCCCCTGCTCTTCAGCGAAGAAATCATGGTAGGACAGCGGCAGGCCGGAGCGATAAATGGCTGCTTCGAGATCACGCTGGTACACGGCTTCCTTCGGGTTCGATACGGCTTTCGGGTCCGCATGGATGGTCGCCTGCACCTTGAGCTTCTCGCGAAGGGTGGTCATGACATTTTCAGCCAGCTCATGGCTCTCGACGAGACTCAGATCGCTGTCGAGCTCGACATGGGCCGTGGCAAAATGGTTCTCCGGCCCATAGTCATGGACAATGAGGTCATGAACACCATAAACGCCCGGACACTGAAGGATCGTATCCTTGATCTCCTTGTACAGCTCTGCATCCGGTGTCGATCCTAAGATATCATTCACCGCCTGCTTCATGATGCCATAGCCGGTCCAAAGGATGAAGAGGGACATGATGACGCCCATCACACCATCGATGTGCCAGCCGAAGAAATATTCTACGAGCGTCGCGACAAGGACACCTGCCGTAGAAAGCATATCCGAGAGGGAGTCAGCGCTGTAGGCCAGAAACGAATCCGAGGAAAGCCTTTGGCTGGCTCTTTTATACCACCATGCCAGGAAGAGCTTCCCAATGAGGCCGAAGACCAGAATGCCGGCGACAAGCGGCGTAAAGTGGGTATCTTCCGGATGCAGGATCTTCTCGATGGATTCCCTTCCGAGTGTGATCCCCACATAGAGGATGACCGCTGCCATCACGGTCGAATTGATATACTCCAGACGCCCGTGTCCGAAAGGATGCTCTGTGTCAGATGGTTTCGCGGCATAATAGAAGGTCATCATGAGCAGGAGCACCGAGCCCATATCAGTGATGTTATTGAAGCCATCCCCCATGACAGAGAGGAAACCGCTCTGCCAGCCGATGAATACCTTCACACCGCCAAGGACAAAGTTCACGGCCAGACCGACCAGCCCGACAAGGATCGCCTGCTGTGTACGCGATGCCTTGCCATCAGTAGAAAGAATTTGCATAGATCGTAATCTCCTGTAAAAAAAATGTGACATACCATGCTGTGAAGTCAGCAAAAACAATAGGAATGGATCGCGTAATGCCTACGAGGATATCGGCATCCCTCGCTTTCGCTTGAAATGACAGAAGCGGGGAAAGCGACATTCTCGCTGAGTCGCTAGGTGCTTTCACTCGTGCATTTTTCATGTCCGATTCTAATATAAATGAAAAGCCCCCTCATATATGCCGATGCATGTAGTCCTACCCCCTATTCGACGGACTGCCTAAAAATTCCCCATATACGCCAAAAGGCTCTCCATAGGGAGAGCCTTTTTCCATTCTGGAAAAGCGGGAGGACGGATCCTCATGAGTTATATTTGTCGAAGTCAATGTCATTCAGGATGTCGCGAAGCTTCATCAGTTCATCCTTTGTCAGCGTCAGACCTTTGGTCATTGCGGTGTGTTCTTCATTCCAAGAACGCAGATCGAACTTTTCGCCTCTATTATTCCAGCTGGTATAGGTCAGCTGTTTTTTCCATCCATTGGAAGCCGTGGAGAGATCCCCGAGCTCTTCCTGAATCGTATACGTAATCTTTGCAGCCATTTTTTCACCTCATCAATCATGATCAAGGAAGTTATCCTTCCACACTAGCGCTATGGTAACATAATGAGACGAGCGTTGCAAGGGGAAACACAGAGGATGAGAAAGACGGTGAGAAAAATGTTCTTTGCATCGGTATCTAATGTCAAAAAAATCAACAAAAAAGAGCCGGAGGGCCGGCTCTTTTTCTTATTCACACTGTTTGCTTTCGACCCAGCTCTGGAAATCATACTTGCCATCTCTGGAAACATAGGCGAGCTGTACAGGAAGAGAGACAAGTCCGCCCTCTTCTCTGCCGCCGATATACAAATGATTCCACCGGCTTGAGACGCCTGCCACATCCTTGTACGCCACCGGCATATAAAGCGCACGAAACGTGATGTAGTAGTCAAACGTGAAAAAGGACCAAGGGACTGCCACGAGCAGCTTCCTTTCGCAAATGAGCGCGACCGGGTGATGCACGCGGTTGATCCGCCACAGACAGAAGAAGATCACGGCCACCGCCAGAACGTAGAAAAGGAATTGATCCTTATCCATCGCCCAGATCACTGCAGCGGCTCCGAGCAACACATACATCAGTGAAAGCGTGACGATGTAAACTTTCGATCGATAACATTCCCACAGTACTTTCCCGTAAATCTCTTCATTAAACCTATCCATCGTCTCACCTTCCTTCTAAAACCTATTCTTTTATCACCACGGAATATGCCTAATTGTACCGAAACAAAGGACAAAATGCAAACTCATCGCCTTCCGATCGGCTGCCATGGCGACCTCGATCGAGGAGATCCGAAGATCGCATCATAGCGCACCCATTCTCTGGCATCCTTTTCCGTCCATTCTCTCACAGAAGGCACGGACTTTTCTTCCGCCGGAAGCGTCCCTTCTCGATGTTCACACTTCTCTTTCACCGGCACCGGCTTCTCTCTGACATAGGCCTGCATTTGTTCCAGGCGTGCTCTTTCCTGCATCGAGAGATCCTGCGCTTCCGTCACTTTCTTCTTTATTGTAGCAGAAAGAGGGGGCTTTGGTAAAGGTTTTTCATGATAGACCGGCTTTTCCATTTCGTCCGGCAGATCCAGCTTTTTTCCCTCTTTCTGCTTGCCCCAGGTGGTGAGGATCTTCTTGCGAAGCGCTTGGTAGTCATACTCGCCATCCGTATCAGCAGCAGAAGGCGGCACGCTTTTTCCCTCATGCGGGATATCCGGCGGCCTCTTTCGCCTTCTAAAGAGTGCCTTGTAGAGGAAGAACCCCCAGATCAGGAAAAAAATAAGATGGAAAGGCTCGAAAGACATACCATCACCTCCCTGAAAAAACGGAGGAAGCCCTTTCTGCGACTTCCTCCTTATACGGTCTCTCGGAAGAGAGATCCCCGATCAGCGTTTCTTTAAAGCCTCGATCGCTGCTTTGCGATCCGGCTTTCCGAAGACGGATGAGCCCGCGACAGAAATGGTGACACCGGCTTCTCCGAGTGCGAGGATATTATCCGGTGTAACACCGCCATCGACTTCGATATCGAGCTCATCCCGATGCATGGCCTTCGCCATGTCCTTCAATCTGCGGATCTTATCAAGTGAGTAGGAAATGAATTTCTGTCCGCCAAAGCCGGGATTGACAGACATGATGAGAACGAAGTCCAGGATAGGCAGCAGTTCTTCGATCATAGAGAGCGGCGTCCCGGGATTCAGTGCAATGCCGGCCTTCATCCCCTTTTCCTGAATGGCATGGACGAGGCGGTCATGATGGACGGCCGCTTCCGCATGGAAGGAGACCATCGCTGCACCCGCCTTGGCAAGATCATCAAAGTAGACTTCCGGATGCTCGGTCATGAGATGCACATCGAAGGGAAGTGTCGTATGCTTTCGGAGCGCTTTGATGATGGGGCATCCGAAAGTCAGATTCGGCACGAAATGACCGTCCATGACGTCCAGATGGACAAGATCCGCGCCGGCCTTTTCGATATCCTTCAATTCGGACGCAAGATTGGCAAAATCAGCGGATAAAAGAGATGGTGCGATTTTCATAAAAACCTCCTCGCTTCAGATTCTTTGATTTCTTCTAACAGATGGAGATAAGACAGATATCGTTTTTCCTGTATATCGCCGCGCGTGACGGCATCCCGGACAGCACAGTCCGGCTCCTTCGCATGCATACAATCGCGGAAACGGCATTTCCCGAGAAAAGGACAAAATTCGCGGTAGAGATAAGCAAGATCGTCCGCTTTGACATGAAGCACATCCAGAAGCGTATAGCCCGGGGTATCCATCAGGAAATGTCCATTCTCAGTCCGTACAAGCTCGGCGTGACGGGTCGTAGTGCGGCCGCGGCCGGTGTGCCGGCTGACAGCACCTGCCTCGAAATGGGTACAATCCAGAAAGTGATTCAGCAGACTGGATTTCCCGACGCCCGAAGGCCCTGAGAAGGCAATGATGGGTCCCTGAAAGGCAGCCTTGAGCGTCTCCAGTCCCTCACCGGTCACCAGCGATGTCAGGATGCAGGAATAGCCCGCTTTTTCATAAAGAGCCTGCACCTCTTTGGCGGCGTCCCTGGCCAGATCGTATTTATTGATCACGAGCAACGGCTCGATGTCCTCATTTTCTGCCATGAGAATCATTTTGTCGAGGATGCCAAGCGAGAGATCCGGCGTGCGAATGGCACTCACCAAGACGAGCTGATCGACGTTGGCGACGGGCGGACGATGCAGGGCATTTTTTCGGGGATACACCTTCGTGATGACACCTTCGCTGCCTAGCCCTGTCTCATATTCGACAGCGTCCCCTACGAGGATATCGGTTTTCCGTTTCAGCCTTCCCCGCGAACGGCAAAGGGTAAGCTGCTCCCCCTCTCCCGCGATCGAGAAATAGCCGTTTTGGTTCTTAAGAATGATTCCTTTCATCAGAGCTCCCTGTCCTGTACGACGGAGCCGTCGATGATGACCTGTACACGCACACTGCCGCTGCCGGAGACGTCCTTGGTGACGGTGCTCCCCGGATTTGCCTTGGCGCTGTATACCGTATGGCGGCCATTGTCATCGGTCACAAGGATGTCGACCTGCCGCGGATTTCCGCCTTTCGGGATGGAAATATTCACAGTCCCGTTCTTCTTCGCCTTCTGCTTGGCAGCGACAGTAAGGTTCACGACCGTATCAGACTTTGTCTCACCGGCTGCCGGGTCCTGCGAGACGACCACCGCATTCGCATCATCGATCGAGCCACCATCACTCGACGTGATGGTGCCGACAGCCAGTTTCAGAGAAGAAAGTGTATTCTTAGCATCTGAAAGCGTCATGCCGACGACACTTGGAATGCTGACCTTCTGCTTCATATTGATGACGATATTGACACGTGTCCCCTTCGTCGTCTTACTGCCCGGCTCCGGACTCTGGGAAATGATGATCTCCGACGGCTTATCAGGATCATTGCCATTTTCGACAGCCCCGATCGTGAGTCCGAGCTTATCGAGACGCTCCTTTGCCTGAGAAAGGGTGAGTCCCTTGAGGTCAGGGATCAGCATCGTAGAACCGCCCTTGCTGACCGTAAGGTGGATGATGCGCTTTGCCTTGACATTTGTCCCTGCAATCGGCGTCTGGGAAATGACCTCCCCCGCAGGGACGTCATCACTGGCGATCTCATCGACAGATACCTTGAGATCGAGCTTCTTGAGCGTCGTCTGTGCGACCTCGACCGGCTTGCCTACGACATTGGGCACGGTGACATTCTGACTGCTCCAGAAGCTGCCGAAGGAGAAGAAGGCCCATGCAAAACAGCAGACGAAAAGGAGCGCCATGCTGATCCAGATGTATTTCTGCGGCATGTTGCCGATGTAGTTCAGGATCTTGCTTTCTTTGGATATTTTTTTCGGCTTCCGTTCCACCTTGTGGATCGGGCGCGTCATCGCTGTAAAGTCATGCGAAGCCGGCTTGTAGATGGTCGTGGTGAAGCCCTGCGCGATTTTCAGCTCGGAAATAAAATCCCCCACCGTATCATAGCGTTTGTTCGGGTCTTTCTGCAGCGCCGTCAGAAGGCACTCTTCGAGCATGGGAGAGATCGCCGGATTGTACTTCGTCGGACGCGGCACATCCCCCTGCATATGCTTAAGCGCGATGGAGACAGCGGTTTCTCCTTCGAAGGGCAGATGATGTGTCAGCATTTCATAGAGTACGATACCAAGAGAGTAAATATCCGTCTTTTCCGTGATCTTATCTCCGGCCGCCTGCTCCGGAGAGAGGTAGTGTACCGAGCCTAAGATGGACTGCTTGTCGATGACGGTCGAAGAATTGATGGCGCGTGCGATGCCGAAGTCAGTGACCTTCACCTTGCCATCTCCCGTGAGAAGGATATTGTGCGGCTTGATATCACAGTGGATGATGCCATTATCATGCGCTTCTTCGAGCGCATTTCCGATGTCGATCGCGATACGGACTGCCGTATCGATCGGAATGCTCGGATGTGACTGGATGTACTGCTTCAGGGTCTGCCCTTCCACGTACTCCATGACGATATAGTGGATATCGCCATCACAGCCGACATCATAAATGCCGACGATATTCGGATGCGTGAGCTTGCCTGCGGACTGTGCTTCATGGCGGAAACGCAGGACGAAGTCTTCGTCTTCTGCAAAATTGCCGTGCAGGATCTTCACCGCTACGACACGATCCAAAAGGATGTCCTTGGCCATATAGACATCAGCCATACCGCCGGAGCCGATCTTTTTGATCAGCTCATATCGTTCGTCAAGAATCTTTCCTATCATTGTTTGCTCCGTCTCTTGCTTATTGTTATTGGTCACGGAAATCTGAGAAATCGCCGATTCCATTGTGGGATCAGTATTTCCCTGAAGGGAGCAGCCCAGAAAAAACATGGCCGCTTTGCATCCGTTCCTCAGTTCTCATTCAAAAAGTGCCAGAATGACCGACACATTATCCCTTGCACCGGCGGCATAGACAAGCTCCATCAACCTATGGCCCAGCGCGTCTATGTCCGTCTGTTCTTTACGGGGGCTCTCTCTGATCACACGAGAGAGGGTATCATCCTCGACCATGCCGGAAAGACCGTCGCTGCAGAGGAGAATCAGCGTCCCCTTACTCACCGGAAAGCATCCCGTATCCACGGAAAGCGGCCGCTCGATACCGACCGCACGCGTGATCTCATTCTTTCTTGGATGCAGACGCATTTCCTCTTTAGAGATCTTACCTTCTGCTACCAGCTGCATCACGAAGGAGTGATCCACCGTCACCTGGGAGAGGCTTCCATCCTGCCAGACATAAAGGCGGCTGTCTCCCACATGCGCCCAGAAGACCTGTCCCTCCGAAAAGGCGCACACGACCATCGTCGTCCCCATCGAAGAGAGGGCTGGCGTCTTCGTCTTTTCGGAGAGGATCGCCTCATTCGCCGCCAGTACGGCTTCCTTCATGAGCGCTTCCGATACCGGCTCTTCGCATTTTCTCCGAAAAAAATCCTCTGCGGCAGAGACGGCAAGACGGCTGGCAAGCTGTCCGCCATCATAACCGCCCATGCCATCGGCCAGAAGATATACATCTGGTACAGAGAGCGAGATCGCATCCTCATTGACCTTCCGCACCAGACCGACTTTTGATTCCCCGTAAGTAAGTATCATACCCTGCCTGTCTTATCCAGGGAAATACAGACTTCGATCGGGCATCGATCCGATCCGTATTTCCCTTGGAAGGCACAGTGTGATGAAGAGCTCCATCCCTGTGTCTTCCTTGAAATCCTCTTTACTGCTTCCAAAGACGCAACAAAGAGAGTGAAATAAGATTTGTACTAATACTAGCATTTTGCAGGAACATAGTCAATTTGGATTGATGACCAAGTGGGAAAATCATGGCTGCTTTCCCGCGAAGGCCGCCCACCAGTGGGAATTTTCATCGGGTATACCGCGCCAAGTGGGAATGAAGCGAAGCACGGAAGCGGTATCATCTCCCGATGCCTCTTTGCTGCCTCTGAAAGCTCGGCAGGAATCCCCAAATATATGCTCCCCGAATTTCTAATCTGGTGTTCTCTTGTTCGCCCCTTTTCCGTGAAGTAATATAATTTCAGAGATGAGAGCGACGAAAAGACCGATGGAATGGAGGATTGATGTCCATGAGAAAAGCCGTAATGATTCTGATCGCAGCCATTCTTTTATGTGGCTGGAATGTCAATGCAGACAGCATGGCCGGCGAAGAGACGTATGAGATCGTGACTGTACAAGACAATGATACACTCTGGGATATAGCAACAAAGAAAGTCGATGATCGGATGGATGTACGAAAATACATCTACGAGGTGCAGCAGCTGAATCATCTGGGCGATGCATGCATACTGACGCCGGGAAGCAAGCTGAAGCTCCCTGCCGTCAAAGAGTGATCCGCCAGAAAAGCGGTCAAGATCTAGGGAAACGCTGATTCAATCGAAGACAATCAAAAAGCCAGTGGGTGTGAAAAAGTATTCACACCCACTGGCTTTTTGCGCGGTGCAGAAAAATCAACCGACAGAAACGAGCTCGATCTTGAAATTCAGCTCCTTGCCTGCCATTTCATGATTCGCATCAAAAGTGATGGTCGTATCGGTCTTGGCAGTGACTTTGACAGGGAAACGCTGTCCCAGCGGGCCGGAAAGGTACACTTTTTCTCCGACTTCCAGCTCTTCGGATCCCGGCATCTGCTTCTGCTCGATGGTCAGGATGTTGTCCGGATCCGGCATGCCGTAGGCTTCCTCCGGCATCAGGTGGATATTCTTGATCTCTCCGACTGCCATATCCTTGACTGCTTCGTCGAAGCCTTTGATCATCTGACCAGCGCCGCAGAGGAATTCGATCGGATCTCCTCTGTCATACGAGGAATCAAACTTGGTGCCGTCGTTAAAGGTACCTTCGTAGTGGACTTTGACTTTTTTGTTCGTGTTGCTCATGATGATTCTCCTTTTTATAGATAAATACATATAAAGACATGATAGAAGAACGGCGCAGCGTTTATTCCCTGCCGCCTCCACAGGAGGGGCGCGGAAGGGTGCTGTCTCATTTCTTATTTTACCGTCCGGCTCGTTTTAGAAATTCGTCTTCATCGATGACAGGGATGCCTTTGGCTCTGGCTTTTTCCAGCTTACTGCCGGCATCCTCTCCGGCAACGACAAGCGTGGTCTTATTCGTGACAGAGCTCTGGGTATCACCGCCTTGCTGCTTGATGAGATCCGAAGCTTCACGGCGGCCCATGCGGGTAAGTTTGCCGGTCAGTACGACCATCTCGCCCTCGAAAGCGCCGCCCGCATGTTCTTCTTTGATTTCCTCCATCGAGACGCCGGCATTGCGAAGCTTGTCGATGATCATGAGATGCTTCATGTCATGCAGATAGTCGAAGAGGCTGCCTGCGATGACTTTGCCGATGCCTTCCGTCTCCTGTATATCGCTCGCATCGGCTTCCATGAGCGCGCTCATGGTATGGTAACGCTTCGCGATGAGCTCGGCCCCCTTTTCACCGAGGAAACGGACACCCAGTCCGAAGAGGAGCTTTGCAAGGCCACGCCCCTTGCTGTCTGCGATGGCAGCGATGAGATTCTGTGCGCTCTTTTCCCCCATACGCTCGATCTGTTCGATATCTTCCTGCTTCAGGGTATAGAAATCAGAGGGATCATTCACGAGATGGTAGGCGATCAGGCTGTCCACAACGGATGGTCCCATGCCGTCGATATTCATCGCATCACGCGAAGCAAAGTGAATGAGCTTCTCACGGACGACACCGCCGCATTCGGGATTCGTGCAGCGGAAAGCCGCTTCGCCCTCGACGCGGCTGACCGGGCCGCCGCAGACAGGACATGCCGCAGGCATTTCGAAGGGCACCTCCGTGCCGTTTCGCTTCTCCTTCAAGACCTTGGCAATTTCCGGAATGATTTCTCCGGCCTTGTAGATGAGGACATAGTCTCCCTCACGGATGTCTTTCTCCCGGATGAAGTCCAGATTGTGCAGCGTCGCACGCTTTACAGTCGTCCCCGCAAGATGCACCGGCGTAAGGTCAGCCGATGGTGTCAGCACGCCTGTCCGCCCCATCGTGACGACGATCTTCTCTATGCGCGTCTCGGCTTCTTCCGGCGGATATTTGTAAGCCATCGCCCACTTCGGATCTTTGACGGTCGCTCCCAGCGCACGCTGCTCACTGAAATCATTCACCTTGATGACCATGCCGTCGGTATCATAGCCCAGGTCATGTCGCTTTACTTCCCACTCATTCACCCCTTCGATGACTCCTTCGATGGAGCTCCATTTCCGATAGTTCGGATTCACCTGAAAGTGGAAATCGGAAAGCTTCTTCAGCAGTTCCTCCTGGCTTTTGATCTCCATGCCTTCGATGTCCCCGAGCGCATAGGCAAAAAAGGCCAGATTCCTTGACGCCGTCACATGGGGATCGAGCTGACGCAAAGAGCCTGCCGCCGCATTGCGACAATTCGCAAAGGGCATGATGCCAGCCTCATCGCGCGCTTCATTCAGTGCGATGAAGGATCTCCGCGGCATGTACACCTCGCCGCGCACCTCCAGATAGGGCGGCGCATTTTCGATATAGAGAGGAATGGTGTGAATGGTCTTTACATTCGCCGTCACATCTTCCCCCACGCGGCCATCCCCTCGTGTCAGACCCTGGATGAGACTGCCGTTCTCATAGATGAGATTCATGGAAAGTCCGTCGATCTTCAGCTCCGTGATGTACTCCACATGGTCTGCGCCAAGCCCTGCCTTCACGCGGCGGTCAAAGTCCCGAAGCTCGTCCGCATTGAATGCATTCGCCAGCGAAAGCATGGGCTTTCTGAAGCGCACCTTCCGGAAATCATCGGACGCCTTCCCGCCGACACGCTGCGTCGGGGAGTCCGGCGTCACCAGCTCAGGATATGCTTTTTCCAGATCCACCAGCTTCCGGTACATATGGTCGAATTCAAAATCCGAGATCTCCGGCTGGTCCAGCACATAGTACAGGTAGCTGTGATGGCGGAGCTCCTTTTTTAGTTTCTCTGCTTGTTCTTTGATGTCTTCCGGTACCATAGATATTTCCTCGTATACAAATACAGCACAAAAGTTGTCGGGGGCAGGTTTAACCTTCGGGGCGTATCGCCATTTGATTGCGCCCGAAAGAGGTTCAGCAGGTTCAATGGGTTCAACGGGTGATGTGGCGGCTTCGCCGCAAGTATATATGGGGCGATGCCCGAAAGTGAAATTCAAGTCACTAGTCACTCAAGGTTCCTAATCCCTAGCTTACTAGCAACTAGTCACTCATTTCCCTTCGTGATCGGTGCAAATGCGACCATGAGGCTTCTCATCTTATTCCCCGGGAATTCGATCTTCAGGATCATGTTTTTCCCGCTGCCCGTGACAGAGACGACCTTGCCCTTGCCCCACATGGTATGGACAGCGGTATCGCCGACCTGCCAGTCATAGCGCGCGCTCACCGCCTTCGGCTTCTTCACGGGAGAGGCGGCTTCCGAGAGAGCGAAGCGGCTCGCTCTTTCATTGCGGCTTCTTTCCTGGAAATGCACTCGCTCACGTTCTTCCTCCGTGATGACCTGATCCACGAGATCCGGCGGGATTTCCTCGATGAAGCGGCTCGGCATGTACGAATTGATCTTGCCGTACATGGTACGCATGTGTGCATTGGACATATAGAGCTCTTCCTTCGCGCGCGTGATCGCCACGTAGCAGAGGCGGCGCTCTTCTTCAAGAGCCGCAGGCTCCATGAAGGAACGGACACCCGGGAAAATGCCTTCATCCATGCCCGGCAGGAAGACGAGCGGGAATTCCAGTCCCTTCGCACTATGGATGGTCATCAGGGTGACGCGGTCGTCTTCCCCTTCGTAGGAGTCGACATCGTTTACGAGAGCGACTTTTTCAAGGAATTCTGCAAGTCCGCCTTCCGGCTGCTCGGTGATGAAGTCTTTCGCGACAGAAAGCAGCTCGCCCAGATTTTCCTCACGGCTTTGCGCCTGCGGATCCTTGCTCTCCTGCAGCTGCGCGAGATACTTCGTATCTGTCATGACCTTCTGAATAAGCTCGAAAACATTCATTTCCGTGGACGCATTCAGAAAATCAAAAATCATCGCAGAGAAATTCGTAAGCTTGCGCTGCGTAGCAGAAGAAAGCCCACTGCCCTCGATGCCCATGATGCCCTCGAACATTGACATGCCGCCGGCATTCGCATAGTCCAAGAGCTTCTCGACCGTCGTCCCTCCGATGCCGCGCTTTGGTGTATTGATGATGCGAGCCAAGCTGATATTATCCTTGAAATTATTGATGACCTTCAGATAAGCCAGCATGTCGCGGATTTCCGCGCGATCATAGAAGCGTGTCCCGCCGACCATCGTATAGCCGATGCCGCGTCTGACGAGCGCTTCTTCGATAACACGCGACTGTGCATTCATGCGGTAGAGGACTGCCATATCGCCATAGGGGCGATGCTTTTCCATATGCTCTTTCTGCATTGTTTCGATGATGAAACTTGCTTCCGCATGTTCATCGATCGCGGTGTAATGCTTGAGATGCGTACCGGCATTATTCTCTGTCCACAGACGCTTCGATGGGCGATCCGGATTGTTCTGTATCACCGCATTTGCTGCGTTCAGGATCGTCTGCGTCGAGCGGTAGTTCTGCTCGAGCTTGATGAGCTTCGCCTTCGGATAGTCCTTCTGGAAATCCATGATATTCCGTAGGTCCGCGCCGCGCCAGGAATAAATGCTCTGGTCCGCATCACCGACCGCACAGATATTCTGCGTATCCCCTGCGATGTACTTCGCCATCAGGTACTGTGCATGGTTCGTATCCTGATATTCGTCGATCAGAATATAGTGGAATCTGTCCTGCCAGCGCTTGCGGATGGTCTCGATGGAGAGCAGCTTCGTCGTGATATATAAGAGATCATCGAAGTCGAGCGCATTGTTCTCCTTCATGTGCTTGTCATAGAGCTCATACACATCCGCCGCTTTCTGGTTGAAGAAATTGCTTCCTGCCAGCTCTCTGTACTTCTTCGGATCGATCAGCTGGTTCTTCGCAGAGGAGATCCGGTTCTGCATCGCATTCGGCTGATACTGCTTATCATCCAGATTCAGCTCCTTTAGGCAGTTTTTCACCAGCGTCTTCGAGTCATCCGAGTCATAAATGGTGAACCTGTCCGTATAGGGCGGATAGGAAGCGATCTCACGGCGAAGGAAGCGCGCGCCAAAGGAGTGAAAGGTATACATCCAGATGCGGTCCGCAGCAGGTCCCACCAGATTGTGTACACGTTCTCTCATTTCCTGCGCCGCCTTGTTCGTGAAGGTGATCGCGAGGATTTCATTCGGATAGATCCCCTGCTCAAGCATGTATGCGATGCGGCAGGTCAGGGCTTTCGTCTTGCCGGATCCGGCGCCCGCCATGATAAGCACAGGCCCTTTCACCGTCTCGACCGCCTCCCGCTGCCGGGGATTTAATGTATTTAAATAGTTGTTCATGAGTCGTCCTTTTCATAGTAGCCAGGGATTTGGGAATAAGGTTCAGCGAGTTCTATAGGTTCTGCGATTTTGAGCAGGATATGTTTGTCTGTCGGAAAGCGCAAACCAGCCTCCTTCCAAAGAAAGGAGGGAGAACCACACCTTCATCCCTCATTAAGAAAAGCCCATATGACTTCCGTCGTATGGGCTTTTATGCACTCGATCTCCTTATTCAGCGTAAGCCTTCAGAAGGAACGGAGCGACCTGTTTCTTACGGGACATGACCTTCGGCAGATATACAGCGCCGTCTTCTGCTTTTTTGCCGAATGCCTTTTCTGCGGCCTCTTCTGCACCGGAGGTGAACCACAGATAGGTATCTTCTGCGAGGATATCCGTCACCATGAGGTAGGAAGCAGCATAGCCTTTGGCAGCCTTGGTGGCTTCCAGAGCGGCCATGATGTCCGCCTTCTTCGCGTTGATCGGAGCGAGATCCATGACGGAGATCTGTCCGCAGCTGAAGGTCTTTCCAGCGGATTCGAATTCCTTGGTATCGTTGCCGGCGAGTTTTTCCGCCGAGTAGTCAGAAATGTCTGCGCCTGCTTTCAGCATATCCATGCCGTACTTTTCATAGTCGACACCGGCGATTTCTGCAAGTTCTCTAACTGCGGCCTTATCTTCTTCGGTCGTGGTCGGGGAACGGAAGAGAACGGTATCGGAGATGATCGCAGAAAGCATCATGCCGGCGACAGCCTGAGAAGGTTTTACGTCAGCGGCCTTGTAGAGTCCCCAGATGACGGTATTCACGCAGCCTACCGGACGGACGAGGATGAAGATCGGATTTGTCGTTTCGAAGTCACCGATGCGGTGATGATCGATGAGTTCCAGTACATCGGCATCTTTCGCCCCATCGACGCACTGCTTGGATTCATTGTGATCGACAAGAATGAGCTTCGTGCCGGCTTCGACTTTTTCGAGGTATTCCGGTGCTTCTACCTTGAAATAGTCCAGTGCGTAGCAGGTTTCCTTATTCGGTTCGCCCGCTCTGGCAGCGACGGCTTCCACGCCCTGCTGCTGCTTCAGGTAGGAATAAGAAATCGCAGCCGCGATGCTGTCGGTATCTGGGGATTTATGTCCGATGACGTAAACTTTGCTCATGATTGAAATGCTCCTTTACCATGCAAAATGCAATAAAATTCCATCCCATTATAGCATGGTTGGACATCTTCGTATAGAAGGAAACTCTGATTAAATCGCAGAGTCAAATTCAAGAGTAAAATCTGACATCGATTGAATCAGTGTTTCCAGAAAAATCTTAAGGTAACATTTTCATCGCTGCTTCCCATTGACAATCGGGTTCCTCATGCTATAATGATGGTACTAGAGAAAATATAGGAGTACCAAACGTATCATGAAAGACATCATCATCCATGCAGCCATGGAAGAAATCAGAATGCGCGGCCTGCGCTTCACGATGCAGGATCTCGCGACCAGGCTGAAAGTGAGCAAACGCTCGCTTTACGAAAATTTTTCTTCCAAAGAAAACCTGATCGATGAAATGGTCGATATCATTTTATCGGATATGACAGAGGAAGAGCATGCCATCTTTGCCAGGGATATCCCCATCCCGGAGAAAGTAGAGGCCCTCTTGACCATCCACCCCTACGATGCGGAAATGTTCAATACGAATGTCTATGAAGACTTGAAACGCATGTATCCCCAGCAATGGCAGAAAATCGAAAACTCACGGCTGGAACGGCAGCGACATGTGGAAGTCCTTCTCACGCAAGGCATCGAAGAAGGTACGCTTCGTCCTTTTCAGGTCAGTCTGATCGGGCATATTTTGAAAGATGCCTTTGAGAGCTTTACCTCCTATAGTTTTCTGGCAGGAAATGGCTTGACCTACGAAAAAGCCATGCATAATTTGCTGGATATCCTGTTCAAAGGTATGTTAAGGAAACGCTGATTCAATGGGTAAAGCAGCGGTTTCTTCGAAGTGACGCCATACATATAGTAAAAATGCAGCAGACTGTTGCATTTTTATTTTTCCTTAACGGTACTTAAAATAATTATGCAGTACCAAAGGTTTCAAGGAGGCCTTTTATGAAGCATTGGAAGCGTTTTTTTCTAAGCAGTGCGATTGCACTTTCTTTCATGGTCACAGCAGGCTGCGGTCAGAGTGAGCTCCGGGACAGCAACGCTCTCTGGGGACAGTCCGACGCGACAGAAGTGGACATCAATACCAAGGTACCCGGACGTCTTATCAAGCTGTACGTCAAGGAAGGCAGTGAAGTGAAAAAGGGTGAAAAGCTGGCGGAAATCGACCAGCGTGAACAAAACGCGCTGGAGTCCGCCGCCCAGGCGAAAGTGGAAGCCGCTAAAGCAGCCTGCCTGCAGGCCGAGGCCAATTACGACCAAGCTCTCCGTGACATCCAGCGCTATGAAATGCTCTACCAGAATGGTGCTGTATCCAAAGCGGTGTATGAATCGTACAGCAACAAACGTGACGTCATGTCCGCTGTCTATGAACAATCCAAAGCAAGCCTGGCAGCCAGCGAAGAAGCATGGAAACAGTCAAGCATCAATCAGGGCGAAACCACCCTTGTGGCTCCCTTCGACGGGATCGTGACCACGAAGTACTCCGATATCGGTGCCATGATTTCCAGTGGTCTGCCCATCGTCGCAGTGCAGGATCCCGTGGACAACTGGGTGGATTTCAAAGTCAAGGAAACCGAACTGGACAAGTACCCGCTTCATGCGCGTGTGCATATGGAGGGACGCAATCCACAGCTAAAAATCGATGGCGTCATCGTAGACATCTCAAAGAAGCCGAATTTTGCCACCTATCGCGCCACCAGCGAGCGAGGAAATGATGATGATATCATCACATTCAATGTTAAAGTCCAGACAAATGACCCCCGCATTCGCCCCGGCATGCGTTTCAAGGTGGTTTCCGTCGAAGGAAATAGCGACTAGTCAATGGTATTACGATTGATCTGCCAAATAAGGCATCCACAGGAAAGGAGCATGCATGTTTAGAAAAGATCCTCTGTTTATTCCGGGATGGATTTATTTTTTCCTCATGTTTCCATTGGCCTCCAGGTTACCGGAGTCTTTCGGCTGCGAGAATGGCATCATCGAGAATCTGCAAATGTTTTGGCTCTTTGGCGGGCTCATCCTGTGCTCTGCCGCCCTTGACCATCGTTTTCAGGATTGGGGAGGACGGCCTTACACTCTTTGGAAAGCGGGCATTCTTTACTACTTCCTTCTCATCATGAGAGAAATCAGCTGGGGCCGCACCTTCTTCCCCACCGCGAGTGGAGGCTTTATTTCCTATAGCGAAATGGGGCTCTATGGCAAGATGGTCCATCCTATGGTAGGCATCCTCCTCGCTGTGCTTCTTGTCCTTTTATACCGAGCCAAAGTGTGGCAGGCACTCAAAATCACAAAGATCCCCATCACCTCCTCGATCCTGCTTCTCCTCTTTATCGGGTTCTCCTGGGTCGGAGAGCGCACCGCCTTCTTTCTTTTCAGCGGAGAGCTGGCTGAGGAATTGGCCGAATTTGGTGCCTACATGATGATGTTTATGATGACGAAAGAGGCGGAGCAGCGACTCCGTCAGCATACATAAAAGGAGTGACTCCATGATAACAAGCTGGTATGCAGAATGGAAAGCCGCTTTTCTCTCTGAATTTAGAAGGGAAGGCCGTTGGAATACAAGCGCCTTCCTGCTTTTGCTCTGCCTTCCTCTCATATATACACTTCTGCTAGGGGCCGCTTACAGCGCCAATGTGCTGAATCATATCCCGGTCGTGGTCTGTGACCACCAGCAAACCAAGATTTCCCGGCTACTGATTTCGAATTACCATACATCTGACCGATTCACTGTCACAAAACAGGTTGCCACCCATGAAGAAATGCTCGCTGCTATAGAAAATGGGGAAGCCAAAGTCGGCATTGAGATCGAGCCGCAGCTGGATAGGCACATCAAAACCGCCGTTCCTGCCGATGTCGGCATCTACATCGATGCCTCCAATATGGTCTATGGGAGTGCCTCCCTTGTCGCATCCGAAGAAATCAATATGAACCTTCTGGTTTCCGGCAGCCAGCGCATTCTGGAACGGATGACTTATTATCCGGATCACGCGCTGAAGACTGCCTATCCGGCGGCCATGAGCGTCCGCATCCTGAATAACCCCACCAACGGCTACTGCAATTTCATGCTGCTTGGGCTGGTCTGCAATGGCGTGCAGATTTCCATCTTCCTCTATGCTGTGGATTTCTTTGAAAAGGATCGAAAGCGTCACTGGAAGTACAAGAGCGCTCTCATCACAGGAAAGATGGTAGCAATGGAAATCCTGTCTCCTTTGGCTTTCACGGTGAGCTTGTGGCTCTCCCACATCCTTTTTGCCGTCCCGCTTCGCGGCGCGTGGTACGAATTTCTCCTTTTGGAAATGACCTTTGTCTTTTTCTTCACAGGACTTGGCATGGTGCTGGCTCTTGCATTTCCAAGCCCTGTACTTGCGCTGCAGGAAATGCTTCTTTTCATCATGCCGGGGATGCTTTACAGCGGCCTCAGCTGGCCGAATGAGTGGCTGGATCAGCTCCCCACCCTTATCCGCATGATATTCCCCATCACGTACCTGGCCATGCCGATGCGCGATCTCTCCCTCGCCGGCCGCTCCGAATTGCTTATGCATAGTGCAGCACTCTTCGCGTCGGTCGGCCTTCTCCTCTACGGCATCAGCTACTTGCTGCTTTTGAAAAAATCCCGGCAGGAGGTGCAGCTATGAAAGGCATCCTGTCTATTCTATGGAATGAGATCCACCTGATCTTCTTTCGAGATATAAGGCGAGGCATTCTTCTCATCTGCGCGGCTTCCGCCTATCTTTTGCTCTTCTCGTGGCTCTATACCTGGGGTATCGTGAATCATATCCCTCTCCTCATTGTTGATCAGGACCAAAGCTCCTACAGCAGAAATCTATCCGAAAAATTTGCGACCAGCGATGCCTTTGATGGCAAGTACTGGGGAAGCGAACTGACAGACGTCGAAGATTTCTTCCAGACAGAAGGACGGCACAGCGCTGCCCTCGTGATCCCGAAAGGATTTGCGAAGAATATACAGCACGAGCGTCAAAGTCAGGTGCTCGTGATCGCTGATGGCAGCAATATCATCATCAGCAGTAATACCAATATCGCTGCCTTTGATATCATACAGGCCTTTAATCAGGAAATCGGTGAAAAACTGATCGCCCGCGATGTCAGTCAGGTGCCATACCTTGCCGAGAGACGCCTCTCTCCCGTTCGCTTTTCCTACCGCGTCCTTGGAAATCCGGAGCTGGATTACATGCGATTCTTTGTCTTCGGGCTGGCTCTGATCGCGATGCAGCAGGGCATCCTTCTCGCCGTATCCGCCTCCATTCTTTGGCCGAAGAACCACATGACAGAGGCAGAGTGGGCGCTCTCCCCGTGGAAACGCTGGCTCGTAAAAAGCTTCGTGTACTGGTTCTTTGGCATGATGTCCTATATCCTCTTCTTGGAAATAGGGAAACATTTTTTCTACCTGCCGGTGAATGGCACTTGGAGAGAGCACCTGCTTTTGGCAGGCAGTTTCATCTTCTGCCTTGTACAGCTGGGCGCACTCCTTGCCTGTGTCGTAAAAGACGAGCTGCTCTTCTCTCGTCTTTCTGTCAGCTATACCGTTCCCGCTTTCATTCTCTCCGGCTTCACCTGGCCACTCCCCCCGATGCCAGACTGGGTGCAGTTTCTTGCTCACCTTTCCCCTTACACTTATGTAGCAGAAGCCGCGAGGAATCTATATATTTATGGCAGCTATTACCAGCTGGAAAGAAACTCTGCGCTCCTTCTTGCTGTAGGGCTTCTCGCCTTCCCTCTCGCGAGCCATCTCTACAGCAAGCGACTTGCGCTGAAAAAAGAGGTGATCAACAAAATATAGCATGCGAAAAGCCATGCCGTCTTTTTGATGGCATGGCTTTTTCTTGTAACTTGTGACTTGAATACTGCCTTCGGGCATCGCCCCATATATACTCGCGGCGAAGCCGCCACCTTCATTCCTAATTCCTCATTCCTAATTCCTCATTTGCGCAAAGCTTTCATTTGCAATCAAAAAGCGGCACGCCCCACGGGCTAACCCTGAACCCATCACTTTCTCAGCTTCGCATTCCACAGCTGCTCGTAGAGATACCCTGCCCCGCGAAGGCCACACTGCGGAAGATCGGAAAAATGAACCTCGTCATGCGACGGAAGTGCGATATGGAAGCCGGTGAATGATCTTCCCATACGCCGGAGCAGGTGCGTCTCGTGGGAAGATGAGAGTACAAGTCCTCCCTGCCAGTCTTCGTAATCCTTGGCGATCTCCTTTTCATTTTTCATGACGACACGGATCGCATCTGCGGCCGGCGTTGATTTCTCTGTCTCACACTGGGCATGGATGCAAAGATGCGCGGTATCAATCCATTCGCTGCGGATCGCTTCAGCGATGCCAAGTGCTTCCGACGGCGGCGCTGAAATGAGGACGGCATCAAACCAGAGCGGTCCCCAGAGAGACTCCAGATTATTGCCTTTTCGAAGTAAAAATTCTTTCAGCTTCGCCGCCTCATGCGAGGCGCGTATCAATTCGCCCGCTCCCAGCTTTGGGGTGATTTCCGAGAGCCAGGCCATCGTACCGTCCGTCCCGTAAGGAAGGCCGCTGGACATATACGGCGTCCCGAAATCCCGCTCCATCTGTTTGGCGAGCGAGAGCCCCAGTTCATCTCTCACGACGATGTTGAGAGATGCCGAAGGAGCAGCCATGATGTCGTCCCAATTGCTTCCGCCGCCCGGCATGGAAATCACGCGGATGCCGCAGAGAGAGAGCAGCCGCCGGATTTCTTCCGCATCCTCCCGCCCCTTCATATGAACGGTAGAGAGCCCAAGCACATTGACGGAGGCAGGGATCTTCTCCTTCGTTTTCATTTCTTTTTCGATGCGAAGAGAGGCTGCGGAATACCCCGCCTCAAAGCTTCCTTTCATGCCGCCGCTGTCCATCGCATAGACCGGCCATGGGAGATCCATCTGGTCGGCGATGCCCTGCACATCGTCACCGACAAGACTGACGCTGCAGTTACTCTCGACAAAGACACGCTCGGGCTTCGCATAGGTCTCTATACTGGAAAGCCCCTTACGCAGATCATCCTCCGTCCCGTAGACAAGAGAATTCGGACTCACCTGCGTACAGGAAAAGCGCATGGACGCCATCGGATTCTCGTTATCCACATATTTCATCGCATAAAAATAGCACCAGAGCGGGCCATTCACCACCGTAAAGCTTCCCGGGATAGAGTCAAAGAATGCCGCTGATCCCGTCAGCGCACAGGTACTGCCGTGGTGGCAGGCCGCTTCCCACTCAGACCGTGACATAAGCGACGCCCCCTTTCTTCCCATAGCGGCAAAGTAGCCGATACATCGCGCGAAGCTCTGCGATCTCCCCCTCCGTGCCGGTCAATGGCACCATCGGGATAAAGAGCTGCCGCGCTTTCGTATTGTAGATCTCATTCGTTGTAAGGAGGATGTCACAGGCATCCATCACCGCCTGTCCCTCGCGGCTGTCATAGATCGGGATGTCTCCCACAGCTACGATTTCCTCCCGCAGGGTCTTTTTGTCATCCTCCGTCAGATTATCGAAGAAGACGACCCCCGAGCAGACAAGGTGCAGGCGGGCGATGCGGGCGAGGGTCTCCCGCGGATGATACCAACGCGGACCGCGGCCGATACCAATGACCGCGGTCTTTCCCTCCGTGACAGGAAGGAAAGACGAAGCTGCACGTTCGATGCGTGCCTCTTCTTCTCTGATGATTTCCTCTCCCCGTTCCTTTTCATGGAGGAAATCAGCCAGCGCGCGGATCCAGTCCTTCGTTTGCTCCCAACCGACCGGGTATACGTCTCCGAGTGTCGGTACATCATATGTATCCTCTAAGAGCTGGGCGATCTTCATCATGCCGCCCGGCTGCCCCACCGTTCCCAAAAGGATGGAAAAGTCAGCCGAGGGAATGTCCTTCCACTCCTCGAAAGGCACATACCCGGGAAACTGCCACTTCACCGTGAGACCGAAGCGGGAGAGCAGCCGCTTCACTTCACGTACATACTGCCCTTCCGGACCCATCTGATCTCCAAGAAGCAGCACGCGCCCTTTTATGTGCTTCTGCTTTCGGAAGAAACGACGAATCATCATCTCTGTGGTCTGATAGTAGCCATCGGAATACTCCCCACCCAAAAATCCTGCAAACGGCATGGGAATGACAGGAATCCCATAGGAGGCCTCTGCCGCTTTCGCTTCCTGTTCGATATCATCTCCGATGACCCCTGCAACGCAGGAGGAAACGATCCATACGCACTTCGGGTGATAGGTATCCATCACATAGGAAATACAATCGGAGAGGCGATCGATCCCACCGAAAATGCCATCTTTTTCCCGCAAATGAGAAGACACGAGCGGGATCGTCTCGCGGTTTTCCTTTCCCCCATCCGCCATGACACGGAAGCTGGCCCCCAGATCCATGGTGGAAGCCACATGCGCACAGCCGATCGGACCATGAAAAATGACAACCACGCCGGGGCAAAAGACAAGCGCACGATAGACGCCGACCAATGTGCAGCTGCACGATTTTGATTTCGACAAAAGCCATTTAGTCTTGAGTGCCATATGTACCTGCCAGTTTCTCCAGCTCGTCAAATGTCATCGGAGTCGGGATGGAAAGCGCCGTATTCTCCCAGATGGTCCTCGCAAGATCTCTATATACATCCGCCTGAGAAGACTCCGGAGCATATGATAGCACCGTCTGCTTATGATTCTCCGCCAGATTCACGATCTTGTCCCGAGGTATGAAAGCGACAAGGCGGGTATTCAGCTTCTTGCAGAATTCAGTCAGAAGTTCCTTTTCGCCGGGCACATTGCGGCTGTTTCCGATGATACCTGCGAGACGTACCTCTCCCCTTGCAGCAAAGCGCCGGATACCCTTGGCGATGTTATTCGCCGCATAGAGAGACATCAGCTCGCCGGAGGAAACGATATAGATCTCCTTCGCGTATCCTTCACGGATCGGCATGGAGAAACCTCCGCAGACGACATCCCCGAGGACATCGTACAGCGTCACATCCATATCAGGGATGGCTTTCATTTTATCCAGAAGCTGCAATGCGACGATGATGCCGCGTCCCGCGCAGCCCACCCCCGGCTCAGGTCCACCTGCTTCAACACAGGTGATACCATGAAATCCGGTATGTACGATATCCTCTATGCGGATCTCATCAGGATCCTTTCTCCGCACCTGATCCAACACGGTCTCTTTACAAATATGTCCTAAAAGAAGACGCGTCGAGTCATTCTTCGGGTCGCACCCGATCTGGCAGATTTTCTTCCCCATGAGGGAGAGCGCCGCTGACACATTGGAAGCCGTCGTGGACTTTCCGATACCACCTTTTCCGTAAAAAGCAATTTTTTTCATAGGATTCACTCTCTTTAGTCAGGAAACACGGTTCCGATCTCTGGCAGAAAAAACCGCATTCCCATAAAACCAGCCGGCACAAGGCCAGCTACTATCACCTTTATATTATTATAACAACATTAAGCAAGATTAAGCAAGTTGGAGGACATAAGAAAACAAGAAAGAGCTGACAGCGATCTCATCATGATCCTCTTAATTCTAAACCGCAATTTCCAAAATCCTCTGCGTTCTACGCTAATTCTCAGAAAATATTTTCAATGAAAACGTAAAATTCATTTGACTTTGTATTAACATTGTACTAAACTAAGGTCATGCGAAATACAGACGATAGAAAGGAAATCGAGTGCATGGGAAATACTCGACTCACCTCTTCGCTGTATGAATCCCGTCATTCGGGAATTTTTAAAGGAGTGATTTTTCATGAAAAAAAGTCTGAAAACTGTTCTGTCTGCATCTATGGCAGCTCTGTGTGTATTTGGTTTCGGCATGTCCGCCAATGCATATGAACTGAATCCGGAAGTCAAGGATGTAACCCCGGCTCTCCGCGAAGCTTCCACCGTCGGTGTATGGACTGCAGAAAACCCGGCTATGAAAGATGCACCAAACAAAGATGCTGTTCTCGTCATGACCTTCGGTACCACCTTCACCGATACCAGAGCAAAAACCATTGATGCTGTAGAAGCAGCCATCCAGAAAGCTCATCCGGATGTACCGGTATTCGAAGCTTATACTTCCCATATCATCATCGACCGTGTCAAAGCTAATGAAGGCATCCAGAAAATGACCCCGGAAGAAGCTTTTAAGAAACTGCAGGATGAAGGCTACACCCGTGTCGCTGTCGTTTCCCTCGACGTCATCCCAGGCATGGAATATTCCTATGACTCCGTCGTCACCAAGATGCAGGTTCCGCATTTCAAGAAGATCTCCCTCGCTACCCCACTGATGTACTTCCAGGGCACCGAAGGCGAACCGGATCAGGTCGTTGATTTCCTGAAAGCTCTGTCCTCCCAGTTCCCGAAGATGGGTAAACAGGACGCTACCCTGATCATGGCTCACGGCACTCCACATCCGGGCAACGCTTACTACAGCGTCATCCAGGATCGTCTGCATGAACTCGGCATGAACAATGTCTTCGTTTACTCTGTCGAAGGCCGTCCGAATCTGGAAGATGTCATCCCGAAGCTGAAAGCACAGGGCTACAAACATGTCACCCTGATGCCGATCATGATGGTTGCTGGCGATCATGCAAACAATGATATGGCTGGTGATGAACCGGACTCCCATAAGAGCATCCTGAAAGCAGAAGGCTTCACCGTTGACACCTATATCCATGGCCTTGGCGAAAACGCAAACGTTCGCGGCCTGTATGTAGATCGTGCAACCGAAGCAATCGAAGCTCTGCAGAAATAATGAAATGTGCTATACTAATGCAGAGATGATGTCTCTTCATTAAAAAAACGCTCTTACGTCATCTCGGCGTAAGAGCGTTTTAGTATATTTTCGCTATTCCCCATTATCTCCAAGGAGTCTTCTTATGAAAAAAATTCTTGCATCTATCGCAGCGGCTGCCCTCTGCCTCTCCCTTTCTGCCTGCGGCGGCAGCGGTCAGCCTGCTTCCTCCTCCGCCCTCTCTTACACCTATAAAGACCAGACCATCAGCATGAAGGCGGCTCCTTCGCGCATTATCACATTGTCTGCGCCACTCATCAATATGGCCTATGCAGTCGGAGGCACCTCCATCGCGCGCCCGGAGACTACGAGCCCGATCCCGGAAGAGGCAAAATCCCTCCCCACCATTGGGCATGTGCAGAATATCAATATGGAATCTCTGGTCGGCATGAAGCCAGACCTCGTCATCGGAGAAAAGACGCAAAACAGCAAGCTCGAGTCTCTTCTGAAATCGAGCCAGATCCCCTACGTCCTTATCCAGTACGACGGCATCCATGACAATGTGCCGCTTCTGAAATTCATGGGTGAACTCTATGGTAAAACAGACAAAGCCAAAGAAGTGATCAACACCTACGAAAAAGGTGTCAAAGCAGTCACCGACAAAGCGTCCGCTGAAAAGATCCCGGCGAAAGTCGCTGTCCTTCGCGCTACTGGGAAATCTGTCACAGCAGAAACTCCGAAGTCCATCTGCGCTTCCATGGTGGATATGCTGAAAATGAATAACGTCATCACCGCCCACAAGGACCTGAAGCTCGACAGCAAGACTGTTCCCTATTCCTTAGAGCAGCTTTCCGCTGACGATCCAGATGTCATCTTCATCGTCACCATGGGCAAACAGGATGAGATCAACAAATCTCTTGATGACTCGATGAGAAACAATCCTGCATGGGCACACCTCAAAGCCGTACAGGAGAATCACGTCTACTTCTTAGAGCCAAACCTTTTCCTCATGAATCCGGGAATCAAGACCCCGGAAGCACTGGAAAAGCTGTACCAGCTGGCCTATGGGAAATAGTTGGAGCTAAAGGAAACGCTGGTTAAATCGCAAAGTCAGATTCTACAAGAATTTTTATACATAGCTTCATCATAACCTTCCTTAAATAGCTTGCTATTCGCGTCAGGTTATTTCTTGCTATGCATAAAAATCCTAGAGTAAAATCTGACAACGATTTAATCAGTGCTTCCTTAGGGAGTAGGGATGTCGTCATTTCCCACTACCTCCTTCCGGATAGAAAAAGGATAAAGGTATAGTTTTACCTTCTCCTCTCTCCCACATAAAAACGCCGAGAAATCGCCATACGATTTCTCGGCGTTTTTTCTAATCCCCAGCTGCTGATTCCCAGTCACCCGTCCTCCCCAGATTCCAGACATCACTCTTGCTAGATTTTAATCTGTTACACGCCGGTACATTATATCATAAATGTATGAACCGCTCCTGTGAAAAACAAAAATGAATGCCTATGGGCATAGTCACTCATCTCATCATACAAAAAGCAGCGCCTACACGCTGCTTTTTGTATGATTTTATTTCTCTTCTTCATACGCTCTGATCTCTTCCATCAGGGCATCAATGAGCCGGTCTTCCGGGACGGATCGGAGAATCTTTCCTTTGCGGAAGACGAGCCCACTGCCTTTGCCGCCAGCGATGCCGAAATCTGCCTCCCTGGCTTCGCCCGGGCCATTCACGGCGCAGCCCATGACGGCGACTTTGATGGGTTTCTTAAAGTGAGAGATTTTCTCCTCCACTTCTTTGGCCATCTCGATGAGATTCACCTGTGTGCGACCGCATGTCGGACAGGAAATGAGGACTGGGCCATACTGCTGCATGCCCACGGAGCTTAGGATTTCCTTCGCTGCTTTTACTTCCTTCATCGGATCATCGGTCAAAGATACACGAAGGGTATCACCAATGCCGTCTAAGAGCAGGCTGCCGATCCCGATGGCTGACTTGATCGTCCCGCGGTAGAGCGTCCCGGCCTCTGTCACGCCGAGGTGCAGCGGATAGTCCACTTTTTCCGAAAGAAGACGGTTCGCTTTCACCATCATCGGGACATCTGAGGACTTCACAGAAATCACGATATCATAGAATCCTTCCGCTTCAAGGATGCGAACATGAGAGAGTGCGCCTTCCACCATGCCTTCCGCGGTCGGATGTCCGCCATGTGCTGCAAGGATGTCTTCCGGAAGGGAGCCTGCATTGATACCGATACGAATGGGGATATGCTTTTCTTTCGCCATATCCACCACCTTCACAACGTTTTCCCGCTTGCCGATATTTCCCGGATTGATGCGAAGAGCATCGATGCCCTGCTCCATCGCCGTAAGCGCAAGGCGGTAGTCAAAATGAATGTCTGCAACCAGCGGTACATCCACTTTCGCACGGAGCGCACCCAAAGCTTCTGCCGCCTTTTTATCCGGCACGGCGACTCGGATGATATCTGCGCCCGCCTGATGCAGGGCCTGGATCTGCGATGCAGCAGCGTCCGTATCGAGCGGGCTGAACGTACTCATCGACTGGATCGCAATGGGCGCGCCCCCACCGATCCTGACACCGCCGACAACGACCTGTCTGGTATTTCCCATTTGAATCTCCTTTTCATAGTGGTTTACATGAATATATGGTTTAGAGTCAGGTTTGCCTTCCTAAAAACGTCCTATCCTTATCGTCGCCGATTGAAATGAAAGTCGTGCGAGAAGCCTACCGATAAGAGCATATCCCTCTGAACCCGCTTTTCTTACATCAGCGCGCTGATATCATGGAAGAGTGCATAGAAGAAAATCGCGCCCAGTATGGCAATCCCGACCGATTGAATATAAATCAGCGCTTTCTTCGGCAGCTGCCGCCCGAGAATGGCCTCCAAAAGAATAAGGATCAAATGTCCGCCATCAAGAAGCGGGACGGGAAGAATATTGAGAAGTCCCAGATTCAGACTGAGAAGGGCGATAAACATGAAGAGCGGCATGACCCCGTAAGATGCCACCTCCCCTGACATGCGGGCGATTCCGATCGGGCCGGATACCTCCGCACGCCCCGTGCCCGTTACCATGTCATAAAGCCCAGCCGTCATCATATGCAGCAGATCGGCGGCGCGTCCAAACCCCATGGCAATGGCCACAGTCATCGTGGTTTCGTGATGTTCCACATAAGGCGTGATCCCCATGATGGCACGACCATCGGGCTGCACCTCGGGGATGATCGTCACCTGTCTCGTCGTACCCTCGTGGTCGATTTCCATGGAAACCACCCGATTCCCCTTCTCTTTCAGGGCTTCTCCGATATCCGTCCATTTCACCATAGCCTTCCCCTCAATGGAAAGGATGGTATCTCCGGGCGAAAGATGCTGCTTCTCTGCCGAACTCCCCGCAAGTACGGTGCCGACTTTCGGTAAATTCGGGAAGGTATTATAACCTTCGATCTTGAAGGCGGAGATGAAGATCAAAAGGGCGAGAAGCACATTGAAGAGCGCGCCTCCCACGATGACAAGCAGCTTTGCCCATGTCGGGCGCTGGTTGAAAGCGCGTGGGTCATCCTTATTCTGATCATCCATGCCTGCGATCTTATTGAATCCCCCCAGCGGAATCAGACGAAGGGAATATAGCGTCTCTCCCCATTTCTTTGAAACGATCACAGGGCCGAAGCCGACAGCAAACTCGATGACCTTCATACCCGTCCACTTCGCCATGAGGAAGTGCCCGCCCTCATGGACGATGACAACGACGGCAAAAACAAAGATCGGAGCCAGTATCGATGAAATCATAGGCATTTCCTCGAAATAAATGCATCTGCCAGCGCGCGAGCCTTGCGATCCGACGAGAGTACACTGTCATAGGAAACGACAGGCTCTGCACTCCAGTGCGAGAGCGTATCTTCCACCACATCGAAAATGGAAAGGAAAGAAATCTTCCCGGCGATAAAGGCGCGGATGGCCTCTTCATTGGATGCGTTGAAAGCGACGCCGCCGTCTCCCCCCATTTCTCCTGCCTCGTAAGCCAGCTTCAGCGAACGGAAGACTTTCATATCGGGCTTTGCGATCAGGATCTGCGCGATTTCATTCCAGTCCACGAAAGCATGCGACGGCGAAGGCAGACGGTCCGGATATGTCAGGGCGAACTGGATCGGAAGACGCATATCCGGCAGTCCGATCTGTGCCATGATGGTGCCATCGACATACTCGACCATCGAGTGGATCAGGCTCTGCGGCTGCACAATGACTTCAATATCCTGATAGTCTACGCCGAAGAGCCAGTGCGCCTCTATGACCTCGAGTCCTTTGTTAAACATGGTCGCAGAGTCGAGCGTCACTTTCATCCCCATGTTCCATGTCGGGTGCTTCATGGCATCTGCGACCGTCACCTGCGCGAGCTCTTCTCTTGTCCTGCCGCGGAAGGGACCGCCAGAAGCTGTGAGAAGGATTTTATGGATGCCTTTTTGATCCTGCCCGATCATACTCTGGAAGATGGCAGAATGTTCACTGTCCACCGGACGGATCAGCGTATGATGCTTTTTCGCTTCTTCGAGAACGAGCGCACCGCCTGCGACCAGCGTCTCTTTGTTTGCAAGAGCCAGCTCCTTCCCCGCGCGAATCGCTTCAAGCGTCGGAAGAAGTCCTGTAATGCCGACGACTGCTACAAGGACAAGGTCGACATCGTCTCGCTTCACGACCTCAGAAAGAGCTGCCTCACCGATCAGCACTTCCGCATCGCCATTATAGGTTTCCAGAAATTTCTTCCCCGCATCCTCATCCGTGATGACGATGGCATGCGGATGAAATTCAGCGGCCTGTTCACGTAATTTATCGATGCTTTTATGCGCCGCGATGACGGACGCATGAAAAAGATCCGAATGGAGCCGGATCACGTCCATTGTCTGGGTTCCGATGGAACCCGTACTGCCTAATACAGCGATTTCTTTCATAGGTACTCCTTTCGGAAAGTGTAAGCAACTGGTGACTGAAGAAACGCTGAGGAAATCGCAAAGCTCGATTCCGCAAGCATTTTCTCACAACACTTCGTCATAACCCTCCTTCTGAGAAGGCATCTTTTTATTTTTGCGTATTGTCAAAAAACAGGGTCACTACAGGGTCACTTTTCCCCTGCGTTCTCGATGCTATGTATAGAAGCGGGAGAGAGCTTCCCGGAGATCATCTACTCGACCGATTTCCCTCATCCTAGGCAGGGGAAAAAGAAATAGCAGATATCATGCGGCTCTCAAATGCTTCTCCCTTCAAAGGCTTCGCCCGGGAGAAACCAGAAAAGGGTACAAGACCACTAACAGAATTGAAAAAGACAGGATAAAAATCCGAAGCCGAATAAAGTGGATCGCATTGACGACAAGATCAGGCTCGCCTCTAAGTGAGTAGAAGTCCTGGCTACGGCCAGGCCGCCCTCGAAAACTCTATGCCTCCCAGCCTGGCGCCCGATTCATTGGATCAGACCATTCGATAGGATACCATCCTGTCTTTTTTGCGTGGAACAAGGAATTAGGGATTAGGGAAACCCTGATTAAATCGAAGAATCAGCATTTCCCTAGAAATCAAAATCACTCAAGTGGGAAGACTCGATCATAGATCCTATGATAAAAAATGCGGCGTTCCAATTCTATGATGCGCCGCACCTTCATTTCTCGTTTCTCCTTTCGCATGTTAGCGAAGCAGCGCCAGCACCGCGACGAGGCTCGGAGCAACGAAAAGAAGGCTGTCGAAACGGTCCATCATTCCGCCGTGACCCGGAAGAATATTTCCAGAGTCTTTGATATCACAGGCGCGCTTTACATAGGACTCGAAGAGATCCCCCATGGGCGCCATGATCGCCGCCATGACGGAAAGGATGCATCCTTCCAAAAGATCAAAACCCGCACAGAAGGAAACAAGGACACCGAGAATGACGCAGCCGACTGCGCCGCCGACAAGACCTTCGACCGTTTTATTCGGGCTGATATGCGGCGCCATCTTATGACGACCGCAGGCCTTTCCCGTCAGGTAAGCGAAAGAATCACTCGCCCAGGTACAAATGAGTGCGAGAAGAATGAGGAAAATCCCCGGCTCCATGGAAACTGCCACCGGCGAGAGCAGCTCATGACTGCCGCGAAGGAGAGCCAGACTGCCGAAGCCCACGCCAAAATAGACGGCACCGAAAGCAGAATAAATAAGCCCGGTCATATTTTCCTTCTTAATGCCCAGAATCAGGTAGAGAAGCAGTACAAAGGCAAGAAAAATCGCAGCCAGAAAGGCTTTCAGCGAATAAAAACCGGATGCCAGTACCATGACGGCAGTGGCAATGGCGGTGGCTTTCAGATAGATGTGGACACCGAAATGTTTCAGCATCTTGCCATATTCAAGAAGGGCCAGCAGCGAGACGAGGAAAATGGCTCCCGTCAGAAACCAGCCTCCCAGATATACCAGCCCAAGGACAGCGATGATACCGATGATCGCTGTGATCACACGCACTTTCATTTTTTATCCTCCGTGAGCCCGCCGAAGCGACGGTCTCTTCCGGTAAACCAGTCGATCGCTTTCGAAAGCTCCTCCTCGGTGAAATCAGGCCACAGGACAGGCGTGAAATATAGCTCCCCATAAGAGATCTGCCAGAGAAGGAAATTCGAAATGCGCGACTCTCCGCCCGTACGGATCATGAGATCCACATCCTGGGCATCCGATGGATAGAGATGGGCAGAAATCGTTTCTTCCGTAATGGATTCCGCATCAAGAGAGCCGCTCTTCACTTCGCGTGCGATCTGCTGCACCGCCTGCACGATCTCCATGCGTCCGCCATAGTTGATGGCCACATTCAGGATCATGCCGTCACACTTCGCTGTGTCTTTTTCGCAGGCTGCGATCTCCTTGCGAAGATCATCCGACAATGCTGACGGTTCGCCTACAATGTGTACCTGCACATTATCCTCCACCAGCTCACGCAACTGACTAATCAAGTAGCTCTTGAAAAGCTTCATCAGGAAACGGACTTCGATCGGCGGACGCTTCCAGTTCTCTGTGGAGAATGCATAGAGCGTCAGCACTTTCACTCCCATATGACCCGCCGCACGTACGATGGTCTTCACGTTTGCCGCGCCGACCTGATGACCATAGGTTCTCTCTCTTCCTCTTTCTTTCGCCCAGCGGCCATTCCCATCAAGAATGATGGCCACATGCTCAGGAAATGATTTTTTATCAGACATAAATGGAATCTCCCATAATCAAACTAGGATGGAGTTTAGATAGTGTAAGGGTTCGAGTTTTAGGGGTAGCCGCCCTTCAATTACGTTTAAAAACTCTGCTAGAATAAAAAATGAAGAGGCAGCTTCGTCGCAAATATTTTTTTACCTTCCTCCGTCCTCTGGAGGACCGTGCTGTTAAGTTAAGCGGCAGAACGTTCTTGGCTCCCCATCGGGGGAGCTGCCCGAAGG
>CAVBQN010000006.1:38858-45469 GCA_963597545.1 Fusicatenibacter saccharivorans
CACTTCCCCCGAAGGGGGAAGCAAGACGTTACGTAGCTAACGATTTCCTTAACTGAATAGCATTACTCTGGAGGAGGTGCCTCGAAAAGGCAGGGCGGAAGCCCGACTCGCTCCGCGAGTCTGCCCCTTCCAAAGGAAGGGGCTAGAAGATTATTCTCGCCGCCTCACGACTTTTTCCACACTCTCACTATACTTCATTCGTGGCATGACAACAGCCTTTTCTCCGGTTCGGACAAGGTAAAGCGCGCCCTCTTCGAGCTGCGCTTCCCGCCCATGAGTGAAAGAAATCGTACCACTCGGATACGATTTCTCTACACACTGTCTCAATTTTTCAGTAAACGGCTGTCCTGCAAAAAGAACATCCTCACTCATACAGACATGATCTCTTTAATTTTCTTTTCGGTGGCAGCTTCCAGCTCTTTGATTTTCTTGTCCGTCAGCTTCTGGACTTTATCTTCAGTTTCTTTGATGACATCCTTGGAAACATCGCTATTCTTTGTTTCCTTTTTCAGGAAATCATTGCCATCACGACGAATATTTCTGATAGCGACCTTGCCCTCTTCCGCTTTCTTATTGACAACCTTGACGAGCTCCTTGCGGCGGTCTTCGGTCAGCTGCGGGATGGCCATACGGATCAGGTTGCCATCATTCATCGGTACGAGGCCGAGGTCAGACTGCAGGATGGCTTTTTCGATATCTTTCAGAAGACCCTTGTCCCATGGCTGGACAACGAGCAGACGAGCTTCCGGTACAGTCACAGAAGCGACCTGAGTGATCGGAGTACGGCTGCCGTAATACTCAACAAATACGCGATCGAGCAGGCTGGCATTCGCCTGACCCGTACGGATGCTGGTGAATTCATTCTTGAGAGCAACGATGGATTTATCCATCTTGTCAGACAGTTTCTTCAGTTCTTCTTCGTACATGATTATTTCCCTTCGATTAATGTGCCTAGGGTATCTCCCTTGCAGGCCTTGACAATGTTGCCAGGAACGTCGATATTGAATACTTTGATCGGAATTTCGTTATTCATACAGAGAGTAATGGCCGTATTGTCCATGACAGCCAGCTCTTTCTGCAGCACTTCACTATAGGTGAGATGAGTGAACATTTTTGCTTCGGGATGGAACTTTGGATCTGCATCGTACACACCATCGGTCTGCTTCTTCGCCATCAGCATGATATCAGCTTCGATTTCTGCACTGCGCAGAGCTGCCGTGGTATCTGTTGTGAAATAAGGATTGCCCGTACCTGCACCAAAGATCACGACTCTGCCCTTTTCAAGATGACGGATCGCACGACGGCGGATGTAAGGCTCTGCGACCTGCTGCATTTCGATGGCTGTCTGTACACGGGTAGAGACGCCAAGTTTTTCAAGCGCATCCTGCAGAGCGACGGAATTGATGACAGTCGCGAGCATGCCCATGTAGTCAGCCGACGCACGATCCATCCCGCCCTGGCTGCCCTTGAGACCTCTCCAGATATTGCCGCCACCTACAACGACAGCGATCTCGATACCGGCATCGCTGGCTTCCTTGATCTCGCCAGCCAGTCGATATACGACCTCCGGATCGATACCAAATCCTTTGTCACTGGCCATCGCTTCACCAGACAATTTCAGCATGACTCTCTTATACTTCTTGTTTTCTGTTGCCATTGTACACCCCCGTAAAAATCAGTGATACATCTATATTATTATATAGTATTTCAGAAATAGCTGCCATAAGAATTTTGAGAGATGAGCCTTGGAAACGACAGCCTTTAGACTTTAGACATCTGACTTCCTCACTTCCAGGCTCCCATCCAATCCCTAAAAAAGCCCATAAAATAAGAGAACACCAAAGATGATGTTCTCTTATTCTTATTTTATGGATTACTGATTCAGCTGTTTAGCGACTTCAGCAGCCAGATCGTCCTGTTTCTTTTCGATGCCTTCGCCGAGCTGGAAACGAGCGAAGCGAACAACTTCTGCATTCTTGGATTTCAGGAGTTTCGCAATGGTCAGATCGCCATCTTTAATGAATTCCTGATCTACGAGGCAGACTTCCTTGTAGTATTTGTTGATACGGCCGAGAACCATCTTTTCGATGATCTTTTCTGGTTTGCCTTCATTTCTCGCTTCGACAGCCAGAACTTCTTTTTCGTGTTCGATTTCAGCCTGCGGTACCTGAGTGCGGTCGAGGTAGGAAGGATTTGCTGCAGCGACCTGCATAGCGACATCTTTGCCGAGTTCAGCGTCTGCGCCCTTCATTTCGACGAGAACGCCGATCTTGCCGCCGCCGTGGATGTAGCTGTAGACAGCGCCTTCTGCACTTTCATAGCGAACAAAGCGACGAACAGAAATGTTTTCGCCGATCTTAGCTACAGCTTCGGTGACCTGATCTTTGACAGCCTTGCCGTCCATTTCAGAAGCAAGCAGAGCTTCTACGTCAGCCGGATTCACAGCGATGATCTGCTGTGCGATACGAGCAGCCAGTGCTCTGAAGTCATCATTGCTACCTACGAAGTCGGTTTCGCAGTTGACTTCAACGATGGTGCCGACTTTGCCATCAGCGGAAATAGCGGAAACGACAGCACCTTCAGCAGCTACACGGCTTGCTTTCTTCGCAGCCTGAGACAGTCCCTTTTCACGGAGAATATCTACTGCTTTTTCCATATCGCCTTCAGCTTCTACGAGTGCTTTTTTGCAGTCCATCATGCCTGCGCCAGTCTTTGTACGCAGATCTTTGACCATGCTAGCGGTAATTGCCATCTTTATGACCTCCATCATAAAACAGTAAGGTGTTTGTAAAAATTTCTCAAAAAAAGGAAATCCCCAGCCTGCGCAAAGCGCAGGCCGAATTTCCTATACAGCCATTATTCCTGTTCAGCAGCTTCTTCAGCCGGAGCTTCTTCAGCTTCTGCTTCTTTAGCAGCTTCAGCTTCCTGCTGACCCTGACGGCCTTCGAGGACAGCGTCAGCCATCTTGGAAGCAAGCAGTCTTACAGCACGGATAGCATCATCGTTTGCCGGGATCGGGAAATCAACAACATCCGGATCGCAGTTGGTATCAACGGTAGCGATAACCGGAATGTGCAGCTTGTGAGCTTCGGCAATAGCGATTTCTTCTTTCTTAGAGTCAATGATGAAGAGTGCGCCCGGGATCTTCTTCATGTCTTTGATGCCGCCCAGGTTCTTTTCCAGTTTTTCCAGTTCGCGTTTCATCAGAATGACTTCCTTCTTCGGATACTGGTCAGTGGTGCCTTCTTCAAACATTTTTTCCAGTTCTTTCAGACGAGCGATACGGGTCTGAATGGTACGGAAATTGGTGAGCATGCCGCCCAGCCAACGTTCATTGACATAGAACTGATTGCAACGGGTAGCTTCTTCCTTCACGGAATTCTGCGCCTGTTTCTTGGTACCGACGAAAAGGATCGGAGCGCCGGTAGCTGCGACTTCACGCAGGAAAGCGTATGCTTCTTCTACTTTCTTTACAGTCTTCTGCAGGTCGATGATGTAAATGCCGTTTCTTTCCGTGAAAATGAAACGTGCCATTTTCGGATTCCAACGACGGGTCTGATGACCAAAGTGAACGCCTGCTTCGAGTAACTGTTTCATGGATACAACTGCCATAATAAAAACCTCCTGTTTTTAACCTCTGTCCGTTTCCTCCCCTGCAGCCACTTCGGGAATGTGTGAAATAAATTTTTTCCCGCAAGCACAGATGCAGAGTCCGCCAGACATGTGTACTCATGCGATATTTATTCTACCAAAAGAAAAAGGGGAAAGCAAGGGGATGTGAAAATATTTTTAGGTTCAAGGTTCAGGGTTGTGGTAGCGGCTTCGCTGCAAGTATTATATGAGGCGATGCCCGAAAGTCGTATTCAAGTCACTAGTCACTCCTAATCCCCAATCCCTAACTACTCATCCCTACTTTCAAACTTCTCATCTTTTGCGAATACCATATATTCAAAACTCCGTGCCACTATTTCTAACTTCTAATTCAAGAGAGGCTTTCAGCGTAGTAAAAGGTAGCACATCCCACGGGCTTTCCTTGAACCAAACAAAAAAAGACGCCGTGACATACGTCACAGCGTCATTTCTTTCAAGGCGAGCATTCAATAAGCCGAGTTCTGTCCCACTTGCGTGGTGATGATTATCTGTCTAGTCAGCCGATTGCTCGACTGCTCAAGCGACGCAACCCGGAAGGTCAGCGGGCAACCTCAACCCTTCCCTATTCGGTCTTGCTTCGGATGGGGTTTACCAAGCCAGCCGGTCTCCCGACTGCTGGTGCGCTCTTACCGCACCTTTCCACCCTTACCACTTGCGTGGCGGTTTCCTTTTCTATGGCACTTTCCCTAGGATCACTCCCGCCGGACGTTATCCGGCATCCTGCCCTGCGAAGCTCGGACTTTCCTCACGCCTTACGGCCCGCAATCATCTTTCCTGCTCGCGTGCTACAGTATAGCATGGAGACGGAATTTTTTCAAGAGAAAGATTAAAATCAGGTTCAGAGTCAAGGGGCGGCACGCCCCTTAGGCTAACCACGAACCTGTTTTTCTACATTTCCCCGAAAATATCCTCTGCCCTGCTGTCTTCGATGACCTCGATCTCCCAGCCATGCTCTGCGGCATACGTCCGGAGGCGCTTTGCCAAAGCAGGAACGATGACGCGCTCGGTATAGAAATGGCCGCCATCTGCGATGAGAAGACCGAGGCGGGAAGCGTCCTGCGCTTCATGATACTTGAGGTCGCCCGTCAGGTAGAGATCTGCTCCCTTTGCTTTTGCAAGCGCAGCAAATTCACTGCCGGCACCGCCCAGAACAGCCACGCGGGAAATGGTGATATTCGGATTCCCCGCATAACGAAGGACGGGAATGCCGAGCTTCTCCTTTATATAAGAGAGAGCTTCTTTTCCGCTCATGGGCGCAGGCAGATTTCCGATCCGCCCCATGTACGCCTTGTACCCGTGGCTTTCCAGCGTATATACATCATAGTGAATATCTCCACAGATTCCCTGTACTTTCGCAAGGACAGAAGCAAGCAGCGCGGTGGGTACATTACATTCGAGCTTCGCCTCATCCGTCGCATCATCCTCATCATCCAAAAGATAGAAATGATTTACGGCATCCCCATAGAGTTCTGAAAGCGTATGTCGGAGCACCTTCGCGATGACAGGCTTCACATAAAGTGCAAGCTTCCTCTCTTTCGTTTCCTGCTCAAAGACCAGCCCTTCCGTATCAGAAAGAGAGAGCGCAGCTGCCAGAGCATCATTCACGCCGCCTTTGGCTGTATCCAGATTCGTGTGAGCTGCAAAAGACAAGATATCATGCTTCAAGAGCTTCTCGATCACGCGCCCCTTATACGTCCGAAGGTCAAGCTCGCGGATGGCCTTGAAAAGAAAGGGATGGTGGGAAATCACCATCTCAGCACCTTCACGGACAGCAAGATCCACATTCTCTTCCGTGAGGTCGAGGGAAATCAGTACCTTCGTGACCACGCGGCGAGGATCCCCCACCTGAAGCCCCGGGTGATCCCATGACTCTGCAAGACTTCTCGGTGCCCACGACTCCATCCATCCGATCAAATCATTTCCTGTAACTTTCATAAGAGTTCCTCCAATATGCTTACTTCTTCCAGTGCCTTTTCTCTGGACAAGCGATGCCGCTCACCCTTCGAATCCTTTGCCCCTTCGATCACAAAGCGCCGTCTCCGGATGAGCCGCTCGATATGCGTCTTGAAAAGAGGATCCTTCCGATATGCCGCCGTAGCCCCGATTTCTGCCTGCAGCATCGAAAGCTCCTCCATCTCGCCGGGACGAACGAGCATCAATTCATACAGCTGCCCGCCATCCAGTGAAAGCACCTCTTTCTCGATGCGGAAATGATGCCTACAAAGAAACTGCCGGAGCTCCGCTACATGCCCCTGCGGCTGCAGCACCATCCACGAGAGCGCCTGTGCCTTTTCCTCATTCTCCGCAAGAATATCCCGCATCAAAAGACCGCCCATCCCGCAGATGGTGACACCGTCCACCTCTCCTTTACCAAGCGGCGCAAGTCCTCCGCCCAGTCGTAAAAGGATCTGGCGTGAAAATCCGGAAGAAATTACATCCTCCCTGGCGCGTGTAAGAGGGCCGTCATTCACATCGCAGGCGATCGCCCGCCTGGCGCGCCCCTCTTGCACGAGGTAAATGGGAAGGTAGCCATGGTCTGTACCAATATCGGCCATACTCTCACAGACAGGCACCAGATCGGCTGCCGCCTGTAGACGATTTGTCAGTTTCATAATTGAATCCTTTCAGAGAATAGTTGCCCTACAGGACTATCCCGCAGCCATTCCATTTCTCTATCAAAAAAACGTATCCAAATCACTGAAATCAGCACGGATACGTTCATTGTGGTGGGCCCACCAGGACTCGAACCTGGGACGGGGCGGTTATGAGCCGCCTGCTCTAACCAACTGAGCTATAGGCCCGCAATATCGACATATGTTATTTTAGCATAAGTGGGAGCATTTGTACATAAGTTTCCAACTTTTTGTAAGTGTCAAGTTTTCCTCGGTAATTCATTTGACTGTCGATAATTACTATCTCCGTGGCTTCGGTTTAATCAGTATTTCTGTATCGCTCTGGCA
>CAVBQN010000007.1:0-44008 GCA_963597545.1 Fusicatenibacter saccharivorans
ACCCCTTCGGGGAGCTCCCCCGATGGGGAGCCAAGAACGTTCTGCCGCTTAACTTAATAGCATTACCCGATGGGGAGGGGGGCATGCCACCGCTTCTCACTAAGTCCAGAAATTAACAAATCGCTATACTAGTCACTCCTAATTCCCAGCTGCCAGCCACCCCTCCAACTTCTCCCTTCTCACATGTTCTCTCCCATGCTATAATAGAAAAGATTCATGCGTTTGTAGCTCAGCTGGATAGAGCGGCGGTTTCCTAAACCGTGTGTCGGGGGTTCGAATCCCCCCAAGCGCACCAAGCAAAGCACTCCGAAAGGAGTGCTTTTTGTTTGGGGCCATGGCTATGGCTCGCCGATCAGAAATGCGAAATGAGGGCGGCGGCTTCGCCAACGACCTGAAAAGCAAGCCCTGCACCCACCAACCTTTCTCAAAACAGCTTTTTGATCTTTGCGAGAATCCCTTTCTCCTTTTTTTCTTCTTTAGGCGGAGCCGGTTTCTCGATCTCCTGCGCGGGAGCTTCCTTCGGCTTTCCGGCCTCGCTCGGGCAAAAGGGGGCGGGCGCGGTGAAGGTGGGCATCCGCAGGACCGGAGGCGCCATGATCTTCGGCTTCACGATATGACGGGTGCGGGCGGCGGGGCGGGCTTCGCTCCGGCCGTAGGGGACATAGTGGTACGCCCCCGAGGAAGGATCCGGGACATTTCTGTCGCAGATGTACTTCGTACCGTTGAAATCAATGCCGCGGAGACGTTCGAGCAGCATGGAGGCCATGACCTGCGGGGAGAAGTAGGAGAAGGGCAGCGATGGCGCCATGCGGGCGATGGAGGAGAGGAAGGAGCCTTTCACATCGTCCATCGTCATGTGCAGATCTTTCCTGATCTCATCCATGAGCAGGATCATGCCCTTCTGCGTCGGGAAAAGGTTCTCGTAGGGCACGAGGTTGTTCTTATTGCCCATACCGGACATATCCATGAAGAAGACGAGGTAAAGGTAGGGCAGTGCATAGTCATTGTGCTTGATGCGGATGTAGAAATTCGCCACGGTATAGTACATGTTGCGCAGCTTCGACCATTCCCCTGCCATGGTGTAGAGGGAGATCTTCTGCTGAAAAGCGCGGTAAAGGATGCCGCGGGCGGTGTAGGACTCGCCGCGGGCGGAGAGAGCGGTCTGCGACTCACCGATCTCGCCCTCGGTCAGACCGTAATTCTCACGGACGTTCAGTACGTAGGCCATGTGGTGTCCGACCTCCGCCTGCCCTTCCTTGGTAAGGACGTAGATCTTCGGGACGCCATGAGCATAGTCCTTCTCCGGCACTTTGGCGATGACACGGCCCACAAGCTCGGCGTGTGTGCCTTCACCGGAGAGATCGTATCGTTTGAGGAAATCGGAGAGCGCTTTGTCCGGCAGCATGGTGAGCGTCTCCTGCGGACGGCTCATGCGGATCCAGCCGTCATCAAAGAGCTCTCCGATGCGGTCATTCGCATCACGCCCGTAGATGCTCTCTTTATAGGGTGGCACCTTGTGGTGCGCCGGCTTGCCATCGAAGTAGTCCAAGAGCAGGATGTCTTTGATCGATAGTCCCATGGTATCCCTCCTTTCTTCCGTAATTCAGATGGGCGAACGCTGAAAGGTGCATCGCCCGTCACAAAAAATGGGATCGGGCATCGCCCTTCTTCTATGGACGGCGAAGCTGCCGTCACCATTTCTCTTTTTGTATCATCGCTATGTATCCATCCTCAAGTATAATACAGCCGGGGTATGCTTGGCAATCAAAAAGGCGATGCCCGTTAATGGGCATCGCCTTTTTGATCATGAGAGAACGAGGTGCAATGGGGATCACGGAAAAATTGGATCTCCGTATCGTCAGCCTTCCCCTTGAGGGGAAGGTGCCCCAAAGGGGCGGATAGGGCACCAGCGGTATGAAAGAGAGCGGGAAGGAGTGTTTCAAGTACGTCGTTTATGAGAGTACCCGAGCACCGCTGACGCGGTCCCCCTTCCCCGATGGGGAAGGCTTAGGCGGAGCGACGCTTCGCGTCGATTTTTATAAAGGGCGCTGCCCGAAGACAGGTGGATAACAGGTTTCCCGTTTATGGTTCCTGACGCCCTCCGTTTCACCGCGAATGACAAAGATGTCTCGCTCGCACTCGAAATGACGACACGGGAGTCTGCTGTCCCCCACTCACTCGAGGCGCCTAATCCCCAGCCACTAATCCCTTGCTACTAATCCCTAGCTACTAGTCACTAGCTACTAGTCACTATTTCCCAAACTTCTTATCATACGCTTTTCTGATGGCTTCTTCGCGTGTGAGGCCTTCGGCCATGCCTGTCCTGATCGCTTCTTCCATGGCCTCGTATTCCTTCGGGATGACCTTGGTGAAACGGGAGTAGTAGACATCCCAGCGTGCAAGGATGGATTCCGCCTTGCGGCTTCTGGTCGAGAGGTAGTGGGCGTCGATCAGCTTCTTGACGCTTGCGATCTCCTCTTTGTCCGTGAGCGGTTCCAAATGGATCAGCTCTTGATTGCACAGGCGTTCATCGAGGTCGAGCACATAAGCGACGCCGCCGGACATACCGGCTGCGAAGTTTTTGCCCGTCTCGCCCAGGATGATGACCTTGCCGCCGGTCATGTATTCGCAGCCGTGGTTGCCAATGCCTTCGACGACGACGGTCGCACCGCTGTTTCTGACGCAGAAGCGTTCCCCGGCTTTGCCGGAGACGAAGGCTTCCCCGCTTGTCGCGCCGAAGAAAGCGACGTTTCCGATGATGACATTGTCTTCTGCGCGGAAGGTGGCTTCTCTCGGCGGATAAATGATGATCTTGCCGCCGGAAAGGCCCTTGCCGACGTAGTCATTCGCATCGCCTTCCAGTGTGAGCGTCAGGCCCTTGGGGATGAAGGCGCCGAAGCTCTGTCCCGCAGAGCCGACGAAGGAGAGGGATATGGTGTCTTCGGGCAGTCCTTCATCGCCGTAGCGGCGGGAGATCTCGCTGCCAAGAATGGTGCCGGTGACGCGGTCGGTGTTCTTGATGAAGAGCTTTGCGATGACGCGCTTCTGCTCGTCGAGAGCCGGCTTGCACATGCGGACGAGCTTGGCCATATCGAGGGTCTTTTCGATCTCATGATCCTGCGCCTTCATGAAATGGTGACCGACGGTGATGTCTGTATACGGACGGAAGAGCAGGGCATCAAGAGAGAGGGTATCTGCCTTCTTGCTGCCGGTGAAGCTCTTCTGCTTCAGGCGGTCGCTTCGGCCCACCATGTCTTCGAGCTTGTGGAAACCGAGGTGTGCCATGATCTCACGCAGGTCTTCTGCGACGAAGCGCATGTAGTTCATCACATACTCGGGCTTGCCGGCGAAGCGTTTCCTGAGCTTCTCATCCTGCGTGCAGATACCGAAGGGGCAGGTATTTTTGTTGCAGACGCGGAACATCTGGCAGCCGATCGCGATGAGCGGCCCGGTGCAGAAGCTGAAGAGCTCTGCGCCCAAGAGGCAGGCGATGGCCGCATCCCGGCCGGTCAGGAGCTTGCCGTCCGTTTCGAGCTTCACGCGGTCGCGGAGCTGATTCAGGAGGAGGACCTGCTGCGCTTCGGAAAGTCCAAGCTCCCATGGAAGTCCCGCATGGCGCATGCTGGTCCTAGGCGATGCCCCCGTGCCGCCATCGCAGCCGCTGATGGTGACACCGTCGGCTTTCGCCTTGACGACACCGGCCGCAATGGTGCCGACACCGGCACCGGCGGTGAGCTTGACATTGATCTCCGCCTTGTGGTTGGCATTCTTCAGGTCGAAGACAAGCTCTGCCAGGTCTTCGATGGAGTAGACATCATGGTGCGGCGGCGGCGAGATCAGGGCTACGCCCGGGGTGGAGTGGCGTGTCTTGCCGATGGCCGGATCGACCTTGCTGCCCGGAAGATGTCCGCCTTCGCCGGGCTTGGCTCCCTGCGCGCACTTGATCTGGATCTCTTTGCCGTGGACGAGGTAATTCCCCGTGACACCGAATCGTGCTGTCGATACCTGCTTGATCTCGTCATTGACCGAAGAACCGTCAGGGAGCGGCGCGAAGCGCTCGGTATCCTCGCCGCCTTCACCGGTATTGCTGCGGCTGCCGAGGGCATTCATGGCTTTTGCGATACACTCATGGGCTTCCTTGCTGAGTGCGCCATAGCTCATCGCGCCGGTACGGAAATGATGCACGATGGAGTCCACACTCTCGACCTCTTCGATCGGGATGCTGCATCCGGCAGGGTAATTGAATTCCAGAAGGTCACGAAGACGGATGAGCGGCTCATTGACAACCTTCGCAAATTCCTTGTAGACCTCATAGCTTCCCGTACGGCATGCCCGCTGCAGAAGGCGGATAGCCTCCGGCGTCAGGATATGCGGCTCGTCGCCATTCCGATGATACATGTAGACATCGCCGGAGGAGAGCCCCTTGGTCCCCTCATACGCCGCCTCGTGGCGCATCTCGGCTTCCTTGGCGATCTCCTTCAAGCCGATGCCTCCGATCGGAGAGGTGATGCCGCCGAAATATTTCTCCGCCACCTCCTTGCCGATGCCGACAGCCTCGAAGATCTGCGCGCCGTGGTAGCTCTTGACGGTGGAAATCCCCATCTTGCTCATGACGCCCAGGATGCCGTTCACCGCTGCCGTGAGGTAGTTTGCGAGCGCTTCCTTCGCGCTCTTGCCGTGCAGGCGGTTCTTGTCCGCGAGATCCTTCACCGTCTCCAGTGCCAGATACGGATTGATCGCCGTCACGCCGAAACCGATCAGCGCGGCGAAATGATGGATCTCACGCGGCTCGCCCGACTCCAGAATGATACCGACATCCGGACGCACCTTCTCACGGATGAGATCATTGTGCAGCCCCGCCGAAGCGAGAAGCGCCGGGATCGCCATGTGATCCTTATCGACACCACGGTCAGATAGGATCAGGATGTTCTTCCCATCCCTGACCGCAGCAAGTGCGGCTGTGAAAAGCTCATGGAGCGCCTTCTCCATCGCGCGGCCGCCGCCGGCTGCCGGATAGAGCAGCGAAAGCACGACCGGCTTCAGCTGGCTGCTTTCCAGATGCTTGATGATCTCCATTTCCTCATTCGTGATGAGCGGACGGTCGATGAAGAGCGCCGCCGTCCCCTTCTCATCCGGATCCATGATATTGGCCATATTGCCGATCACGACCGAGGACGAAGTCACGATCTTTTCACGGACTCCGTCGATCGGCGGATTCGTGACCTGTGCGAAATTCTGCTGGAAATAGTCGTAAAGCAGCTGCGGCGCTTCCGACAGGACAGCGAGCGGCGAATCCATCCCCATCGCACCGATCGGCTCCTTGCCATTCTCCGCCATCGGCGTCAGGATATCTCGCAGATCCTCGACCGTATAGCCGAAATTCTTCTGCTCGAGGAGGAGATCCTCCGGCACCACCGGCTCCTTCTCCTCCTTCGCCAAGTCCTTCATATCGAGCAGATGCTCCTCGCACCACTTCGCATAGGGATGCGCCTTCGCCATCGTGTGCTTGATTTCCTCGTCACTGATGATGCGCTGCTGCGCCGTATCGATGAGGAAGAGCTTGCCCGGCTCGAGGCGTCCTTTGTAGAGCACATCCTCCTGAGCGACCGGCACCGCCCCCACTTCCGAAGACAGGATGACACGGTCATCCTTCATGACATAGTAGCGCGCCGGTCGCAGACCATTTCTATCGAGCATCCCGCCGATGGATACGCCGTCACAGAAACACATCGCCGCCGGACCGTCCCATGGCTCCATCATGAAATTGTGGTAACGGTAGAATGCCCGCTTCTCCTCATCCATCGCCGGATCCTTCTCCCACGGCTCCGGCATCATGACCATCATCGCATGCGCGAGCGAATGCCCCGCCATGTGGATGTACTCCAGGCAGTTATCAAACATCGCCGAGTCACTCCCCGTGTCATCGACGACAGGGAAAGCCTTCACCAGCTCCGGATCGTTCGACGGGCGCGACTTGCTCTCACGCGCATTCAGCCAGTTGATATTTCCCTTGATCGTATTGATCTCCCCATTGTGGACGATGTAGCGATTCGGATGAGCGCGCGCCCAGCTCGGGAATGTATTCGTCGAAAAACGCGAATGCACCATCGCCATCGCCGTCTTATAGTCCAGATCCGACAGATCCAGATAGAAATGGCGCAGCTGCTCACTCGTCAGCATCCCCTTGTACACGATCGTGCGCGAAGACAGGCTCGCGATATAGAAATCCGTCCCCATGCCTTCCGATAGCGGGATGATCTTCTTCTCCGCAAGCCGTCGGATGATATAGAGCTTGCGCTCGAAATCCATCTGATCCTTGAGCGATGGATTTCTCCCGATGAAGACCTGCAGAAAACGCGGACGGATCGAGCGCGCCACATCGCCGATGATGCTCTCATCGATCGGCACCTCGCGCCAGCCAAGGACCGTCTGCCCCTCCTCCTTCACGATTTCCTCGAAGACCCTCATCTGCTCCTTGCGGAAATCCTCATAGCGATGTGCAAAAATCATGCCGACGCCGTACTCCCCCTCCGGCGGAAGCGAAAATCCCAGCACCTCGCACTCGCGATGGAAGAAATCATGCGGGATCTGCGTCAGGATCCCTGCGCCATCCCCGCTCTTCTGATCAGCGCCCTCGCCGCCCCTGTGCTTCAGATTCTCCAGGATCTTCAAAGCATCGTCGACAATATCATACGAGCGCTCGCCGCGGATATTCGCCACGAAACCGATCCCGCAAGCATCATGTTCATTTCTAGGGTCATACAACCCCTGCGCCTCTGGCAGGTCTCTCCATTTTTTCATATCCATTCCTTCTCTCCTACAAAAAAAGCCGAGCGAAAACAGCGCTAGCTGCCTCGCCCGACTTCGGACCTTCCTATGAAGTGTGTAACTCGTATTATAGCATGGAAAGAAATCATTTGGAAAGAGGAAATTTAGAAATAATAAGTGACGGGGGACTGGTAGCTAGGGATTAGTGGCTAGGGATTAGGGATTAGGGATTAGGGATTAGGAGTGACTAGGGACTGGTGACTGGTGACTAGAAGACTAGGAGACTGGGAGACTAGGAGACTGGGAGACTGGGAGACTGGGAGACTGGGAGACATCTAACGTTTAACGTCTAGCGTCTGACGTCTCAAGCGGGCATCGCCCCATATATTTGCGGCGAAGCCGCCACCTTCATTCCTAATTCCTAATTCCTAATTCCTAATTCGAGCAGAGCTTTCCTCTGCTATCAAGAGCGAGCACACCCAGCAGCCTCCTCCCGACCTCTCCCCATTCATGCTATAATGAGACGAAGTACCCATTTCCATACCACCAAGGAGGATCTCATCCATGAAAGAATTCAAACTCGCATTCGGCCGCGGCGTGCAGTCCGTCATGCTGCCGGAAGATCATATTTCCGACGTCTTAGAAGGCGTCCCGACACCCGCCTGCGACGTCAAAGAAGCGACCCTTGCCGCTATGCGGAGCCCGATCGGCAGCGCCCCATTGCAGGAAGTCGTAAAGAGCGGCGACAAAGTCTGCCTCGTCGTCGCCGACATCACCCGCGCCTGGAACCGCGCCTCTGAATTTCTGATCTACGTCGTAAACGAGCTGAACCTCGCCGGCGTCCCCGACAAAGACATCTACATCGTCTTCGCGCAAGGCACCCACCGCCCCCACACCGACGAAGAGAACATCACCTGCGTCGGCGAAGAAGTCGCCCGCCGCATCACCATGTACCAGCACGTCTCCACCGACAAATCCCAGCAGACCTATCTCGGAAAGACCACCCTCGGCACCGAAGTCTGGATCGACAAGCGCGTCGCAAGCGCTGACAAAGTCATCCTCATCAATGCCGTCTCCACCCACGACATGGCCGGCTTCGGCGGCGGCCGCAAGCTCATCCTCCCGGGCGTTGCCGGCTTCGACACCGTCCAGCAGAACCACTGCCACGCTCTGGGAGCCACCCTTGGCAGCGGCCTCAACCCTGACGCCAAACTCTTAAAGATCGAAGGAAATCCGGTTTCCAGCGACATGCAGGAAGCCTGCGACATGGTACACCCCTGCTTCCTCGTCCACTCCATCATCAATGAAGAAGGCCGCATCTCCTCCATGGTCGGCGGCGACCCCTACGAAGCCTGGCTCGAAGGCACGAAGGAAACCTACCGCCTCCAGAAAGTCCCGATGAAGCAGCAGGCCGACGTCACCATCGTCTCCGCCGGCGGCTACCCGAAGGACACGAACCTGTATCAGGGGACCAAGTGCTACTCCACTGCCGAGATCGCCACCAAGAAAGGCGGCATCATCATCACCATGATCGAAGCCGAAGACATCATGGAACCCGCCGCCTACCTCGGCAGCTTCAAGTACAAAAACCTGGTCGATATGGAAAAGGGCCTGCGCGACTGCTTCACCATCCCCTTCTTCGTCGCCTTTGAAAATCTGAACACCGCCCTCACCCACACCGTCTACATCGTCACCCGTCCGGAAAACTTCGACATCCTCCGCGAAAAGACCCACCAGATCCCCGTCGCCACCGTCGAAGAAGCCTGGCAGCTCGCCCAGAAGCAACTCGCCGACGAAGGCAAGACCGACTACGCCATCAATATCATCCCTCACGGCAGCGCCGTCGTGCCGTACTTGAAGAAGTAGCTGGTGACTAGTGACTGGCGACTGGCGACTAGGGATTAGGGGTGACTGGTGATACTCCCGTATCATCATTGAAAGCGTTGCCGAGAAATCTTTGTCATTCGCGGCGGGGCGGCCTATGTCAGGAAAATTGAAACGGGAAACCTGCTATCCACCAAACTTCGAGCATCGCCTTCCTTTATACTGCGGCGAAGCCGCCACCGATTGGCCTTCCCCGCTTGAGGAAGACTGTTAAGTTAAGGAAATTGTTAGCGCCGTAATGACTTGCTTCCCCCTTCGGGGGAAGTGCCGAAGGCAATGGGGGCATGCCAGCGGCCATCGAACAATGTTGGATATACCGTAGTGCTGCCCCCTCTCCCCTTCGGGAAGCTCCCCCGATGGGGAGCCAAGAACGTTCTGCCGCTTAACTGAATAACATTCCCCGCTTGTGTAATGCTGACGATACGAGAAGAACGCTCTCCGCAGTCCTTCGGGCATTCCTCCCCGCTGCGAACGCGCTGAAGAGGGACACACCGAAGGAAGCGGATGGATGGCAGCGATCTGAAAACGAGTGAGAAACCATCCGCTCCCCGTTTCGTCATCCCGAGTGCAGCCGAGGGATCTTTCCGGCAGACCCATAAACGGCCGACGTGATACAGCAGGGAAACGAAACACAAAGACGTCGATTTTCATTTTCACACTGACATGGATAACCGCAGGGCAAGGAAGATTTCCGGGCTTCGCTCGAAATGACGTTACGAGAAAACCGCCTGCTGCCAATATCCCCTTTCCGATTATACTCTGCAATGAATCCGCCTTTCCTTAGCGCGCAAAAACCGCAGCGACAACGTCGCTGCGGTTTTTTTATCCCTAGTCCCTAGTCCCTAGTCACCAGTCACTTCTTATGCTTCACGATATATTCTTTCAGATCCGCATGGAGGATCTTCTTATAACTCTCAACCCCCGGCTGGTCATAGGCATTGACACCCGCAAGCGCCCCCTCGTAGGCGATCGTGAGGAAGAGGAAATACATGAGCGCCCCCACATGGAACGGCGTACACCTTCTCATGATGAGATCACAGCTCATGCGGCCATCATGCGCGAGCGCCTCCTCATCCGACCTCTGCGCCGCACGCAGCATGTAAGAAAGCGGGACCGGGCCGCTCTCTTCCCCCTCATCACAGAGAATGTCCGCGTCTTCGCGGGCTTCCCTGACCGAGATGAACTGCACGAGCTTATTCCGTTTCCCCTCCTGATGCTCCTGCGTCAGAGAATGCATATCCGTCGTCCCCACCGCCGCGACCGGGATGCGTCCATAGTGGATCTCTTCTCCGGAGACCGTGAGCGCCTTGCCCAAAGACTCACCCAGAAGCTGTGCATACCACCAGCCGAGCGAGCGGAGACTATCCCCATACGGCATGATGATTTCCGCATCGACGCCGTGATTCTTCCGCGCCAGATACTTGCGGACCGCCAGCTGCAGCGCCGGATTCTCAGAAAGCGAAAGACTGCGGCACGCCTCTTCCGTCATCTTGGCCCCGCGAAGGAAATCCCGGATATCGATCCCCGAAAGCATCGCAAAGACCAGCCCCACCTGAGAGAAAATGCTGAAACGTCCGCCGATGCCATCCGGCACCGTGAAGCACGGCCAGCCATTCTTCTCTGCCAGAGGACGCAGCGCCCCCTTCTCCTTGTCCGTCACCGCGATGACGCTCACCTCGCAGAACTTCCCCAGCATGTCCCGCAGCGCCCTCTCTGCCATGACCGGCTCCAAAGTCGTCCCAGACTTCGAATTTACGACCAACAGCACCTTGTGCTTCCACCATGCCGTCTGCGAGCTCCGCCGGATGCGGTCTACCAGAGAGAGAAGACTCACCGGATCCAGATTCTGACCCGCAAAGTACAGCTGCGGATACCCGCGGCGCTCCTCCTTCGTCATCAGATTCCAGTACTGTCCGCAGAAAAGGTCAAAGAGCACCTGATTTCCAAGGTACGAACCCCCGATACCGATCGACACCACGATATCCTGCTGCTTCGCCAGCTCCGAAAGCGCGAGCAGCCGCTCCTTCTCCTCTTTGGAAATCAAAATCTCTTCCTCCAGAAGATACGGCAGATGCGGGAAAAGCACGAGACTGCCGTCTGGCCCCTTCCCGCTCTTCCGAAGCCGCTCCACAGAAAGCGCCGCCTCGCGGATGCGCTCCTTGCAGGCATCGATTTCTTCCTCCGTGATCCCCCAGCCCTCGCCGGAAAAATGCGTCATATCGATGGTCAATTCATCCTGAAAATGCATGCATACACCCCTGTTCCATCAGGCAGCCCGCAGCCGCCTGCCATTAGTCGACCATCATTATATCATGTTTTGGTCCTGCACAGGAATGTTTCAAGCCCAAAATCAGAAAACACGGATTAAGGAAACACGGATTAAATCATTGTCCGATTGAATCCGCGTTTCCTTAAAACAAATCACTATGGCTTCCTGTACGCAGCAAGTACAGGAACAACCGATCTTCCTCCTTCTCTGACGAGATACGGCTATGACAATCATATAATGTTTACGCGCCTCGCCTTCCCTTCTCACGTTAAGGAAACGCTGATTAAAAACGTCTCTGATTTTTCATAAAATCAATGATATTGATATGCTGGATTCCATTTCTTTGCTGGAGAAATGCGTCTGACGTGGCGACATACTTTGGATAATTGTCCCTAATCATCTCCAGCGGACGATACTCTCTATCTTCCGTTTTCCGGCTGCTGAGGATAGTGAGCGCGACTTGCACATAAGCATACTGCATATCACCGCCTCGCAGGATGAAATCACATTCCAGCGCCCCGATGCGCCCAATGCTGACCGCATAGCCCATACTTCTTGCATAAATGAACACGATATTTTCCAGTGCAGGGCCATAGTTGATCCGATTGTCAGTGTTTAGCGCGAAGTAGAAGCTCAAATCTGCCAGATAATATTTCTTCTCTCCGCTCAAAGCACGTTTGGATTTCATGTCAAATCGATCACAACAGTAAAGAATTTTGGCGTCTTCCAAAATCTGAATGTACCTCGCGATGGTCTGGCGGCTGATCTCCAACCCGTTCTTGCGAAGCGAATCGTGCAGACTGCTGATGCTTGTCGTCGCCCCGAAGTTGTTGATGATGAAATTTCTCACCGTCTCAAAAGACTGGCGATCGCGGATCTTGACCCGTCGGCGAATGTCCTTCTCAAAGATTTCCTGTATGATCCCTTGGACATAGGTTCTCTTGTCAGCAAGTTCATCGAATCCGATAGCCCGAGGAAAACCGCCCTCCAAAATATACTGGGAGAGTTCCTGCAGGCGGTCTGGATCAATCGCCTTGTGATAAAACTGCTTCATCTCTTCATACTCGTCGAAGCTCAGGGGATAAAGCTCGAACGCAATGTATCGGCCGGTCAGCTTGGTGACAATCTCACCGCTCAAAAGATAGGAATTCGATCCCGTAATGAAAATGGAAAAATCGCCGTCTTCACGAAAACTGTTAATGACTCGCTCGAACTGGCTGACATTTTGGATTTCATCAATGAACAGATACTTGCGCCCGGGGAGCGATGCATAAGAAGCGATAAGCTGATCCAATACTTCAGCGGTCTGTACATGGCGATAGCTCCGGCTGTCTAGATTCAGATAGATGAGGTGATCCGCAGGGACCCCGTTAGCGGAAAGTTCACCCATGATGGTCTGCATCAGGCAGGATTTGCCGCAGCGTCTGACCCCGGTGATGACTTTGATCATATCATCCGCATCGTAAAATCCACGAATTTGGGATAAATATTTCTCTCGTTTGAACAGTTCCATAGTAGAAAGCCTCCTTTCTTTATTATATCTGCCCACGCGAAAAAAGCCAGTTAACGTTGCAGTTTTTATGAAAATCGCAATATCTGCAACGTTAACTGGCTTCCCCTAATGAAACCCCAAGAATAAGTACGAACTTCCGCGCCGCTTAAAAGTCTATACGATTCCCCAGTCTTTCTCGAATGATTGCATGCCTTTTATCCACGCTGCAGGCTATAGCTAAAGGGCGTCATTATATATAGGGAAATACTGACTCTGTGGTTACATCAGCGTTTCCCGAGCATTTGGCACAGGCTTGACTCGTACTGAATGCTGTACGGCACGTGCGCGTGTTCTTGCAGCCAGCGCGCCACAGCAAGGCCTCTGGGATGCACGACCAGATTCATTTCTGCTTCCGATAGCCGGGCTAGCTCTTCGTACTTCATTGGCTGGTAGCCGGGAACAAACAACACTTTCTCCCAGCTTTCATCGGACGCAGGATCCAGGATGCACTGACCGATCACATTGATTTCCCCCGCCTGCTCCTTCTCTGAAAAGTGAGGTACTTTACGCAGCAGAGAAATCATAGCATCCGACCAACCCCGATCGGCATCACCAGTAAACCCGCTGGCGTCAGATACGCACACGGGAATGTCCATCACAGACTGGCAGATCCCCTCGATATCATCCCCCATCAACGCCGGTCCACAGTTCACGGCTACCCCCATGACAGCATAGTCCGCCTCCTGCCGCATATCCTGTGCCACTTGCAGCAGTTTTTTCTTTGCCCCGAAGACGAGGTCATTCTCCTCAATCAGTGTGCTGTACATCCGCCTCGCCCAAAGAGGCTCGCTCTCTGCGATCCTCCGAGCGGTCAGAGCCGAGCACCACATGGGAGAATCCAGAATCAGCCCCAGATCGGAAATACTGAGCAGGGCCGCAGCCGCACCCGCCATGGCCGTTTCTTCTTGGCACACCCGCCATCGATCCAGCTTACTCATCACAGCCTCCATAGGTTTTTACGATCTGCGTGATAAAGGAAATCCATCCCGCATACCCCAGACATGACGGAATCAGAATCTCATGACTTTGCCGCAGATCAAAAGAAACGGTAGACAGCCGTACATCCGCTGATGCCTCCTGCCTGCTCCATTTCAATGCCCCGCATTCTGTTTCCACGACAGAGCGTATCGACGCTTCATCCTCTTGCGGGATCATCGCCGCCAAGACGATGGTGATATCTTCGATCCCCATCGCCCGAAGAAATGCCACCGGCTGCCTCAGCCCCTCTGCCTGCCGGGGAATTCCCAGCTGCATCCGGCAGCTTTTCCCACGAACAGCACGTTTCCCCTCCTGCAGCAATTTCACCAGACGGCTTTCCTGCTTCCGGCAATACATTTCCATGACTGCTTCTTTCTCTCGCAAAGAAGCCATCTCCATAAAAGCACGTCGGCTTTCTGCAGGCGTGCGGACATGGGTCCAATTCACCATGGGTACATCCAGTCTATGTGCCATATACAGCGCATTCTCCACCGATGCCTGCTCCTGAAAAGCCCCTCTTGTGAAAGATATAACCTGTGACGCACGCCCCATATCCATATAATCGTTCCGACTGACACCCACGGGTGGACACAGGATTCGTGTGAACCCCAAAAGGCGCAGCACCTCCATGAGCTCATGATATTCTTCCGGTGAACTATAAGCCGGTGACAAGCCGGACACCAGGCAGATCTCCCGGTCTTTTTCTGCCTTCACCTGCGGAAGAGTCCATGTATCAAACAGAAGCCGCGCCATGGAAGTAACGGTATCCACCAGGCCCGGCACCATAAAGCCGTGCCCGGGCAGCAGAACGACGGTCGTGCCGGTTTCCGCTTCTACCTCCTGACACAGCGCCTCGGTATCATCCCCAATGACGCCCGGCACACATCCGCAAACGACTAAAATCACTTCGGGATGAATCTCATCACAGATATCTTCCAGACAACGTCTGAGCTTTTCATTGCCGCCAAATACAGCATCCTGATCGGTCAAGCCCGTACAGAAAAGAAAGCCATCTATTTTTCTGTTCCCAGTGATTTCTCTGCATTTCTCTCCCAACGAGCAGAAAGCATCCCACACCACCTTGGAGCATGATCTGACATTATGAATAACCACCGCACATCTTGGATTTTGTACTGCCCCCAAGGCAGCCTGCATGAGATTACAGTGAATGATCTTTCTCTGCTTTCCCGGCGTGAAAATCATGACGCGCTCCCCTTTCCTTCATAGACTGCCTGATACACGGTCTCGATCCCTTCCGTCACATGATGAGAGAGACAATTCACATTCCGCTGCGGCAGGATGATGACCTGCTTGTCCCGTATCGCTCTCATAGAGGAATAGGCCGGATTCTCATATATCTCCTGCAGCTGCTGCTCGCTGTCTTTAAAAGCGCCCCCTTGTGACCAGTTCCCCATGATAAGCATATCCGGATCTGACTTTACGAATTCCTCCTTGCTTAAAATCATGGATGTCCCATTCCCAGAAAGCGCCGGCGGACGCACATCATTATAGACGTCTATCGTCCCCGCACGGGTCAACACATCATGAAATATATTTCCTTCCCCGCCGATAGGACCAAAGCGAAGCACCAGCATCACCCGCTTCTTCTGATTTTCCGGAATGACCGCCACCTTCTTCTCTATGTCCCGCAAGCGGCTTTCCATCTCTGCGATCAGCGTCTCTGCCCTGTCATTCTCTCCCACCGCTCTCCCTAGCGAGCGGATCTCATCCGGTATATCCTTGATCAACTTGGCATCCTTGTAAACAAAGACCGGAAGCCCCGCACTTTCCAATGACTGCACCATCTTGATCTGACTCTCACCCACCACCACCAGATCCGGGCGTAGCGATATCATGTGCTCAGGACTGTTATCGACCTCTGTCGTGACATCCTTTGCACTCTCGACTGCCATAGATAGACCCGGGTCGTGGATCCATTTGTCCATGGCCACGATACGGTCATGCGATACCAGATCGAGTAAGATCTCATCTGCAAAGATATACGTGGAAATGATACGTTTCGGTTTCTCCTTTATGTGCAGCGTCTTCCCACGGGCATCTGTCACCGTGTACCCGTCCCCTGACTGCGACGCATCACTCATGCATCCGCCTAGCGCGATCACGCAGATCGCCGCCAGAAGGACCCCCAGCAGTTTCTTCAGCATACTTCTCTCCTTTATAGAAAGAAAAGGGAATTTCAGTTGATTGAAATCCCCTTTTCTGCATCTTATAAATCATCAGAACTTATGCTCATAGCTCAGCATCCAGTTTCTCTCCTGCATGCAGGCCCCCGGCGTCGAGCCTCTGTAATCATCTCTGTCCAAAACGTTGCTGATTTTCAGAGAAACAGCATCATTCTCCGTGAGTTTCTGCCGGACATTCATATCCAGAGAAAACATCGGATCGGTATCCTTCACCCTTTGTCCTGCATAGTTGAAGAACAGGTTGACCGAGGTATTTTTCATATTATATGAAAAATCCGAGTGAATACTCAAACGGTTTTCTGCCCGTTCCCAGCTAGAGCCCGCTTTTTTCTCCAACTGTTTTGGATTGCTGCTGGAAATCCCAATATTATAAGAGAACCCCTGCGGTACCGTCCATCCGTAGCTCAATTCCACGCCCGTATTTTTATACTTATCCGCATTGTAATTCATCTTAGGACCGGTGCTTCCATTGACATAATCAGAATAAATACGGTCTGAAATTTCCATATGATATACATCAAACTTCCACATGCCATGTTCGCCCACCTGCTTCTTCAGGCCAGCTTCATATGTCCAGGCTTTTTCAGACTTCAAGTCCGGATTTGGCAGTGTTGTCGCATTGCTGCCATATCGTTTTGACAGATCCGGCTTTCTCAAAGATTTATTGACATTGATGTAAGCGGAAGACGTATTGTTTAATTTGTACAGCAGCTGGAAGGATGGGCAGAATGCATTCCCCGAATCACCGGTAAATACTTCACGCGCGCCAAACAGGAACTTTGTTTTTTTGTTCAAATCTGTGTCCGTCAAGAAATAAACAGCCCCATAATTTCTATCTCGCTCAATCCACTGATTTCCCGACAAATTCCTAAAGCGTTCGTTTTCAAACATACCGCCCGCTGTCAAATCCGTCCAGCCAAGATCCCATTTATTGACTACGTCTACGCCATAAGAGCGGCCCGTGTCTTTACCGCTGCGGCTACCACGGGGGCCTTTATTGAAATATTTCCAAGCTCTGTCCTGATAGTACGTCGTCACACGCAGATCTTTATTGGTATACGTGATTTGCGAAACATCATACAGGGTATTGCTGTCATAGAAACCTGTCTTAGCCATTGTACCGTCCAGCGTATCTACGTCAGAATGTCTGTCGCTATAGAGGTACATGAAATTCCAATGTTCATTCGGTGTGTAATTTACGTTGACACTATCACGATACATATCCGTCTGATCATACAGAGTAATCCCTTCACTCGAGAATGTTTTCGAAAGAATCCCTGCATTTTTGATACCATAGTGTTCATAAGCCACAGACAGCCCTTTCGCATTTACATAGCCTGAAATATTTCTCTGGGTATGATCACCAGCGCCTACTACGATTTTGTTTTCGTTATCCTTTTTCGTGATGATATTGATAACGCCCGTCGTCGCATTGCTGCCGTATAAAACGGCTGACCCCCCCTTGACCACTTCGATCCTGTCGATGCTGGTCGCAGACAAGGTTCCCATCTGGAAATAGTAGTCCTGATTCAGAGGAATCCCATTGATCATGATGCTCATATGACCAGAAATTCCGCGAATCCCCGGATTGCCATTACCAAACGGAGACTCCGAAATAACAAAGCCAGGAATATTCTTCATGACTTCCATCACACTCTTGGCGCCCATGTTTTCGATCTGCTGCCCTGAAATAACTTCCGTTGCCGCCGGAATTTCCAGATCCGAAACACTGTATTTATTGGCCGTGACCAGTACTTCCCCCAACTGGTATACCTCTTTCTCTGCAGCCATACTCTGCATCCCCGAGATTGCCACCAAAACCATCGCTCCGATGATGATTTTCCCTTTCAATTTCATTGCTTTCCTCCTCAACAAACTAAATGATATAATATAAAAAACACTCACCTTTTGCTTTCTATTATTCATGCGAAATTTATCTTTTCTTAATCTATCAAGTACAACGACTTTATTGTCAAGGGGAAAATATGGAAAATAAAGAATTTTACTTTACCACAGGCGAATTGGCCCGGCTCACCGGTCTATCCAAGCAGCTTCTGATCTTCTATGACAAAAAGAACTTCTTCACCGCTACCGCGACAGGAAGCAACGGTTATCGGTATTATCTGCTCTCCAAGTATTTCCAGCTAAAGATACTCATCACGCTGAGAAAAATGGACATCCCGCTGGAAGAAATCTATCAATACTTGCAGCATGGAAACGACGAATTTCTTCTTAGTATCTATAAACGGAAGCTATCCGAGTACCAGGAGCAAATGAAGCAACTGCAAAAGAAAAGCCAGATCCTCGAAAAACGCATCCAGTCTATGGAACGTCAGTCCCATCTCATTTTGAACCGGATATTTATCACCGAGCTGGAGAAAGAACGGCGATATTATCGCTGGGATATAGACATGTCTGCACCAGTAAAGGATCGCGTCTCACATATGGCTGCGGCTCTCCGTCCCTATCTGCAAGACGAGAACTGCTTTCGAGACAGCATTCTCGGCTTCATTTTACCATCGTCGTCCCTGCACGAGAAACAGCCCGTCACAACCTACTCTTTCTTGACACATTACATCCCGCACATACCTGGTATAAAAGAGCAAGCCGTATACACCATGAAGCCGGGCATCTATCTCAAAGTCCATGGATATGGTCATTATGGTGTCATTGATACAGAAACGAAACGTACTCTGCTTGATTTTATCGAACGGAATCATATGAAAGCCGATGATCACTTCATGGTATTTCCCCTCAGTCAGTATTGGATGACAGGGCAAAGTCGATGGATCATGACCACCATGATTCGGATTGACTCTTGAAAGTAAAACCACTTTACACTGCCATCACATCATAAAGAAAAGCAGGTCCGTCGTTGACGTCCTGCTTTTTATAATGAACAATTAGAATTTAATTTCCGCAGACACTACGAAAGTTCTCGGATCTGCCGCAAGAAGCTGATTCCCCTGATCCGCACTATACCAGCCTTTCTTATTGGTCACATTGTAGCACATTGCCGACCAGGTCACCGGGGTATGGCCCATGACAGACTCATACTTGAACCCCAGGTCGAAGCGGTAATACTGCGGCACGGTGTAGGTTCCATACCCAATATGGCTCTTGCCGATGTAGCTGGCTCTTCCCAGTACCGTCAAATCATCCGTTGCGTGATAAGCCAATGCCAGATTACCATTCCATTTCGGAATACCATTCGCTGTCATGCCGTTTAAATTGGGATTGCTGTTTCTTGTCCAGATAAAACGGTTGAACCCAATAGAGGCAATAAAATCCAGTTTATCGCCAATCGTGCCGGCAGTTGTCCATTCGATTCCCTTATACTTTGTTTCCCCGTCATACTTGTAATAGTTATCCGATGTTGTCACAGTTCCAGGTTCTTTGGTTTCATACATAGCCAGCGTATGCGTGAGTTTACCCTTTTTCAATTTGATACCGAACTCATTGCTCTTTGTCTTAGCCGGATCCAGCAAATCACCCTCATTCTTATATCCCTTACCTGTAGGAACTACGGTTCCACCAAGGAATGTCTCTGTGTGATTGGCATAGACGGAAAGCGTTGGCGTAAAGCGATACACGATGCCATATGTCGGGCAGTTGCCATCATAGTCTTTTTCATCTTTGATCGTTCCATTGGCGTTATAGCTACGGCTCTGGTAGCTATGATGATGCAACCCGGCATTTACGATCAATTTATCATCCATAAACTTCATGGTATCCATCAGTGTATAGCCCTTGGTCGTATACTTGCTGCCAAGACGCGTGCTGACTTTTGTCAAATCCGGTTCTGCCCAGTCATTGTCCTGATACAGATTGCCGATGTAGGTTCCCAGTCCACGAGAGGATGCCGTTCTATTGAGTGCGCTATTCCGATCTACACCAAAAAGAAATTCATTTTTCATGAAGCCGAAGTCGTATTCTGAACGCAGCCCAGCACCGATGTAGCGAGATGTACTGCCTGACGCACTGATGTTGAGTGCTCTTTTGAATGTACCATCAAAACTGCCATCCGAATTGAACTGCAAAATCCCGGTCATAGATGAGCCAGAAATATTGACCGGCGTATCGTTCCTCATAATTCCTGCATTCAGGAATGCTGTCCAATGGTCATTGAGCTTCTGGTCGTGGTTCAATGTCATCAGCCAGGTCTTGCTCTCTGTATATGCCCAGCTTGGATTCAAATTGTGCTTTCCATCTGGAGCCGCAGGCAAAAACGGCATCTTGCTTAAAGGGTTTGTTTCAGTGGAAGAAACCGTCTGAAATATGCTGTTTCCGCCTTTATGCAGACTTCTGGCATACCCCATAAGTAAGTTGGTCGAGCTATCAACACTTTGATGATCCAAATTAACGAAGATATTTCTATTCTTGAGTTTTTCTCCATGGGTAGCCAGATTCCCATCCCCAGTCAATGCATTGATGCGGATCCCCCATGCACCATCTTTTCCAAAGCGACGGCTCATATCGACGGACTCCTGCAGATTTCCTGTACTGGTATACTTCACATTGGCGGTTGTTAACGGTTCTTTCTCCGCTACTTTGGAACGATAGTTTACTGTACCGCCAATGACATTTTGCGTGGTACTTCCGGAATAAACTAAAGACGGACCTCCCAGCACATCAATATTTCCAATAAAGTTCGTTCCCATCGTGAAATTACTGTACATACCAGGGATATTATTGACACTCATCTGGGATGCTGTGGTATACTTGCCTCTCACGGACACCACATTGGCACTGGTAGTGCGACGAATGGATGGATTTAAAGAAAGTATATCCATCACTTCATTATTTCCGGAAATGGCAAAATCTTTAATAGACTGATCGGTGATGGTCATCGTAGCCGCTGGAAGTTCCATCATGTCTTTATTACGAAGCATCCCCAAAGATGTATTCTGCGACAAATAGCCTCCAGCATAGACCTTATCTTTATCCGCATTGACAATCACTTCCTCCAACACGGAAGTGTCAGCTGCCTGTACCCCCCCCAACAATTGTCAACCATACGGCTGTTGAAAGTAACATTTTCATAGACTTTTTCATAATGATTCTCCTCTTCTAAAAATAAAGCCCATTTGAAATTTCCCTGATGGTCTGGGCTGTATAAACATGACTTGCGCAAACATTTCTATAGGGAAGCAGGAATACGCGACCATTTTTCACAGCAGGAATATCGCTGAATTCAGGAACCTGAATTTGTGATAATGCATTGGCTCCTTCCTGCTCATTCCCATGATAGACAATAAACATGGTATCCGCTCCACACATGCGAAGCTCCTCCCGACTGATAAATGGCGTATCGAACTGGATATTCGTACTGCCAAGCTTTCGAATAATATCACCCGACAGCAGTTTATCGCCGAATACTTCGATCTTATCTCTCATGAATTCGATAGTAATGACCCGTCTGGCCGGAGCCTCTCTGGCTTTTGCGATTCCTTCATCCAAGGCGCTTTGGATATTCCTTACTATTTCATCTGCCTCTTCTTCTTTTTGAAAAAGTCGTCCCATATTCTGAATGAACCTCATCTCTGTTTCTACAGTTGATGGCGGGAAAGGATCTACCGCAGGAACCGGTCCGGAATTTTCTTCGATATAAACAGGAATGTTTCTTTCTCGCCAGAATGCAGTATCACCTAAAGCCCCTTTGCGGAATGACATCCGCCAGCCAAGAATGAAATCAGGATGCAGCATCAAAGCCGTCTCCCGATCCATCTCCGATGTGTAAAACACAGCCTTTGGCATTTTCTTTTGCAGCTCAGGGATCTGCTCCACCTTGTCCCTGGTAATATACGCAGCGCAAATTTGATTTTCTGCGTGCAATGCCAGCAATGCATCCAATATCTCTGGTCTGGCCACAATCGCCCGCTCAGGAACTCCTTGCACTTGTATCTGCGTCGGTTTTCCATCAAAGTCAAAATTATTTATTGTTGTAGTTTCAGCCATTTTTTCCGGTAAAGATGGCGACTGGATAAAGCTGCACCCAGTGAAACAAAGCATGCCAAAGAGAAACAAGGCTGCCCGTATCAGTTTATCGATCATGAACCCTCTGCTTTGAAATAACTCTTTCGAGTAACTCGTTTATGCTATTTTCTTAATCATCTCATTACCACTCATTATTTCTTAACACAACGGTAGTATACTCACTATAGCAGGTATATAGTCAAGCTAGTTTTAGTAAAATATTATTTTATAAACTCGAATCTATTGCTGTTAAATTAAAGTTTCCCATCAAATTGGTGTTTCTATTTCAAATAAACATGTCGCTGCCCCCATATAGTCTATAGCCGCTATACGCCCAGCACATCCTAAAATAATTTGATATGAATGGCGTAAATACTCATCTATTGCAATCCCTCAGGAAACAAAAGAGCCATGTCAAATGCATCATGCATTTGACATGGCTCTTTGCTGTATGACAACACAAAATCACTTCTTCCAATGCTGCGGGATATAGACGATATTCATCCTTTCATCCGCCCCATAGTGGATTTCACAGTCTACATCATAGAGCTTCTTGATGAAATCCGGTGTCAGAAGCTCCTTCGGCGTCCCTGCGCCGACCACTTTCCCGCACTGTATCGCGATCAGCCTATCACAATACATCGCCGCGATATTCAGGTCATGCACCGCCGCGACCACGGTATGCCCGAGACTCTTCACGATATCCATGATCTGGAGCTGGTACTTGATATCGAGATGATTCGTCGGTTCATCCAGTACGAGGCACTCCGAGCCCTGCGTCAGCGCACGCGCCAGGATGACGCGCTGCTGCTCCCCGCCGGAAAGTGTCGAGAAATTTCTCTCTTCGAAGCCATGAAGTCCCACGATATCCAGCGCCTCATGCGCCAGGCGGTAGTCCTCTTCGTTATCCCGCTCCATCATCTTCTTATGCGGCGAGCGCCCCATGAGGACGACATCAAGCACAGAGAAATCGAAATTGTAGTAATTGTGCTGCGCCACGACCGCGAGCATCAGCGCCGACTGCCGATACGACAGCTCATCCAGCGCTTTCCCGTCAAAGAGAATCCTCCCCTCGCTCGGTTTCTGCACGCGATAGACACATTTCAGAAAAGTACTTTTCCCACTGCCATTTGGGCCGATGATCCCTAAGAACTCTTTCGGCGAAAGGTGCAGATCGATCCCCTTCAAGATTTCCTTCTTACCGATGAAATATTTCACCGCCTCTGCCAGTATCTCCATCAGTCATTCCCTCCAAAGCCATACGTCTTCTTGATCATCAGATAGATAAAGCTCGGCGCACCGATCATAGAAATCAGGATGCCGATAGGCAGCTCGGTGTGCGGAATGATAATGCGGCACAAGCCATCGCAGATGACAAGAAAAATCGCCCCCGTCAGCGCCGATACGGGGATCAGCCGCTTATGATCCGGCCCCGTGAACATGCGGATGACATGCGGGATGATAAGTCCCACGAAGCCGATCATGCCCGCCGAGTAGACTGCAAAGCCGACAATGAGTGAGGAAATCAAAAGATACCACTGCCGATAGGCATGAAGGTCTGTCCCCATGGTAATGGCCGATTCATCCCCAAGAAGCATCAGATTCAGCACGCGGCTCTGTGTCCAGAAGAAAATAACCGAAGCCATGATGATCGGCGCAATGATCGCAAGCTCTCCCCACTTGGCTCCCGCGAGACTCCCCATCATCCAGTACGCGATGGTCTGCATGCCTTCTTTATTATTCGCAAAGTACACGATAAAGCTGGAAAACGCCCCGCACACCGCCGAAAGCGCCATGCCGGCGAGAAGCAGCTTCATCGAGTTCGAGCGCCCGCCCAGATTCGATATGAAAAGCACCGCCAGCGAAATCGCAAAGGCACCGATAAATGCCGCGATTCCCACGAAATTCGGCCCCAGTGCGGCTCCGACGCCTAGAAGAATCGCCGACGTCGCCCCCAGTGATGCGCCGGAAGAAATCCCTAATATATAGGGATCTGCGAGCGGATTCTTCACGATCGCCTGCATGATGACACCGCACACCGCCAGCCCGCAGCCGACAAGAGACGCCAGGATCACGCGCGGCAGACGAAGCAGCCAGACGATATCATGGACCGGCCCCTGCCCGGGTGCCGTGATGGGCTCTCCGCTGGTAAACTGCGCAAGCACCGTCTCGTAAATTTCACGAACCGGCAGCTTCACTGTCCCGATGCTGAGCGCCCAGAACAGGGAGAGTACGAGCAGCAAAGCAAGCAGGATCAAAAGACAGGCAAATCCGATTTCTCTAAACAATTTCTGCATCTTATCCCTCTTCTTTATCATTATAAAAAATGCACAAATTTATTATACACAAAAAGCATTTTCATTAGAAGGGAAATCAGCGCCATCCCTTTTTCGGTTTATTGATAAAGGCGGCTCTGCTTTTCCTGAATTTCTGCCATCAATGATCGGATGCGTATCTGTAAGGCTCCCGTACTGACTCCCTGATCCAGCGAGATCATAGTGTACCGCTTCCCCGCCCGCTCCAGTTTTTCCTGCAGCGCATCTATCGTCGTCATATCCCAGCCGCAACTGGTCGACTGCAGCTGCACGAAATGCAGATAAGGATTCGTACATACCATTTCCGCAGTCAATAAAGCCTTCTCCCGGAATGTAGGCGTATCGTCTCCCTCATGCTGCAGCAAGTACAATCCTTCTGCCGACAGTACAGGAATACCCAGCCCTGCCATCACAGCGGGGATCCCCTTATTGATTTCCGGATCCAAATGATAGCTTCGTCCGACCAGTACCAGTGCGTTTTTCTTTTCTTGTTCGATCCATTCCAGGGCATCCCGTGTTTTCTTTCTCAGCCGCACCTTATAGTCACGCTGTGCCTTCTCTGCTGCCGCCGTGGCGCGCCTCAAAGCATCTGATGTCACCTCTGGAAGGTTCTCCTTCATGAAAGAAATCAACGGCTGATGGTCATGAAAAGAAATCTGCGGGTGATAGAATGGAATACCGGCTGCAGAAATCTGCTCCTTCATCTGCTTTGCCAATACATCCCCATAGGATGCATGTGTCGCTTCATCAATGTCCGGCTCCTCTTTCCCCCCGCTTATCACAGGCATCCAGATACAGTCAGGCTTACATGGTTCCAAAAAGTACATCAGATGTCCGTGGGCCAGCCTGCAGGGATAGCAGTAAATCCCATGCGGCATGGTCACGGTACTCTTTCCGAGTGATGCTGCATCAAAAGCAGAGAGAATGACGCGATACCCAAGTGTCTGCCAAAAGACCTTCCAGTAAATCATGTCTTCCCATCGCCCCAGCACCGCCGGAATACCCATTGTTTTTTCAGCTGATGGGTTTACCTTCGATGACTGCAGCAGCTGGTTCTTTTCCCACTCATAGAGATTTGGCACCTTCCGAGAAACAAAATGCTCTTTCGCCAGTAACCGTTCGCCGTAAGAGCATCGATTTCCTACAATAAAGCCATGTCCATTGGAAAAGGTTTTTTTCTGCAAGAGACAGTGATTCCCACAGCCGGGGCAGCGGCTTGACTCTTCCCTGACAGTCAGTTTTCGTATTTCATCCGCAGAAAGCATCTTCGACCGTGCAGCCTGCGGCATCCTTTTCTTCGTCAAGAGCGCCATCCCATAAGCACCCATGATGCCGGACCCATTCGGACGAACGACCGGATGACCGACCAGTGTCTCAAAGGCACGCAGAACAGCATCATTCTGAAAGGTCCCTCCCTCTACCACGATATGCGATCCCAGCTCCTCTGCCGAGTCCAGGTGCATCACCCGGAACAGTGCATTTTTCACGACAGAAAGACAAAGTCCGGATATCAGCCCGCCTGTATCCACATTTTCGTTTTGCACCTGATGCACCTTGCTGTTCATCAATACGGTGCAATGATGTCCCAGATCCAGACAATACGGAGCGTGTACCGCCTTCTCTACAAATTCATCCATCGAAAGCCCCATGGACTCAGCAAAGGTTTCCAAAAACAGGCCGCAACCCGAAGCACAGGAACCATTCAGGATGATTCTCTGGATTTCCCCCTTTCTGACGCGGATATACTTCATATCCTGTCCGCCGATATCCAACAGATCTGTAACCTCCGGGCAGAAGAAACGGGCTCCCTGTAAATGTGCGACGGTTTCCACTTCTCCGGTATCGATCTGAAAAGCCTGTTTCAAAAACGCCTCTCCATATCCGGTGATGCCGGATGCAGCGATGGAAATGCCCGCAGGCAGCGCTGCATACATGGCAAGAAGCATCGTCCTGGCCGTCTCAAGCGCATCAGCCTCATTCTTCCTGTAATCCTCATAACAAATCCGTCCCTCTTCATCCACAAGAACCAGCTTGATCGTCGTAGAGCCCGCATCCATCCCCAGCCACAATCTGGCGGGCGGCTGCGGCATCGGACTTCGGGGAAGTCGGAAACGTTGATAATAGCATCGAAAGCTGTCATACGCTGCCATATCCGGAAAGAGTGGTTCCAGTCGTTCGGCCGCCACTTCTTGTAAATGATCCTGATCCAGCAGTCTCTTCACATCCTGCCATGCAATTGGAGCAGCTTTCCGACCCAGCAAAGCCGCTCCCCAAGCACAATAAAGCTCCCCGTGCGTGACAGGAAGGACATCTGCCGAAGAGATTCCGATCGTCTGCAAGAAGCTGCGGCGAAGCGCCGGCATGAAAGCGAACGGTCCGCCCAGAAGCGCCAGCTTCCCATGTATCAGCCGCCCTTTGGCTAGATCAGAAAGCACCTGATTCACCACCGCCTGGAAAATAGATGCTGCCAAATCCGCTTTACCGACGCCCTGATTCATCAGCGCCTGAATATCAGTTTTCGCATAGACCCCGCACCGGGAGGCAATGGGATAGAGATGTATCCCATTTTCTGCCAGCGCATTGAGTGCCTGGATATCCACACCGAAGAACGCCGCCATATGTGCCAGAAACGTTCCCGTCCCACCTGCACATTTCCGATTTGTTCTGAGATCCATCTCGCCATTTCTCTCGAAATACATCATCCGAGCATCTTCCCCACCCAGAGAAACAGCCACATCGACCTCGGGGTGAAACCTCCGCAAGGCCTCTGTCTCTGCCTGCACTTCATCCACGAAAGGGATCTGCAGTGCCGAAGAGAACTCAGCCGCGCCCTTCCCCGTAAAAGCCAGATGCAATGCCCCCTCGCACACTTTCGCCATCAGCTGCCGCCACAGTATTCGGAGCGTTTCCCGCACGCGATAATGATGCGGCACATACGCAGAGTACATCAGACGCCCCTCCGCAGAAAGCGCGACCACTTTGACAGCGGTGGACCCGATATCAATTCCTACTGAGATGGACTCCATGTCGGTAACCCCTTTCCTAAAAAAACTCTCAATAGATAGACTTAGATTGGCTATCTATTGAGAGTATTTTAACATATTTCTACCATTCTTTATGGAAACATTGGTGAAACCATGGAATCAGGTGCAGTCAGTATCCCCTTAGAACTTGAACTGGGCAGAGATCGCATACGTTCTTGGCGCGCCGAGACCGATGTTATTGTTGCCGGCTGCATACCAATAGTCTTTATCAAAGAGATTGTAGCACCACGCAGAAAGTGTCACTGGCTGTTTTCCGAAATGCGTATCCCAGGAAACGCCCAGATCCACCAGCGTCTGCCCGCCGATTTTAATCGGTGCATCATAGCTGGCTGTATTTCGAATCAAAGCAGAACCGGTATAGGTCAGACGTCCTGTCACCTGAAGCGCATCTGTCGGCTTGTACATCAGCGCCAGATCTGCCGACCACTTCGGCATCGCATCTACGCGTCTGCCGTCATTCAGCCCTTTCTGTGTCTTTGTCTGTTTGGAGTCCAGATAAGATACGCCGACGATGTAGCTCAGTTTCTTTCCGGCATCGCCAGACAGAGAGTATTCGATCCCGCGATTTCTCTGTTCTCCATCCAGTTTATACGCTTCTGTGCCATCCCCATTCGGCACAGCGATCCCATTGGCTTTTTTGATTTCGAAGAAACTTAAAGTGCTTAACGTATCTCCATTCTTATACTTGAAGCCAAATTCGTTCTGTTTTGTTTTAGACGGTGGAAGGATTTCATTTCTATTGCTATAACTCTGTCCCACTGTATTGCCCTGTACAAAGTTTTCGGTATGGCTGGCATATACAGCCACATTGGGCGTGATTTTATAATTCAAGCCCAAGATCGGAGCGGTCGCGCTGGACTTCACGACATGTCCCTTCTGGTCATCTTCCTTGACTTCATGTCCATGATAACCAAAAGTAAAGTGCAGTCTGTCATCTGGAGAACTCAGTGTATTCACCAAAGTCCAGCCACTCATGATATCCGACTGGCTGGGATTGATGGCATCCCATACTACATTCGGACGAGCAGAAGATGTTCCGCTGTAAATGTTTCCGGTAATATTATACCTATTAGCCGCACTTACATTGGTATCTTTTTCTCTTGTGAATTTCGTCCAGTCAAACATGGCTGCCCATTCATTTTTCCACTGCCCTACATTAAATTTTCCTTTGAATCCGGTATTGGCATACGTGTAGTGATGGAAAACCGGCATCTGTGTATAGGTACCTTTGTAATTCCCATCAAAATCAATCAATTGACGACCAGACCACTGCTGCAGCCAGCTGGAATAATCCTCCCAGCGCCAGCCAAAATTGCCAAACCAGGTCAGATCATCTGACAAATACTGCTCATGATTCAAAATAAAAGTGGTGTTTTCATATTTATCATTGGACCAGTGCGGAGAAAGATTCTTTTTATTATTCGGTACCTTTGGAAGACCGCTCAAGCTGCCTAGGCCAATGGTATTGGACCGACCATACTGGTTGTCATAGTCGTAGCTGAAGAAAATATTGGTCTTGCTGCGTTCAGCGCGATGGTCGATATTCACTGCAATATCTCTCTTGTAATCTCTGGTACCATCTACAGCGAGACTCCCCGTCGCATTCAACGCATTGATGCGCACGCCCCAGGCACCATCTTTGCCAAAACGTTTACCCACATCGACCGTCTGCGTATAGTAGGAATCACTAGACCAAGAAAGACCCGCATTCAGCATTGGCTTTTCCTGTGCTTTTTTCGTTGTGACGCCGACCGTCCCGCCGACAGAGCCTGCCATGAAAATGCCAATCCCATTGACACCAATGTTTGGCCCTGCCAGTACTTCGACGCGATCCATATAGTTGGTCGGCATGGTCATCTGATGACTCATGCTGGGGATGCCATTCATACTCCAACTGCCGCTGCCTGCCGAGAAACCGCGGATATACAGGTTCGTATCCGTAGACCCATGTGTAACACGGACAGATGGAGACAGAGACAGCACATCCATCACACTTCTCTGCGGCTGGGAAAAGGTTTCCATCGCCTTCTTGGTAAAAGTCATCTGTTCAAACGGTGTATCCAGTACATCTTTGCTTCCCAGCGTTCCCACATTCTGTTTGGTCCCGACCATACCAGATGCGACCGGTGCCAGCTGCGCGGTATCTGCATCATAGCGATCAGCTGTGACGATCACTTCATCGAGCTGAGTGCCCGCTGCCAGTACCCCCCCCGAAATTCCGTTTGCTACCAATAATGCGGCTACCAGCCATGCTGCTCGTTTTTTGTTCATAATCTCTCTCCTTATATGAACTCTGATAAGAAACGTCTGCACTCTCATTTGATCCCTCGTGATTATTGTTTTGGGCTTCTCTTGATTCTCACAATCTGAACAAAATGACTCATGCATCCCTAATATATGATAAGCCTATTATAAAGTAGTGGGTTACCCTCAGGTCAATACATTTTTAACATTTACTCAAAATAGCTCGGATACAACCCCCGCGCAAAGATATCTATAGCATCCTTCACGCGAACCGCCGGACAGCGGATCGTATAGAAGGGTATCGCATATACCCTTCTATTTTTGACAGCGCTGATCTCCTGCAAAGCAGGATGAGTATACACAGACGCCAGTGTTTCCTCATCGATTTCCGGTTTCGACTGAATAAAGATGATATCCGGATTCTCCGCGACGGCCGTTTCCAGACTCATGATTTCTGTATTTCCAACGCTCTCGACCTCTTTCCCCAAGACATGACCGCCCAGGCGAGTCACAATATCTCCTGGCAGTGTGCGCGGCGTATACACATGCAGATCCTTCGCAAGACTGCCTATTAGCAGTACCTTAGGATGCGTATTCTGTCTGGCACCGTAATCCGCATAGGTCTTTAGCCTGTTTTGAATATCTCCACAGATCTCTGTTGCCTTTGTGCTGTTCCCGACAATGTTTCCGATATCTTCAATGTACTTCAATTCATCTTCTACGACATGCTTCTGCAGAAATTCCGCATTATTCATCATAGTCATATACACAGGCACATGCCGCTCATGCCAGAAATTCCACGTCCCGATAGAATTGGCTCTTCCAGTGAAATCGAAAAGCCAGCCCAAAATAAAATCCGGATGCAGCGTCACTGCCGTTTCCTGATTCAGCGTGTACTTCGTCATCAGTGGCAATGTCGGATAGATCTTTTGATTTTCTTCAGTCAAATGACGAGCATCATCAATCCCTGACACAGCCACAATCTGATCTTTGGCTCCCAGTTCCAACAATGTCTCGAGTGAATTCTGCCAAAGGGCGATGATCTTCTGCGGCGGCTTTTCATACACCGTCGATACCGCATGCCCCTGGCTGTCATAGTTCTCTATGGTCACAGGAAATGACTGCCCCTGTGCAGCAACTGCAGCGGATACGGCAGCCTGCTCCTGATTTTCCATACCGCATCCACCAAGCAGCAATGCCGCTCCCGCAAAAGCGATTCGTACATATCGTTTCCAATTCATTTGTATTTCCTCGTAGAGTAATTATACATCTCATAGTCTTCCATTATTTATATATTATGGTATTATAAAGCCATGGGTAACCCACAAGTCAACAGAAAGTCAACACACACATGGATACTACCAAGAAATATCTAACCATTCGTAAATTCAGTGAATTAACACACACAACCACTGATACATTAAAGCACTACGACGCACTAGGTCTGCTGAAGCCGGCCTATATCGGAGAAAACCATTACCGATATTATCTACCGGAACAATCGCTGGTGCTCACGCGTATTCTCTTCGGCAAAAATGCATGCATCCCCCTTAAAGAAATTCGAGACTTTATTTCAGCAGAGGATCATGAGGCAACGCTAGCCAAATACAATGAGATTTCTCAAACACTGAAAAGCAACACCAGAGAAACCACTGCCATCCTGAATACCATCAGCAATCTTCGCTATTACTATCAAATCTCGAAACGTCACACGCCAAGGACTTTTTTCGAATTATATTTACCGGAGTGGTTTATTATCACCTCCGACAAAGCAAAAACAGATCACCAATTGGAATCCTCCGAATCTAATATCGCCAATCAGCTTTTTTTAGATGGGTTCTCTGATGAAAAATGGCCGCATTATCTATTGCAGGCACTTTTTACCTCGGATGATGTTGCCAAGAAAGACTTCACGCAAGCAACCTATTTTTTAAAAATTGATCATCCAGAAAAACATAAGAAAGAAGAAATTCAATTCATTCCCAACGGCGAATGGATCTGCATGCTTTTCTACGTATGTGGACGAAACATGGCAGAATGTGTCCACTTTTATCTGGATGCGCTCAAAAAAGAAAACCAATCTATTAAAGGCCCCATTTTTATCATGGACATCGTCAACTGTCTCGTCACCTCAAAGTCAGAAGATTACTGCACCATGATCTATGCCATGAAAGAAAAACAAAGCTATGAAGAATACTGACACACGTGAAGTCATCATGATTTCTATCCGCCTATCCAGTAAAAATCTCCAGGCCGATTATTATCCATTCATTCTTGAACCGGAGGCACGCCACCTATTTCTAAAGAAGCTGGCTTCACACTTCGCCGCCCGAACAGACCTTTGGGATATTCAGCAGCACTTGGATGAGATACTCTTGACTCTGGACGGCCATCAAGCAGAAAGTTATACATTTGCTCTCACACTGCCACGCTTGATTTCTACCACTCTGGATACATGCAATGCCTGCGCTAAAAGCCAGCAATGGTTTCACAGCCTGTCAGCCTGTGTCGCAATGGATGCCGGTCTTTCCCGACCGATCCGACTTTTCATCTCAGACACGATCCCACCCATCATTCAATGGACAGGCCTTCATGCTGACAGAGTCTCCACTCTTACCCAAGAAATGGCCGCCGGCAATTCTCCTTCCTGCCTGATCACACATGCTCTTTACAAAAGACTGTCTCCTTCCATCCAATCCAAGTATGCGACGCTTTATTATATCCGTCATATCTGCTGCTATTGCGCAGAGTTATAACAAAATCAGCACAAGCAAAAACACCCGAAGACTATAGCATATAGACTACAGCCTTCGGGCGCTTTCATTTGTAAGATTTCAAGAAAGTGCTTTCCCTTCTTCCACCCAGCTTCTCAATTCATGCACTTCCTCCAAAAGTTCCGCATGTGTCAGCTTTTCATGCGGTTCATATTCGATAACGATGTCCGCGTCCTCGGTATATTTTCCTGCCCAATGCATGATCTGCCGAATATCTGCCGTTCCATGATGATAGTCCAGATGCTGGTCTGCTTTGCCATCATTGACGGAGAGCCTATACACTTGGCGACGAAAACATTTGCCGGTCGATGATAGACCATGTGCGGCGTATCCAGCATCTGGATTTTCCCATGATGGATGACGAAAGGAGGAACCGCCTCTTCCCATTCCTTTTCAATCCGCTGCGGAAGCCAACCTCCGCCCCTTCGGGGCACCTCCTTCCGGAGGAAGGAGGGAGAGCGCGAAGAATAGGGCTGCCATTTCTTGCACATCGCCTTCTGTTTATTTTCTCCATCACGAAAAAAGCCAGCACCGTGATCGGTACTGGCTTTCAGGCTGGTGACCCAAGAGAGATTCGAACTCCCGACACCTTGATTCGTAGTCAAGTGCTCTATCCAGCTGAGCTATTGGGCCATGTGGCAGGGGCAGAGGGACTCAAACCCCCAACCTACGGTTTTGGAGACCGTTGCTCTATCAATTGCGCTATGCCCCTATCTGTTTGATGGAAGTCATCATCCATGTGACTTGTATATAATAACAAATCTTTTCGGAAATTGCAAGGGGTTTTTGTAAATATTTTTGAAAAAAGATTTTGGTGCAAAGTTCAGGGGCCTCAGGAAAAAGGCGCAACGAGTCCTGTAAGGTCAATGGGGTGGTGCGGTGCGTAATAAAAGCACCGCACGGTCATACAGTATTCTTCCAAACGGAAATCCCGTTGCATCTTTTGAACTTTGCACCATCACCGATTTCTACTTCTTATCCACGGAGGTGCGAAATTTTCGCGATCCGCAATTATTTAATATATGCGGTCGCTTTCAGCATGAACATGTTGTCCATCTTCTTGCCGCCCATATCTTTGGCGTTGAAGCCGTAGTTGGCTTCGACGAGGAGGCCGCGCATGGGGACGAAGGAGGCTTTGGCGAGGTAGAATTTCGCGCCGCCAAAGCTGTTGTGATCATTGGACGGATCACCATCCGTCAGTGCGTCCATCTTATCGGCGAAGTAAGCCGGCATCTTCATGCCATTCCAATTTTTGTACACGTGTCCGGTATACTGATCGACGATATCATTGCTGGAGCCGCCAAAGTAGGTGCCTGCCTGGCTGTAGACATAGTCGACACCGATGGAGAAGGACTTCGCCTTGAGAACATTTGCTTCGCCGTAATGGATGCCGTAGTTGTAGCTGTACGGACGTTCATTGTTCAGCGGAAGCTTTCTGAGGTTCTTGACGAATTCCCCCTGGACGCGAAGCATCGGGGTGACATTGTAGGAGGCTGCGAAGCCGTAGGCTTTCGCGATATGACCGACAGGACCGCAGGCTTTCATGGCATAGGCATGGGCTTCGTACTGACCCGGTTTCTTGTAGATATAGGAGGCGTAAGCGACCGGTACGTCTTCGTCATCGCCCCAACCCATGACGACATCTTTACCCATCGGGTAAAGGGTATCATTTCCAGCATTATAATATCCATACTTACCGGAGGTCAGATCTGTCAGCGCGGCACTGGTAGGAGCTACTTTGGCAGCAATCATTCCAGCAAGTTGTGGATTCACGGTCTGGATCTGTCCAACGATCTGTGTTACGTTGCCCATCAATTCCTGAGTAGACTGGCTGCCGGTAATTTTTTCCTTTGCAGTATTTAATATCGGGCCAAGCGTTGTTGGGTTGGCTTTTACTGCTTCAGCTACAATTTTATTTGTTTTGAGTTCATTCAGCAATTTGCCTTTCGCGATATCGGATACCTTGACGCCATGCATCATCGGGCCGGTGTAGGCGTAGTTGATATTCGTCGCACGGCCGAAGGCGAGGGTGAGGCGGCCGCCTTTCAGGTAGTCGCCGAAAGAAGCGAAGACGCCTTTGACTTCGCCGTCATAGGTGTAGCCGGTGACGCCCATCTTGACGGGAAACTGACCGATGCCGATGAGGTTCTTGGACGGGCCGAAGGGGAGCTTCGAGGTATCCTGTTTCGGTCCGAAGTGGTAGGTGGTCCACAGGCGGTTCAGATGGAAATCACCATCGCCGTAGCCCGTGCGGAGCTTGGTCTGGCTCTTGTCCTTCGGATCGATACGGTTCACGTCGTAGCTTTCTTTGCCATTCATGTCCAGGATGGTTTCAATCTGTCCATAGAGGTGGACGCGGTCGTTCACGGGTGTGATGGTATTTAGGCGGACGCGGGTGGAAATTTCGTTGTGCTTCTGGACATTTCCTTTGAATACATTGTCATAGCGGTCGATGCTCTGGACGCGGAGCTCGGTGATGAGGTCGGTCGCGCCACGCTTCTTTTCAAGCTCTGCGATGCGGACACCGAGGTCCTTGAGTTCATTCGCATACTGAGAGGAGAGCTTGGCGAGGGTCTCCTTCTGGGACGCATTCAGTGTGTCTTCCTTCGCCATCAGGCGGGCGACGATCTGCGCGATTTCGTAGCGGGTGACATGCTTGTCTCCGCGGAAGGTGCCGTCCGGATAGCCGTCGATGACGCCCTCGTCGGAGAGCGAAGCGACTGCCTGATAGGCCCAGTCGTCAGAAGATACGTCGGTGAATGGATTCGCTGCGCTTACGGTCACTGCGGCGCAGGCGAAGCAGGATGCAATGGCTGCTTTCAAAAAAGCGTGTTTCATGGTTCCTCTCTTCTGAAATCGGAGCCGCTTTCCCCATGGTGCGCTCTCGATTTCTCATGCAAAAATGTAATATTAAAACTTACGGATATCATGCGTATTATTTTTTTATTTACAAAACTAAAACATTATAGCGTAATATGTGGGAGAGTGTCAAGAGTGGGGATGGGTTCAGGTTGATGGGTTCAGGGTTAGCCCGTGGGGCGTACCGCCCCTTGATTGCGTTTGAAAGCTCTACTCACCAGTTAGGAGTTAGGAGTTAGGAGTTAGGAGTTAGGAGTTAGGAGTTAGGAGTGGTGGTGCGGCGCATAAAAATCAGAAGCGCCGCGGAGTTTTGATAGCGCTTCGCGCGCATCGTCATTTCGAGCGTAGCCCTCAATCTTTATTGCAGAACGCTCATCGCCTGATGTGAGGCAGCACCAGGACATCGTTTTCCCTCGGCGCATACACACTGATTCCCGCAGTGCAGTAAAGATCCCTCGGCTGCGCTCGGGATGACGATGCCGGCAAATCCCAGTCACTAATCACTCCTAATCCCTAGCCACTAATCCCTAGCTACCAGTCACTAGTCACTCATCCCTGCCCCCACACAAAAAGCCCAGCCGCCGATGTGGGGACTGGGCTTTTTGTTTTCTTACATTTTCGAAAATTCTGTTTGAATCACTTTCATGCCCTTCAGGACGACGAAGGCGATGACGCAGCCTGCGCCGCAGGAGACGGCGAAGAGGGAGACGTAGAAGAAGGCGCCTTTGGCCGAGCCCATGAAGAGGGCGGCGATCGGGTAGGAGAGGAGACCGCCGATGATCGAGGTACCGACGAATTCTCCGATGACGGCAGCCCAGAGCTTGTGCGTGTGGCTGTAGAGATAGCCGGAGAGGAAAGCGCCCACCATGGAGCCGGGGAAGGCGAGAAGGCTGCCGGTGCCTAAGAGATTGCGAATGAGGGAGGTGCCGAAGGCGGCTGCGGTGCCATAGCGCGTGCCGCAGAGGACCGCCAGAAAGATGTTGATCATATGCTGCAGGGGAAATGCTTTCGTCACGCCCAGCGGAAAGAAGAACATGGGGGAAAGCAGTACGCCGGCGGCGACCATCAGCCCGGCAAAGATCCATTTGCGCAGGGCAAGACTTTTTTCATCGGCAGATGTCATGGAAAGGACCTCGTTTCTTGGAAATCGTGGATGGGGAGCGGTTCGCTGTTTCGTATAGCATAGCACAGATGGAAAGTGAGATAAAGGGTTTAAGGGTTCAGGGTTCGGGGTTCAGGGTTCAGGGTTCAGGGTTAGCTCATGGGGCGTGTTGTCCCTTGATTACATGCGAAAGAGGTTCAGCGGGTTCAACAGATTCAGTGGGTTCAAGGGGGGTGGTACGGCGCATAAAAAAATAGAAGCGCCGCGGAGTATAGATGGTGGCGATGCCCGAAGGCAGTATTTAAGTCACCAGTCACTTGCTACCAGTCACTTGCGGCTCCTAACCCCTAGCCACTAATCCCTAGCTACTAATCATCCCTGCTTTCAAACTTTAAGAGTTCAGGGTTAGCCCCTTGGGCGTGCCGTCCTTTGATTGCGTGTGAAAGAGGTCCAGTAGGTTCTATAAGTTCTATAGGTAAGGCGGAGGTTGTGCAGCGCACCTCTCCACTTTCCTCATCTGTCTTTCATACCGCCTGTGCCCTATCCGCCCCTTCGGGGCACCTTCCCCTCGAGGGGAAGGCTGACGATACGAGAGAAACCCGCCATCGCAGACCTTCGGGCATCGCCACATATATATTCGCGGCGAAGCCGCCACCTTCATTCCTAATTCCTCATTCCTAATTCCTATTTTTCCCCAAGACCATCCCGAGCGCGCTTCCGAAGAGGAAGAAGGAGATCCAGGAAAGTCCATAGCCTGCCAGTGGGAGGGACTGCATGAGGCCGTCGATCGCGCCGAGAGAGAGACCGGCCGTGTGACATCCGTCGTAGAGGGCAGGGATCAGTGTGAAAAGGGTGGCGCAGGCGTAGACGCTGCGTTTCCCGCCAAAGAGGTGATCGCCGAAGGTGAGGAAAATGAGGGAGATGGTCAAAGGATAGAGGAACATGAGGACCGGAATGGCAGCGGTGATGATGGTGGTGAGGCCGAAGAGGGCGATACCAAAGGAAATGACGGAGAATACGGTCACCCAAGCTCTGTAGGAGAGAGCAGGGATGAGTTTCTTGAAATATTCGCCGCAGGCGGTGATGAGGCCGACGCTGGTGGTGAGGCAGGCAAGGAGGACGATCACGCCCATCAGGATGCGACCGTAGCTGCCGAAGTAGTGGTGTGCGGTGCCGACCAGGATGTCTGCGCCGTTTTTCATGAGTCCCAGCTTCTCTACAGAGCAGGCACCGATGAAGGAGAGGAAGATGTAAATGACCGCCAGGCAGACGCCCGCGATGAGGCCGCTCTTCAGGGTATGGGAGGCGACCTCTTCATTGCTTGCCGCGCCATACTGACGGACCGCATTGACGACGATGATGCCGAAGACGAAGCCGGCCAGTGCGTCCATGGTGTTATATCCATCGAGGAAGCCCTGCGTCAGCGCTTTGATGGAGGGCTGATAGGCTGCCTGCGCGTCCTGCCAGCTGCCCATCGGGAAGAGTGTCGCTGTGATGAAAAGGATGGCGAGGAAAAGAAGGAGTGCCGGGGTGATGATTTTCCCGATGCGGTTGACCAATTTCGACGGGCTGATGGAGAGCCACCAGGAGATCACGAAAAAGATAAAGGCGAAGGCATAGAGCGCGGTCTGCTGCATCGATTCACCGAAGAAGGGCGCGATGCCGATCGCATAGGATGTCGTCGCTGTACGGGGGATGGCGAAAGCCGGCCCGATGGTGAGGTAGAGGCAGACGGTGAAGAAAATGGCGTAGCCCTTGTGTACACGGGAGGCCAGTGACTCAAGGTCACTCCCCGCATAACCGATCGCTGCGACGGCAAGGATCGGAAACCCTACACCTGTCAAAAGAAAGCCCAGCGTCGCGGGAATGGTATTCACGCCTGCATTCTGGCCCATGTACACAGGAAAGATCAGATTCCCTGCGCCAAAGAAGAGGGCAAAGAGCATCAGCCCGATCGGGATCAAGAAATTTTTCTTCATAGTAAACTCCTTTCGTGAATGGGGGAAGGATCCGGGATCGGATCCGGGAAACGGCTTGCGGAAATGGTTCTATCACTTCCAAGGGTTCAGCAGGGCGGCACATCCATCTTATAGAGCCGCCGCATGTTTCGGCTTGCATATACCTCTCGCAAAGCGGAGGCGTCTTCCAGACCCGTGAACCTTGGGATTTCTTCCTGCCAATAAAAAATCCCTGCCGGAAAACATCCGACAGGGCACATTGCGTGAGGTACCACCTTGCCATGGAAACAGACCGCTGTTTCCTGCTCGATTGGGCGATAACGGAGCCGCCGCTTTTTTCTACACCGCAAGGGGGATCAAAAAAAGGACTCCCGGGTGATGTGGCTGCGTCCTTTTCAGCAGTTTTCACCATCCACTGCCTCTCTGAGAAAATTCACCAGCCCGATCCCGATCCTAGTCTGTTTTGAAATTGGACACATTCTACCATGATCTGAATAGAAAGTCAAATGAGTTTTGGGGATGGACTTAGGGCCGGCCCATGGGGCGTGCTGCCTTTTGATTGCGTGCGAAAGAGGTTCATCGGGTTCTATAGGTTCAAAAGGTTCAAAGGGGGTTGGTGCGGCGCCAGATCCTTCGACTCAGTTCTCACTGTTCCACCTTTACATTTTCGAACATCCGACATTTCACTCCGCTCAGGATGACGAAATACGCCGCGGAGTATAAATCATGATGATACCCGAAGGTTGTATTTAGTCACCAGTCACTAGTTACTCCTAATCCCCAATCCCTAATCCCTAGCCACTCATTCCTGCTTTCACACATTCATCGTTTATCGGTCTGCAAGGAAGATTTCTCGCTTCGCTCGAAATGACGATACGGGAGTCTGATGTCTTCAAGCCTCTTAGTCACCCAGTCACTTGAGACTCCTAATCCCTAGCCACTAATCCCTAGCTACCAGTCACTAGTGACTGGTGACTGGAATACTGCTTTCAGGCATCGCCCCGTTTCGTCATCCTGAGCGGCGAGATACGTCGTATGTGAGAGTACGAATGCCAGAACAGCTGCGACCTCTTCATCGATCTCGTCGAAGCCGCCATCGATTAGCCTTCCCCTCGAGGGGAAGGCTGACGATACGAGAATACCGTCATCTAACATGCGGCGAAGCCGCCACCTTCATTCCTAATTCCTAATTTAAAAAGTATTCGCACACTTTTCTGGCGGCTTCGACATCGACCATGTGGAAGGGGGAGAGCGCCTTGACGATGCGGTAAAGGACGCCGTGCTTCCGGAAGAGACGGATCGCATTTTCCCGCGTCTTCTCTCCGCCTTGTGCCAGATAGCCCCGGTCCAAGGCTTCCATGCGATGTCCTTCTTCTCTGTAGTCTTCGCGTGCCAGACCATGGAGGAGAAGAATGAGGTCGACGGCCTTCTGCTCTTCGATGTCTTTGGTAAGCATGCGGTTCTCCCAGTCCAGAAAGGTGAAATTTCCCTCTTTCCATGTGATGTCACGCAGTGCCGGACGGCCATGGACGATGCCTGCCTGATGGAGGGAGCACAGCGCACGGCCGGCCTCTTCGAGAAGCTGTTCCTTATCTTCTTCCGGCATGTCGGTATCGAGCCAGTTCTTGAGCGTGCGCCCGCCGTCCTTTGTCACCATATAGTCCGGCGTCAGCACCAGGATTTCCGGCACAAGCAGCGGCGCGGCGCGGCCGGCGATGGTCATCTTCGCCACTTCGAAATAAAATTCCTTCTCGACGGAATATTTAACAAACTGTTTCCGTCCATTTCCCATCTTCCGCTTGATCCAGTACGTCTCACCATCCAGCGTGAAGGAAATCACGCGCCGGTCCACTGCCTTTGCTATCGCTTCCTCCGCCGCCTGTTTCAGCCGCGGATCATTTGTAATCTCACTCATACTTTGCCTCGCTTAGGTTATTTTTACTTATATTTTACCAAAGGGAAGGCTGGCAAGGCAAGGTTTGGGAGAGGGGAGAGGTGGCTGGGGACTGGAAGGCTAATACACCGAGAGACACCAGCCCCCGCATCGTCATTTCGAGCGAAGCGAGAAATCTTCCTTGCAGACCGATAAACGATGAATGTGTGAAAGCAGGAATGAGTGGCTAGGGATTAGGGATTGGGGATTAGGAGTGACTAGTGACTAGTGACTGGTGACTAAATACAACCTTCGGGCATCGCCATGATTTCTACTCCGCGGCGCATTTCGTCATCCTGCGCGGAGTGAAATGTCGGATGTTCGAAAATGTAAAGGCGGAACAGTGAGAACTGAGTCGAAGGATCTGGCGCCGCTCCAACCCCGCTCTACCTTTCGAACCCATAGAACCCGCTCTCCGCCGTTTTCCTTGCGTCCCTGTCCGGTTTCCTCCCCACATCTTGTGCATATACAAGAGGCAAGGGAAATGATACAATGAAGTTATTCACAATGCCATTTGAAAACCGCAGAAGAACGTGTGGAAAAGCCATAGAAAGCATCTATTAATTCACAGACTTATCCACTTATCCACAAAGATATTCAATCGCCGCTTTCTCCGATGCCAGCAAGCCTCTTCCCAAAGCGTCCGATCGGAGACAACGCCTTATTCACAATTATTCACAAAGTCATTCACATAGTCACAGCCACGGCGGCTGCCCTATGCATGACAAGCGAGGTACCCTATGGACTTCTTTCAATTATGGGATCAGATCCTGGACTATATCGACCAGTATGACCACCCGTACTATGACATGTTTTCCAACGAAGTCTTTCCTATCTCCATGACAGAAAACACACTGACGATTTCGCCCAAAAACAAGCGGCGGAAACCATGGATCGAAAATGTATATAAAGGAAAGCTGGAAAAAATTATTTTCAACATCACGGGGAAGCAGCTTTCCATCGAGATCTCCGATATCATGAACCAGCCCGCGGAGCCCGCGCCGATGCCGCCGGTTCCGGAAGCCGGCGCCTCTAAAAAGGCGGCGGAGAGCGAGGCCCCCTTCCCAATAGCCCGTGAGACAGCCGATACCCCCTATGAAAATACGCCTGCGCCTCTCCCAGAGCCTGATATTGATGATCCCTTTCCGAAGGAAGCCATGCCGCCGGATTTTTCCAAGCTGAAGCCTATGACGGCCGATGAGGTACCGCTCCCCGACATCCGGGAGCTCGGAGAGACCTCCCTCTTCGATGCGCCCGTGCGCAGCGAGCCGAAGAAGAGAAATGCCTTCCTGCCGAATCCGGTCAATGAAGAATACACCTTCTCCACCTTCGTCCATGGCAACTGCAACGAGATCGCCTTTCAGGCCGCTTATGCAGTCGCCAAGACGGCCGACCATCCGGATCAGGCCGATCAGAAAATGAACCCGCTTTTCATCTACGGTCCCTCCGGCCTTGGCAAGACGCATCTGCTCCACGCCATCTGCAACTACATCCACGAAAACAAACCGGAGCTTTCCGTCCTCTTCGTCTCGAGCGAGACTTTCACCAATGAGCTGATCGATGCCATCCAGAATCACACCATGCCGAAATTCCGTGCCAAGTATAGAAATCTGGACTTTCTCCTGATCGACGACGTGCAGTTCTTCGGCTCCAAGGATGCGACGAAGATGGAGATCTTCAATACATTCAATGACCTCTTCGATAAGAAGAAGCACATCATCATGACAAGCGACCGCACACCGCAGGATATCGACAAGCTCGAAGACCGCCTGCAGACGCGCTTCTCAAGCGGGCTCGTCGCCCCGATCTCTCCGCCGGACTATGAGATCTGCTGCATCATCCTTCAGCAGAGGGCCGAAAAGCTCAATATCACACTCCCGAAAGACGTGGTCGACTATATCGCAAGTCATATCAATACCAATGTCCGTGAACTGGAGGGGGCTTTCAATAAGCTCGTCACCTTCTCGCAGATCAAGAAACAAACGATCACGCTCGCCTTCACCAAGGATGCGCTGAAAGACCAGATCCCCCTCGACAACCGTCAAGAGCTTACCGTCGACTTCATCATCGATACCGTCTGCCAGTATTACGGCGTCAAGAAGGATAAGCTCCTCGGCCGCGGCCGTCCGCAGAAGATCGTCATCCCGCGCCAGATCGCCATGTACCTGTGCCGCAATGAGCTGAACGAGTCCTACCCGACGCTGCGTGACTATTTCCATAGAAAAGACCACTCGACAGTCCTCTATGCCTGCGAACGCGTGGAAAAAGACATCGAGCGTGACCCGCAGACCCGCGCTTCTATCGAAGCGATCCGAAAGCTCTTAAAGCAGCGGGGATAAGGGCTGAATGGGCGGATGAGGTAAAGTATCCCTTTCTCCCATGCCCCTCACTCACTGTGAACAACCCCATTTCCCATCATCCAATATCCTGCTGAAAAACTGTGAAAAACGTCAGGTTCGTAAAAACCTGTGAAAACCGTGAATTCCCAAAAAAGTTATTCAATCCTTTTTAACAAACCGCGAGATTCGAGAAAATCTCACTTTTCACAGAGTTATTCACTTATTCACACCGCCCTACTACGGCGACTACTATCTTTTATCTATCATCGTTATTTTTTAGAGGTGCTGCCATGAGAGTCATTTTCGACAAAACGGAATTGTCTGATGCGATCGACCGCGTACAGCGGGCTGCACAGGCAAAAATTACATCCAATACCAATAACGGATACTTCATTGCTGCAGAAAACGGAAAAGTCGAGCTGCAGGCCAATGATTACACCATCGGGATCAAAACAAGCTGCCCAGCCATGATCGAGGAAGAAGGCATTATCGTGATTGCTGCCAGCCAGCTGCAAAGCACGATCCGCATGATGCCGGCAGGGGATATCGTCATGGAAAAGAAAAAAGAGGAAAATATGGTCTCCTTTACCTGCGGCTCTTATTTTGCTCGTTTCCCGACCCGAGACATCAATGAATTCCCGGAAGTCAAAGAAATGGAGCATACCAATCATGCGACAGTCTCCTGCCAAGACTTCAAAGAAATGACCGGTCAGGTCTCCTTTGCCACGGCTTCCGACAAACAGAAACCGCTTTTCACCGGCGTGCTCTTTGAGGTCGATCAGTACCGCTTCATCATGGCGGCGACCAATACGCACCGCCTGGCTGCCAAAGAGATCACACTGCCGGAGGAAGCAAGCGCCCAAGGACGCTTCGTCGTTTCCGGCAGCATCCTTTCGGATGTAGTCCGCCTGCTGCCGGACGAAGATGGCAGCACCGTCGAGATCTCCTGGTCTAAAAACCATGTCGCCTTCACCTTTGGCAGCACGTACTTCATTACCAGCCTTCTCAACGGTGAATATCCGGATTACCACCGCGTCATCCCGACCCATCATGATGCACTCGTGACAGTCAATGTTCACGATTTTCAGGAAGCCGTCCGTTTCGTCAGCCCGATCTCCAGCGGTGTGGACTACCATACCATCAATTTCATCTTCCATGAGGATGCGGTGGAAATCTACGAAGAGGATCCTGCGATCGGACGCAGCAGCACATCGATCCCCATCAAGCTCGAAGGCGAGCCGATCAAGATCACCTACAACTGCAACTATATCGAAGATATCCTAAAGCATTCTGAGGGCGAGACAGTCATCCTGCATCTGCAGAAAAACGGCCCGCTTCTGGTAGAGCAGGAAGAAGATAAGGCCTACCAGTATGTCGTGACACCGATGAGGGGGAGACATTGATGGAGATCATAGCCGTCTACGGAGACTACATCCAGCTTGACCAGCTTTTGAAAAAGATCGATGCGATCAGCTCCGGCGGAGAGACCGGCGCTTACCTTGCCCAGCATCAGGTGAAGCTGAATGGCAAGCTTGTCCATGAAAAACGCAAGAAGATCCGTCCCGGAGATGTCCTTGCCATCGATGGCAGGGAGTATCAGATGAAGGCCGAATAGGGAAAAGGAGTTGTAAAGAAATGAATCCTCATTTCTTTACAGCTCCTTTTTACTTTGCTTTCATTTGGTTCAGGGGTCAAGGTTCAGGTGGCGGCTTCGCCGCAATTATATGTGGGGCGATGCCCGATCAAGAATCATTCTCGCCCCTTCCTCTGGAAGGGGCAGACGAGCGAAGCGAGGCGGGGTTGGCATCC
>CAVBQN010000008.1:0-41495 GCA_963597545.1 Fusicatenibacter saccharivorans
TTCATTTGGTTCAAAGTTCAGGGTTCAAAGTTCAGGGTTCAGGGTTCTCGTGGCGACTTCGCCGCCTTTTTTATTGGGCGATGTCCGGAAGTGGCATTTAAGTCACCAGTCACTAGTCACTCCTACGATACGAGGGAAGGAATCGTCTTACATGTATGGTGTCAGATCCTTCGGCTCAGTTCCCACCTGTTCTGGCTGGGGCTTTTCATACATAGAGCGTTTTCGTCCGCTCAGGATGACGATACGGTGGGGATTTGACGATTGGGAATGACAAAACAGATAAGATAACGATCACGTCTGGTGATGACGGAATTAGGGCGATTCAGGGATATGTTTCTTTAAATGCAAACGAAGTTAGCATTGATTGTAAAGCCGAGGCAGGAAGTGCTGCAATTTGGTTACAGAATAATACGCAGGATAAAGATGCCCCTGTAAATCCAGCCTCCGTCACTATTAAAGCTGAAAAAATTGATTTAAGAGGGAATGAGTTTGGGGTAGTTGCTTATTCTAATGGACAGTTGACATTGAATGGAGATACAACGATTACAGGTAAGAATGCACTGGATGTACGCGGTCACTCCACGACGAATATCAATACAGACGGAAAGCACTCCACCGTATTGAATGGGGATATCGTTTTTGAAACACCTGCTACACCGCAAGATAATCACAGTAGCGGGAATATTATTGATGCCAATGTAAATGTGAACTTGACGGGCAAAGGCTCTTCTTGGACAGGCTGCGCTTATCAGGAGTATAAAACGAATGATGCTGACAGTGAATACAAGCATGTCATCGAAATGGATACTCAGCCATATCAAGGTAATGTCACCGGATTTAAGCTCACCATGGCTGACGGTGCTTCGTGGAACATGACGGGCGACAGCTTTGTCAATGATGTCAATGCTTCGAGTGACAGCGTGATCCATGTCGGAAGCAAGGTCACGAAGGCGAATATGCAGAACGTGAAGCTCGACAAGGCGACCATCGACCTTGCGGGCGATCATCAGACGGTCAATGTCACGGATACGCTCTCAGGCAATGGCACGATCGCGACGAACAGCCTCAATAATAAGCTCACGGCAGCGGATGCGGCGGATGCTGATATAACGGTCAAGGGGTCTGGCGATATCGCAGACCAGATCGCAGGCGACAGCGCGGTTGCACAGAAGCTGGCTGGTGTAGCTGTCAATGAAGAGGGCAAATCTATCGCAAAGAGCCTCAAGACGGATGCCGGTGTGATCGCAGGGGCGTATTCCGCACAGGTGGATGAAAACGGCAAGGTCTTCAATGAAGTGAAATCTCAGAACAAGACGAACCTTTCCATCAGCAAGCTCGGCGCACTTTCTCTCATGACCTGGCGTCAGGAAAACAATGATATGAACAAGCGTCTTGGCGAGATCCGTGACAGCCAGGGCGAGCAGGGCATCTGGGCACGCATGAGCCGCGGCGAAGCTAAGTATGGCGCGCAGGGCGTGAAGAACCAGTACAATTACTATCAGCTGGGCTATGACCACAAGATCGCGGATGACTGGATCTTGGGCGGTGCTTTCACCTATACCGATGGCGAAAACAATCTGGTCGGCGGCAGCGGTACGAATAAGAATACGGGCTTTGCTGTGTATGGCAGCAACCTGCGCGATGATGGCAGCTTCATCGATCTCATCGCCAAGTATGCTCACATGAAGAATGATTTCGATACCATCGGTGGCGTCGGTATCGGCGAGTACAGCACGAATGGGTATGCGCTGTCTGCGGAATATGGCAAGCGTTTCCAGCAGGATGGCTTCTGGATCGAACCGCAGGCTGAGCTGACCTATGGCAAGGTCTCTTCGGCAGATTTCACGACCTCGGAAGGGGCGAAGGTTCATCAGGACAGTCTGGACAGCCTTGTCGGCCGTCTCGGATTCTCGCTGGGCAAGGATGTCAAAGCGGGCAATGTCTATGTCCGCGCGTCCTACCTCTACGATTTCAAGGGCGATGTGGCTATGCGCATGAGCAATGGCGTGGCTTCTGATACCTATGATCAGGATCTCGGCGGCAGCTGGTGGGAATTCGGTGTCGGTACGAATCTGAATTTCGGTAAGGATATGCATTTCTACTTCGATGTGGAAAGAACAGAAGGTGGAAAGGTCGATACCCCGTGGCAGTGGAATGCGGGTGTCCGTCTCTCTTTCTAATGAAAATGAAATAGGATGATGATATGGAGGTCGCTCCTTCTAGGTCTTGCGTGTCATCATGATCTTTCACAAAAAGCATCAGCTTTTATGGCTGGTGCTTTTTCTGCGATCGGGCGATGCCCTCACGTTTCATTCTTGCCGTGGGATTTCATCCGTGTTTCTCTAGCTTTTTCATCCATTGTTGTATACAATAAAAGCAGTGAATGCCACTGCTTTTTCTGGCGCGGCATTTTGATTTTATGATAAAAAGTCCGATCGTAGGAGTGATAGTATGACAAACAGGCACTGGCTGAAGCGCGAGGTGCCCGCATGGGTGAAAGAGAAGCTCATCAGTGAAGAAGAGGGGAAGGCGCTGCTGGCCCGGTACCGGAAGGGGAAACCGGGGCCGTACAAGGAGGCCTTCTTTGTGATGGCGCTGGTCTGCCTTTTGGGCGGACTGGGATTTCTGGGAGCAGGGCTGTGGAATGGGCTCACGCAGGATGAGCGGTTTCTGCTGGCACTCGTTCCTTTGCTGGTCTCGCTTCTCTTCGTGGCCACCATGGTGCTGCTGGATCGGAGGATCCCGGATGATCCGGTCGCAGTGAAAGGGGCAGCGATGCCCTTTGGCGCATCGGAGGTGCTCGATGAGGTGTCAGACTCGGCAGGGAGTCTGGAAAGGGCGCAGCGCATCGGCAAAAAGGCGCAGCTCTGGGGAGCACTCATGGAGGAGGAGCGTCTGGTGCCGGCGAAGACGTGGCATCATCGTATGCCTGTCTTCCTGCGCGAGTCGGCTGCTGCCTTCCACGGTGTGAGCATCCTCGCTGCTTTCTGGATGGTGGCGGATTCCTTCAAGCTGACGGATGATCTCTACGTGGGTCTTTCGCTTTGCGGTTTGCTGCTTTTGGTGCTGACACTCGTGACAAGCTCGGCGGCGTCCGGCATCTTGTATATGATCGTGTCCGTGGGTGTCTTCTATACGGCACCGGTGCGCGGTTGGCCGGAGTTCCTTTCGTGGTTTTACATGCTGACGGCGCTCGTGATGCTGGCGCATCTGCTGCGGGAGCGTCGTGACCGCGCTGTCGTGTGTTTCTCCTGGGTCTGGGCGGTCGGCATTCTCCTTTTGATCTTCTGGTCGGCGGGAAATATGCTGTGGCAGACGCTTTTCTTTTCGCTTGCGGCGTCGCTCACATGGATGGCGGGAGGAGCTTTCCGCTCATATGGCGTGGGCGCGGCAGCGCTCCGTTTCTTCGGTGGGATCGCGGTCTTTGCGGTACTGCTCGAAGGCTCGTATGGGGCGGTCTGGGCAGATGTGTCGGGGAGCTACGCACTGTGGATCCTTTTCCTGCTCTTCCTTGCTGCGGATGCGGTGCTTATCGTGCGTATGGCGGTCAAGAAGGAGTGGCTCTCGATCCTTGCGGGGCTTACGCCTTTCATCATGGCGGTCTCGGCGATGATCGCGATCTTTGAATCCTCCGGGGCGCTCTCTGCGACGGTGGTCTCTATTTTCTGCGCGATCCTTTCGGTCGCCGTCATTGCCCGCGGTGTGCAGATGGATCGTCCGATGCAGCGCTGGGGCGGTGTCGCGCTTCTGGCGGCGGACGGCGTGATCCGTGTGATGGATTCCGCACTGTCGCTCTCTGAGCGTGGGCTCTTTTTCCTGATGGTCGGATTGCTCTCCGGCGCAGTCTGCTTCCTGCTGTACCTGCCTGCGAAGAGGAAGCGAAAGGTGGTTCCCGCAGAGGAAGAAAAGGAGGATGACCATGCTGAATAAGAAGCTGTCTCTCATTCTCCTTGCGGCGGCGGCAGTCGTAGAGCTTACGAGCCTTGTCTGGATCCGCGGCGAATATCGCAGTACGATGATCGATGGGGCAGAGTATCAGGTCCCTGCGGCGATCGATTTCAAGGGGGATTTCTATGAAAGAAATTATCTTCCCGTGACAGTGCCTCTCACCGAAGCTCCGTGGCACGGGGAGAAAGCACCGGAGAAGGGAGCGGAGATCTATCTCACGCTGACCAGAAATGCCGATGGCATGATGGAAATCACCGGGGCGCAGGATATCCGTCCCGGTGGGGACTACCTCATCACTCGCGTACTGTCGTACATCGACGGCACCGTGCATTTCCATTTCCCTGCCGACAGGATGTACATGTCGCCTGAGCAGCTTGCGAAGCTCTCGATCGTCGAGCTCTCCGAACGCGTACAGGTGAAGAATGAGCAAAAGAAGACCACGGAGACTCATAGGAAAAATGAGCTCTCGGCACTGATCCATATCAAGGATGGCCGCGCAGTCATTGCGAAGGTCCTCGCCAATGGTTCGCCCGTCGAGCAGACCTTCACCACGGTCGGAAAAAATATCAATGTGACCTATGCGAAAAGCGCTAAAGAAAGAGATCAGTATAGTACGAGGATCAATAAAGAAGAGAAAACGCAGTGAGACTAGGAGACATCAGATATCAGACTTTAGATTCATGCTTTCGGACTTGGCGGGCGCTCGGTCTACCGTCTTCTCGTCTTCGCGTCTCATTTATGATCATTACCAAGGAGGCCATCTATGTACATCATCCTTATGCGTCACGGCGAAGCGGAGCCGGAGACAGAAGATATCGCCAATAAAAATCGTTCCCTGACGCCGAAGGGCATGCGTCAGGCACGAAAAAGTGCGCGCATCCTCAGCAAATTTCTGAAGGACAATCCCATCCGTATCTTTACAAGTCCCTACCAGCGCACGCGCCAGACGGCGGGGATCCTTGCGGAAGAGTGCTTTGCTGAGGAGATCCATACCGCCGAAGAGCTTCTCTCCTCGAACTGGCAGATGGTGCTGAATCATCTGATCTCTGACGGCAGTCCCATCGCGCTCGTATCCCACCATCCCTTTCTGCAGTCCTACCTGCTCTCCTCCTGTAGTGCGGCCGTGAAATTTGACCTCGCCGGTATCGCCGTCATCGATTACGACCTCCGCTGGCGGCAGGGGAAACTTGTCGGCTACTTTACACCGTCGCTGAAACTGATGAAGAAAGAGTGACTGGTGACTAGGGACTAGAATATGCTTCCCGCGCGTAGGCCCTTGGAGAAGGGCCGCGCCAAAGGCGCAGGATAGAGTGCCTCGAAGAGGCACAATTCGCCGCAGCGGCATGAAAGCCCATGTGAGATAATCCCCGCGAGTAGGCCCTTGGAGAAGGGCCGCGCCAAAGGCGCAGGATGGAGTGCCTCGAAGAGGCACAATTCGTCGCAGCGGCATGAAAGCCTATGTGAGATAATTCCCGCGAGTAGGCCCTTGGAGAAGGGCCGCGCCAAAGGCGCAGGATGGAGTGCCTCGAAGAGGCACAATTCGTCGCAGCGGAATGAAAGCCCATGTGAGATAATCCCCGCGAGTAGGCCCTTCTCCAAGGGCGAACGCGTCTGATGATAGTCGCATATTGCAGGTAAGCGGATTGGCATGATAACGGAGCAGGATATATCCCATGTAGCGGCATGAAAAAACGATGCGAGCTGATCCACTGACTGCTGATCGCCCACTGTAAGCAGCTAACTATTTCCAAGGAGGTACCTATGAAAAAATTACTCACCATCGCAGGCTCCGACTCCTCCGGCGGAGCCGGTATTCAAGCAGACCTGAAGACCTTTGCCGCCCTCGGCACCTACGGCATGAGCTGCATCTGCGCCCTGACAGCGCAGAATACGAAGGGGGTCAGCATGGTCGTGAATACTCCGATCTCCTTGGTCAAAGCCCAGCTCGAAGCCATCTACGATGACATAGCACCTGACGCCGTCAAGACAGGCATGCTCGGGACAGCTGCCATCGTGGATACGGTTTCTGATTTCCTTGAAAATCACCGAAGCGCACCTCTCATCGTCGACCCTGTCATGGTCGCCACCAGCGGAGACAAACTGCTCGAGGACGATGCCATCGCACTCTATAAAGAAAAGCTCATCCCCCTGGCGGCGCTCATCACGCCGAACATCCCCGAAGCCGAGGTCCTCTCCGGCATATCCATCACGAGCGAGCAGGACCGCCGAAAAGCCGCCGAAATACTTATGACCTTCGGGTGCGAAGCCGTCCTCATCAAGGGCGGGCATCACATCATGGACGCCGATGACCTTCTCTATGACGGCAAAGACTTCATCGCCTACCCCGGAGAGCGCATCGACACGAAAAATACCCACGGTACAGGCTGCACACTTTCAAGCGCCATCGCGGCAAGCCTTGCCAAAGGCCTTCCAGTCGAAGGCGCAATAGAGGCCGCCAAGGACTACCTCACCGGCGCCATCGCGCGTGCGAAGACAGACTCCGTCGGTCACGGCCATGGTCCCGTCCATCATTTCTGGTTTTATGGAGATACATGGGGGAGGATGAAATGAGCTATCCCTTCTTTGCCTATATGTCGCGCTTGAAATACATCGCCCGCTGGGGTCTCATGCGCAGCACCATCCCTGAGAATGACGCCGAGCACACTCTCCAGACTGCCATGATCGCCCACGCCCTCGCCCTCATCCGGCAAGACATCTTCCGTGAGCCGACAGATCCCGAGCACTGCGCCATGCTCGCCCTCTACCACGATGCCAGCGAAGTCTTCACCGGCGACCTTCCGACACCTGTGAAATATTTCACCCCCGGCCTCCACGAAAAGTATGAGGAGATCGAGACAGAAGCCAGGAAGAAACTCCTCGCGACACTCCCCGAAGAACTGCAGGAAAGCTACGCATCCTATCTCGTCACCCTTGAGCAGGATCCCCTCTGGCCCCTTGCCAAAGCCGCCGATACCCTCTCCGCCTTCCTCAAATGCGCCGAAGAAGTCCGCGATGGAAATCCGGAATTTCAAGAAGCCTATTGCACGACACGAAAAAAACTCGAAGACCTTCATATGAAAGAAGTCGACTGGTTTCTCGCTCGTTTCGCCAAGAGCTTCGAGAAGACGCTGGATCAACTGAATCAGACTCAGTAAGAGCAGCCCCTTGCGGGCGGCTCTTTTTTGTTATGAGAGACTAAGAGACTAAGAGACTGAGAGACTGGAAGACATTAGATTTAGAGACTGCGGGAACGGATGGGAGACATCAGATGTCATATATCTGATGTCTGATGTCTTTAAGGCTCATGCCTCTTTGTCTTACGGTCTCCAAGCTCTCAAGCATGCGATATTGTTATGGATGCATCGATTTCTATAGAAATTTGTGAAAATATATTTTAACACTTTACTAACGGGGGGGTAATGCTATCCTAATGACATGAAAAGGAGTTTATTTTTACTTTTATCATGGTAATATCCGGGAGGGATAGGTATGAAGAAAGAAACAAAGAAACTCATTGCCGCTGGTATTGTGATGGCATTAAGTTGCGGCGCGTGGGGAAGCGTGTCGGCAGAGAATATTCAGTATAAATTAGATAAAGTACCTGGTTCGCCTATTTTTGTGAACGGTGAACCAACCATCTCCAAAGGCACTACATTTTTTGGGGTAGATGGAACCATCGCGAGCGTAGATGGGAATGACACTCATCCCAGTGGACATATTGATCAGGTGGATGTAGGTGTTTATGCAGCTAGTGAAAGTGCAACAGATAGGCATAGTGCATCTTACACATCTAAAAATATTGAAATCCTTGCGAACCGTCAGGAATATACGGATTTCAGTGGGTATACACAAATCGGGGCCTATGCGAAAAAGAATGGGGATGTCATTGTAGGTGGAGCTAATACAGAATCCGTCTCGATTAGTGCTGTTAATGACTTTGCATATTTAACTCGTGCAACAGCAGAGAAAGTTAAAGATGAATCAACGGGTAAATGGAACCCTACGGGAAGATACCAATTGATCTATATGCCTGGAGCAGCTACTGGATTATATACGAACACAACGGCTAGATCTGGAAATGCGATGATTACTGTCAATGGTAAAAAAATAGGTATTGCAGCCGAAGCATTAGGAGATTCTTGTGGTAGTAGAGCTTCTATCAATAGCAGTATTCTGGTGGGAAGCGATACAACCGAAAATGTTTCCATTGCAGCTCATGGCGGTACGGCAAAGGCTATTGAGAATAAGGGGACTACCAGTATAAAAGGGGGAAAAATTACATTAAAAGCTGATTCTGAGTTGACAGCCACTGGGGTTTATACTGGGGTCAATGCTATAACAAATATTGGCACAGATAAAACGACGGGAATCGTATTGGACGTAAATGGAGGAGGAACTCAAGTTTATGGACTCCTGACAGATAAGAAAGGTGCTAAAGCAACACTACAAGCTAAGACTGTATCAATAAGAGCAAATAACAATGCATCCAGCTCAACTAGGGGGATTTCAACAGCTGGAGAGACCAGTATTTTGGCCGATAATGCAGAATTGAGTGTGAGTGGTAAAAATGGTTTTGGTATTGAATTTTCCACGGCGAACGGGAATGCATCTATACAGGCTAAGAACAAACTGTCAATCCATGTTGATGGGAAAGACGGTAGCGGGGTTGGTATTATAGGTTCTTATGGCAAGGCAAGTCTATCTGCTGATGTATTGGATATATTAGCTAAAGGCAAAACGGCCAAAATTGTGAGTTCACAGAAAAATGCAACTGTAGAATTAGGGAAGGGGGCTAGTGTAGTAAACCTTCAAGCAGAGGGCAGTGAAGATGCCTACGCAGTAGAGTCTGTGAAACCATCTACGATTAAGATCGGGGAAGATGCAGGTCAAATTCACATTATTTCTAAGGCGGGCAAAACGGCACATGGCGTAAGTCTTGATAATGGCACCCACTTGACTATGGGCGGTGCTGATACGGATATATCTATCGAAGCACATGCTGCTGGCGAAACAATTGGTGTTTTAGCTATGCAGGAAACTGGGAGTACGACTGGTGGTGCCTCAGTTGATATCAAGGGGAAATCGCTGGTGATCAATGCGGTTTCCGATACCAATGACTCCATCGGCATTCATGTACAGAACAGCAGTACCACCGCGGAAGATAACAAAGCCACGGTCAATATCGAGGCGGAAAACACCAGCATTCAGGCAAAAACCGCTTTGTCCGTCATGAGCCAGGGCGTGCTGAATATCAACAGCAATCTGACCACCAATGGCAAGAATGCCATTCTGACGCGCGGTAACTCCACTGTAAACATCAATACCGACGGCAACCACACCACGAACCTGAACGGTGATATTGTCTTTGATTTTGATAAAACCACTGGTGTAGACTCTGATGTCAATGTCAATCTGTCTGGCGAAGGATCTCAGTGGACTGGCAATACAAGAGTTGATTGGGCAAATGATTCTGGGAAGCCTGATGAAGCGGTTCTGGCCGTCAGAAATATGAAACTGAATCTTTCTGATGGAGCTACTTGGACTCCAACGGCTGTAAAGGACAAAACTGCGGATAAGAGTGGCAGCAGCTATGTCGCGCTGAATCAACTCTCTATAGATCATGGCGTGGTCAATCTGGATAGCGACAAACTTGGTGCCAATTCTCCCGTCAAGGTTGAAAATATCAGCGGCAACGGTACCATCACCACCAACTCCCTCAATAACAAACTTGTCATCGACGAAAAAGTAGCAGGTACGAAGCTCAAAGTCGAAGGCTCGGGCGAGATCGGCGACAAGATCCTGGCGGGCAAAGCCACACTGGAAGACCTCGCTGGCACGGTTAAAATGAAGGAGGGGGATAAAACAGCTTCCGATGTGGTGGAGACACAGGATGGCATCATCGCCGGCAAGATGTCTGCCAAGGTAGGTGCTGATGGCAAGATCGATGCTTCGACGGTCAAGAAAGCCATTCAGCAGCATAACCAGGCGGTCAGCAGCATGGCGAACCTTTCCCTCATGACCTGGCGTCAGGAAAACAATGACATGAATAAACGTCTGGGTGAAGTACGCGCGAGCGAAGGCAGTCAGGGCATCTGGGCTCGTATGGCGCGCGGCCAGTCTAAGTATGGACAGCAGGGCATCAAGAACCAGTACAACTACTACCAGCTCGGTTACGACAGCAAGATTTCTGATGACTGGATCCTGGGCGGTGCCTTCACCTATACCGACGGGGACAGCAGCTATACCAATGGCAGCGGCACGAATAAGCACACCGGCTTTGCAGTATACGGCAGCAACCTTCGGGATGACGGCAGCTTCATCGACCTCATTGCGAAGTATGCACACATGAAGAATGACTTCGACGTGAATGGCGGCGTAGGCAGCGGCGACTACAGCACGAATGGTCTCTCCTTCTCCGCGGAATACGGCAAGCGTTTCCATCAGGAAGGCTACTGGATCGAACCGCAGGCGGAACTGACCTACGGCAGAGTCTCCTCGGCAGACTTTACGACGAAGAGAGGAGCGAAGGTCCATCAGGACAGCATGGACAGCCTCGTAGGCCGTCTCGGCTTCTCGCTCGGCAAGGATATCAAGCAGGGCAATGTATACGTCCGTGCGTCCTACCTCTATGATTTCCAGGGCGACACCTCCGTGACGATGTCTAAGGGCGGAGCAGCGACCTCCTTCAAGACCGACCTCGGCGGCGGCTGGTGGGAATTCGGCGTCGGCACGAACCTTGACCTCGGTCATGATACCCATTTCTATCTGGATGTAGAAACCACCGCAGGCGGCGATGTCGATACGCCGTGGCAGTGGAATGCAGGCGTTCGCTACTCCTTCTAAAGAAAGAGCGGATGCGCCGGCAATCATTGAAAAGTAAAAAAGAGCCTACTGAGGATGTTTTCTTCAGTAGGCTTTTTTGTATAGAGAAATCAGAGGTCAGACTGAGAGGACACGTTGGTGCGTAATCTAAAGTCTAAAGTCTTCAAGTCTTACTGAGCATCAAATGTTTATACTGCGTGTAACAGAATGAGTTCTTGCAAATGGCAGACAAGGGGGGTGGAGTGTTATAATAAGTATCAGTAAAAAGCGATCTAAATGGCGGAGACTGAGAGAGTAGGAGACATGAGGTATCTGAAGCTTCCCCGTCTAGTGCCATTTAGCCTCTCAGTCTAACATCTGACGTCTAACATCTCAAATACCAAAGGAGCAAATCATACATGAAAATACTTGTTACCGGCGGAGCCGGATTCATCGGTTCCCACCTGATGCGGACACTCGAAGCAGCAGGCCACGAAGCCATCGCACTGGATAATCTCTCCACCGGCCTTCGTGAGAACCTGCTCCCGCATATGAAGCTTATCGTCATGGACACCCATGACAAGGCGGTCGAAGACGTTTTCAAAAAGGAACACTTCGATGCCGTCGTGCATCTTGCGGCGCAGACCCTCGTCTCCGACTCCATGACTGATCCCGAGCACGACATGCATGAGAACATCGCCGGCACGGTCCGTATCCTCGAGTGCTGCCGGAAATACGGCGTCAAGCGTATCATCTTCTCCTCCTCTGCAGCGACCTATGGAGATGTGGCCGATAACGCGCTCCCGATTTCCGAGACCCTGCCGCAGCAGCCGCTTTCCTTTTACGGCCTCACCAAAAAGACGGCCGAGAATTATCTCGAGCTTTACCGTCTCGCTTACGGCATAGACTATGTCATTCTCCGCTTTGCCAATGTCTACGGCGAACGGCAAGGCGACGGCGGGGAAGGCGGCGTCATCAGCATCTTTGCGAAACGCATGGCTGAAGGGAAGGGCATCACCATTTTCGGTGATGGAGAGCAGACCCGCGACTTCGTTTACGCCGGTGATATCGCAGACGGCATCCTTGACGCGCTCACGACCGAAGCGGCCAATACCGCTTACAACCTCAGTACTTCCGAGGAAACCAGCCTGAAAGAACTGGTAGCCATCCTCTCCAAAGTCTCCGGGAAAGAGATCGCTCCCGCCTATGATAAACCCAGAGAGGGCGATATCTACCGCTCCTCCCTGAACAACGCCAAAGCCAAATGCAATCTCCGATGGGAGCCTAAAATTTCTCTCGAAGAAGGACTCCGGCGCACCTACGAAGACTTCGCTAAAAGAGAAGGCAAATAGTAAGCCGTCGGCGGTATGAAAGCCCATGCGAGATAATCCCTAGCGAGTAGGCCCTTGGCGAAGGGCCGCGCCAAAGGCGCAGGATGGATCCTCGAAGCGGCAGGGCGACTTATGAGAAGGCCATAAAAAGAGAAAGAAGAATCTGCTGCGCAGATTTGTGCCTCTATGAGGCACATCCATCCCGGCCTTTGGCCGCCCCCTTCTCTAAGGGGGAACGCGTTTAAGAACTGTCTCATAGGGTGAGAAGACGTCCAGCGTGCTAACTGAGCAGGCCCTTGGAGAAGGGCCGCGCCAAATGCGGAGGATGGATCCTCGAAGCGGTAGGGCGACTTATGAGGAAGTCATAAAAAAGAGAAAGAAGAATCTGCTGCGCAGATTTGTGCCTCTATGAGGCACATCCATCCCGGCCTTTGGCCGCCCCCTTCTCTAAGGGGGAACGCGTTTAAGAACTGTCTCATAGGGTGAGAAAATGTCCAGCATGCTAACTGAGTAGGCCCTTGGAAAAGGGCGAACGCGTTTACCCGTAATCCGAAATGTCATGCAAGGAGGTTTTTCTTTATGCGTATCTACAAAAACCCTGCCATGAAAGAGCGAGCTGGCGAACTGCGTGGCCACATGACGCCGCAGGAGACGCTCCTCTGGAATTATTGTCTGAAGCGTCTTCCTGTGCAGATCTACCGCCAATATGTCATAGAAAGCTACATCGTTGATTTCTTCTGCAGGAAAGCACGGCTCGTCATCGAAGTCGACGGCGCGCAGCATCGCTCTTTGGAAGGTATGAAATACGACGAAAAGCGCAGCAGCCGCATAGAGAAATACGACATTCTCGTCATCCGCTTCTCAAACCTCGACATCGAGCACAACCTCAAAAACGTGGGGCAGTACATAGAAACCATCATCCAGGAACGTTTGTGATTGATTGAACCCAATCCGTCGTAGCGGTATGAAAGCGAAAGTGAGATAGTCCGAAGCGAGTAGCCCCTTAGAGAAGGGGCGCGCCGAAGGCGGAGGATGGATCCCCGTAGCCGAATGAAAGCGAAAGAGAGATAGTCCCGAAGTGGGTAGCCCCTTAGAGAAGGGGCGCGTCAAAGGCGGAGGATGGATCCTCGAAGCGGTGCGAAAGCGAAAGAGAGATAGTCCGAAACGAGTAGCCCCTTAGAGAAGGGGCGCGCCAAAGGCGGAGGATGGATCCCCGCAGCGGAAAGAAAGTCAATGTAGGGCAGTCCTTCGCGGGGGGCTCCTTCGCATAGACAAAAAACGCAAACTCTCGACAACCATTAAAGCAAAAAACAGCCACCATTTTTACAAAATAAAGGAGCGTATCAAAACCCCATGGATCAAAATGTATTCCATAAACTGCAGCTCGAAATCCTGAATGCGATCGACCTGCTATTACTGACAATGACATATGGAATCTGCTGGTACGCCTATTACGGAGACGAGATATCTACTCCTTTCTATGATCTGGGGAACGAGATCATGGTGGTACTCTTTGCGATCCTCTACTACTTCATCTCGCATCTCTACCATGGCTACCGGATTTCTATCAGCCGCATCTCAGACCTTGTTTACAGCCAGACACTGGCAGTCTTCTTTGCCGATGCCATGATGTACGTCATCACTGTCCTCCTCAATCGTCACCTCATCAATCCCATTCCTCTTGGTCTCGTTTTCCTCGTCCAGTTTGCCCTCATCATTGGCTGGTGCACCTTCGCGCACCACTGGTATTTCCGAAAATTCCCGCCGAAAAAGACCGTCATTATTTTGGGCGAAGGGCGTGAGGTGAACCCTCTCATCAAGCGCTACGGCATGGACATCCATTTCGAAGTCATCCGCACCCTCACCTCCGAAGAATGCCTTGGCAATTTGGACGAAGCACTTCAGGACGCCGAGTCCATCTTCCTCTGCGGCATCCACAGCCATGAGAGAAATATCATCGTGAAATACTGCGTCGCCCGCGGCATCGACTCCTTCGTCCTGCCTCGCGTCGGCGACGTCATCATGAGCAGCGCTGAGAAGATCCACCTTTTTCACCTGCCGATCCTGCGCGTCCGTCGATACTCCCCATCACCTGAGTACCTCTTCGGGAAGCGCGTCATCGACATCATCCTCTCCCTTGCAGCCCTTATCGTCTTCGCCATCCCCATGCTCATCATCGGCCTCCTTATCAAAAGAGACGGCGGCACCGCCTTTTACAAGCAGAACCGTCTCACCAAAGACGGGAAGGTATTCCCTGTCTACAAATTCCGCAGTATGCGCATGGATGCCGAAAAGGACGGCGTAGCGAGACTCTCCACTGGTGAGAACGATCCCCGCATCACCCCCATCGGCCGCTTCATCCGCGCTGTCCGCCTTGATGAACTCCCGCAGCTCCTGAACATCCTGAAAGGCGACATGTCCATCGTAGGCCCCCGCCCCGAGCGCCCCGAGATCTCCGCCCAGTATGAAAAAGAATTCCCTGAGTGGAACCTCCGCCTCCAGGCCAAGTGCGGACTCACCGGCTATGCCCAGGTCTATGGCCAGTACAATACGACGCCCTACGACAAGCTCCTGATGGATCTGATGTATATCTCCGAGCCCAGCCTCTTCGAAGACTTCAAGATCATGTTCGCGACCGTGAAGATCCTCTTCATGAAAGAAAGCACCGCCGGCGTAGCTGAAGGCCAGACCACTGCCATGGGGAAAAAATGACTGGGATACTTTAAATCTTGCCTCCCCATCATTGCTGGGGAGAGGGGGGAGCCACATTTCCAAAATCTTGCCTTCCTCCTGCGGGGTGAGTAGCACCAGAACCTTGCCTCCCCCCGCTTTGCGGGCAATGCTACTTAGTTAAGAAAAAATCAGCTGTACATATGCTTATCAACATTAGACAGGCTCATCGGAAAGAAGCTTATCCTGCCTTCTTTCTCTATCACAACGATCTGGCTCTTATGATGGAACAGCTTTATAAATCTTATGAACAATTCCTAAAGATAATCAATTCCTCAGCTCCCGTGGTCATTCATCAGTTTCACCTAAACCCTTGCCTCTCCCTGATTGTCAGGTGGCAAGGGAACTGGATTCGTAGGGAAGCGGGAGCGACTTGAAAATCCAGTGAGTCAGTGATAGCCATGCGGTAGGGAGTCGATAGACGACTGAGAATCCAGTGACACGCTTTCATCTGGAGCGGAGGGGGCATGGTCAATGAAAACCTGGAGCAGAATATATATGTCATCCCAGTCTGATAACTTCATTGAATAAAAGTATCGGTAAATATACTTATCCGGTAAAGAAGTTCTTACGAAAGAAATTTGATAATACTTTCAGGAGAAAATCCAAAATGAAAAAAGTCCTTTTTGTAGCTACTGTGGTTAAAAACCATATCATGGAATTTCATATTCCCTACCTAAAGATGTTTAAAGAGGCAGGTTGGGAGATAGCAGTGGCTGCAAGGAATGATTATGAAAACCCTAGGGACTGTCAGATACCTTACTGCGATACCTACTACGATATTCCTTTTGAAAGAAGTCCATTTAAACCAGGCAATCTGGAAGCATATAGGAAATTAAAAAAAATCATTGATGTGGGTCATTATGATATCATTCACTGCCATACACCGGTAGGAGCAGCGCTGACAAGGCTGGCAGCTCGAGAGAGCCGCCAGCGTGGAACAAAGGTGATTTATACAGCTCATGGTTTCCATTTCTATAAGGGGGCGCCTTTGTTGAACTGGATAATTTTCTATCCGGTGGAGCGATGGCTGGCCCATTACACCGATACCTTGATTACTATTAACAAAGAAGACTATGAACGGGCTAAACCCTTTAAAGCCGGCAGAGTGTGTTATGTACCCGGCGTGGGAGTGGATTTGAATAAGTTTAATGCCCAGTCCGTAAGTAGAGAAGAAAAACGCAGGGAGCTTGGCTTTACGAAGGATGATTTTATTCTTCTTTCTGTAGGTGAACTCATTCCGCGAAAGAACCACCAGCTTGTCCTGTATGCTCTTGGTCTGCTGCAGAAACAAGGGAAGCTTGGGAATATTCAATATGTCATCTGTGGGCGGGGCGTTAAGCTGGATGATCTGAAAGCATTGGCGCAAAAGCTTCAGATTGCGGATCATGTCCATTTTCTGGGATATCGAAATGATATATCTGCTATCTGTCAGGCCAGTGATTTATTTGTCTTTATGTCAAAACAAGAAGGTCTCCCTGTGGCTATGATGGAAGCCATGGCTTGCGGTGTTCCTGTGATATGTTCAGATATTAGAGGAAATACGGATTTAGTGGAAAACGGTGTTTCCGGAATTATTTCGGAAAGTTCGCCGGAGAAGCTGGCAGAGAATATTCTGCAGATTGATTCTAATCCATCGAAACTGCAGAAGTTGTCAGCACGGGCAGCTAAGATGATTCAGAAATTTGACTTGTCCACAGTGGAGCCTGAGATGTTGAAAATTTATAGGGGGGGGGTAAGCTGATATGGCTGATGGAATCCCAAAAATTGCGGAAATCTCTGGGTATACCTTTGGATGCATTCGTTGTCCTGTCTGTTGGTGAAGTCAATAAAAATAAGAACCATGAGCTGGGGATACGTGCCATAGCTCAGTTAAAGGATACGATTCCACAATTATTCTATGTGATTGTTGGTCGAGGCAGCTCAATGGAAGCACTTAAGAAGTTATCTGCCAATCTTGGTGTAGAAAAGCAGGTTATTTTTACCGGTTATCGAAGCGATATACCATCTTTTTACCACATGGCAGATATGTTCTTTTTCCCCTCTCATCGGGAAGGCCTTTCCGTAGCACTCATGGAAGCCATGGCTTCCGGGCTCCCTGTGGTCTGCACCAAAATACGGGGGAATGAAGACTTGATTGTACATGGGAGAGATGGGATTTTAATTGATAACAGTCTCGGTGATGCAGTACAGGCTATAGTCTACATGGTCAATCATCCTCCCAAACGCCATGAGTTTGTTGCCTGCGCCCGTAGAGTAGTAAAATCATATGAGATATCAACTGTTCTTGGAAAGATGAAAAAGATTTACGGTGAAACTAAGCACTGATGATAATCTTTACAAGGTGTATTGTTGTAATCTTTTATTTACGTTTGTTTTTGAGTAACTGACTCATTTTATCTGGTAAACCTGGCAGAGGTATAAAATGAACATTCAAGAATTTATTTCTAAATTTCATAATCATCCGGTTCTTTTTATTGGTTCAGGGTTAAGTCTTCGATATTTGCAAAACTCCTATAATTGGGATGGTCTGCTAAAAAAAATAGCTGGTGAATTGAATCCGGATCCCAGGTATTATATTGACATAAAGGCAGAGCATATGAATAAATCCGGCGGCGCTAAATATAAATTTGATGAGGTTGCCAGTCAGTTGGAAGTTGATTTTGATAAAGCTGTAAAATCTGGGAAATCAGATAAGTTCGAAGATATTAATAAGCACTTTTATCAAAATATGGAGGAAGATAAGTATATCAGCCGATTCAAGCTTTATATAGCTGATCTTCTTAAAGACATGGCCCTTAAGCCGGAAACGGCTGATGAAATTGCTGCGTTGAAAAGGGCTCGTAAGAATGTCGGTTCGATTATTACTACAAATTATGATACGCTGATAGAACAACTCTTTGCTTTTCATCCACTCATTGGAAACGATATCATGCTGAGTAATCCTTATGGATCTGTATATAAAATTCATGGCTGCGTGACACAACCGGAACAGATTGTCATTACAGCAGAAGATTATGAAAGGTTTGATAAGAAATACGAACTGATCAGGGCCCAGCTATTATCACTATTTATTCATCATCCTATTATTTTTATGGGATACACTATTACCGATGAAAATATCAGAGCCATTCTTCAAACCATTTTTTCATATGTCAATTATGAATCGGATGAAGCGCAGAAAATACGTGACAATTTCTTGTTGATAGAATATGATGGCGGCTCCCAAAACCAAGAAGTCGTAGAACATGACATTGATGTAGGGAATACTGTTATTCGAATTAATAAGCTCAAAACTGATGACTTTACAACTATTTATGACTGCATAGCAGGGTTAACACTGCCCATATCAGCCATGGATATACGCAAGGTTCAAACGGTTGTAAAAGAAATATGCGAAGGTGGAAATATCAAGGTTTCTATTACAGAAAACCTTGACGAACTTGATAATTCAGATAAAGTTCTGGTTATTGGTTCTAAAAAGACCATTACCTATGAATATATGAATCACTCAGAGATGATGGCAAATTATTTTCAAATTATAGAGGAAGAAAATGAACAGCTTTTAAGATTGTTAAATAAGCAGACTATTCAGTCATCCCAATATTTTCCAATTTTTGCATTTTCCAAAATTTGCAAGGATTTGGAAAGAGTAGATGAGTTGAAGGAACAACAGATTTCCAAAATTCAACACATTGTAAGGGAGAAATGCTACAATAGCCAAGGAACTCATCATACTCCGGAATCTGTTCTCGGTGATGACAGCATTGCAAGAACATACAAAGTGATTGAAATGGTTCGTTCTATTATGTCAGGAAGGATGAAATTGGATTCAATGAAAGAATATCTGTTATCTTATGAAGATAAGAAATCTACAGATTACAGAAAGATTCTGTGCGCATATGACTTAAAAAATAATATGGATATTGATTTAAGTAATCAGATAGAGTCAGAATCATGATTTATCATAGATTATGAAAGAAAAATTAAAAAGATGCAAGCTGTAATTCACCGATTCGGTATAGTGTGGCCGTAAAGGGCAAACAATATGAGTTCATGTTTGCGGATTCCGGACTTACAATTAAATCATCCGATCGGGTGATTTTGGAGCCGATTAGTTGAAAGCCTTTAACCTGGCATCTTTGCGGGCTGACAGCAGAGATGTCAATCACCATTAAGTTAACAGAGCCAATGATTCTGGTGGGAGTGAATGTTTTGGAAAAGAAAAAAATCAAGGTTTTGCATATGCTTTGCAGCTCGCGATTCTCGGGAGCGGAAAATGTGGCATGCCAGATTATTAAGATGTTCAAAGATAATCAGGACTATGAATTTGCCTATGCCAGTCCGGATGGTCAGATTAAAGAAGCCTTGGCTGAACGTGGAATTCGTTTTTTACCGATGAGACAATGCTCCTTTCTGGAATATAGAAGGGTAATAAAAGATTTCAATCCGGATATTATTCATGCGCACGATATGAAAGCTACGGTATTGGCTGCCGCATGCTGCGGTACTATTCCGCTTATTTCGCATGTTCATAATAATAATTTTGACTCAAGAAAGCTTTCACTGAAGACAATTCTTTATCGCTTGACATGTAAAAAAGTTGTGCATGCGTTTTGGGTTTCCATGTCTTCCTATTATGGGTATTATTACCATGATAAGTTTAAAGAAAAAAGCAGCGTCTTATATAATGTGATTAATACAGATGAATTAAGGGAAAAAGCAGAAAATGCTGAAAAGCAGAATGGTTTTGATATCGTTTATTTAGGCCGTTTGACCCCCCAAAAAAACCCCCAGAGACTAATCAAAATTCTGGCTTCAGTTATCCAAAAGAATCCGGGCACACAGTGTGCAGTGATTGGCAGTGGAGAGCTTGCTGAAATCACCGAAGAGTGTATCAGAAGTGCAGGAGCACAGAATAATATTCATATGCTGGGATTCATGGACAATGCCTATGGAATCCTCAAGCATTCCAAGCTGATGCTTATGACTTCCAGATGGGAAGGAACGCCTATGTGCGCTTTAGAGGCTATTGCTCTGGGAGTCCCTCTTGTGAGCACCCCGACGGACGGCTTAAAGGAACTGGTTGTATCCGGGGAAACGGGGTATTTAAGTAACGATGATAACGAGCTGGCAGAAAATTGTATCCGGATAATCAATCATCCGGAAGAACGGCGGAAATTTTCATCCAATACATTAGCACGGAGTGATAAAATGATGGATATAGACCATTACTATCATGAAATCTTGAAGTCTTATGAACTTTGTACAAAGAACATGTGATTAATATTTTCATAAGAAATATTATCTGTTACTCATACGATTAATAGACTGACTCGTTAGATTATATGCTTCTTTGACTTTTGTGCCTGATTTTGAATGGGGGTCTTTTGGGCTTGATACTTCACTTATTCAATTTATAATTTATATAAAGATTTCTTCCCCAAGGGAGCCTTTTTGATATGAAGAAGATTACTTTTGTTATTCCGTCGCTGACTGGTGGTGGTGCAGAGCGGGTAGTTTCTATCCTGGCTAATCAATTTGCAGAAACGGGCAGGTATGAAGTCCGGATTGTTCTTCTTGAGGATGAACAAGTGGATTATCATATGGATCCACGCATTCGAATCAGTTATATAAGGAAACCATCAGGCCCCAGATGGGTACATCTTTTTTACCGCATACTGAAACTTCGCAATGTGTTTCGTGATACAGATATTATCATATCATTTATGTGGCATATGAATATGTATACCCTTTTTACATCCTTGGGTTTGGGAAAAGAGGTTATTGTATCAGATAGAAATGATCCCCGACAGGAAGTGGGACGGATTCCGGAATTTATTCAGACATTAAGGAAGCAGCTTTACAAGAAGGCTGACTGTGTGGTCTTTCAGACGGCAGATGCCAAGGTGTTTTATGGTGAGAAGGTACAGAAACATTCTGTCATTATTGCCAATCCTATTAACCCTGAACTTCCGCCTGCCAATCCGGGGCAGAGGGAGAAAACCATTCTGGCGGCAGGAAGGCTTGTGCCGCAAAAAAATATGGAAATGGCAATCCGGGGGTTTTCAAAATTTGCACACAATCATCCGGATTATGTGCTGAAAATTTTTGGTGATGGCCCCCTTCGTCCGAAATTGGAAGAACTGGCTGCGAACCTGGGTGTTTCTGACCGTGTGGTCATTCGTGGTTTTACATCTCATATTTATGATGAAATGGCAAAAACAGGTATGTATATTTCTACATCTGATTTTGAAGGAATTTCAAATTCCATGCTGGAAGCCATGGCCATGGGAATGCCGTCGATTGTAACGGATTGTCCCGTTTATGGTGCCAGGATGTTTATCCATAATAAAGAAAATGGAATTTTGATTCCGGTTGGAGATGCAGATTCATTGGCTCATGCCATGGCTGATGTGGCAGATCATCCTGCCGAAGCAGAAAAGCTGGCTCGGAATGCAGTCCTGCTGAGAAATACACTCAGTGCCGAGAAAATTTTACAGCAATGGGAAGCCGTGCTGAAAACGCATGGGCAGAAGTAGTCTGTATTTGAAAATGTATTTTACTTGAGTATGACCTGAACTCATGTAAGCATATATTGGTTAGTCTTTTGTAAAAGCTAAAAGATAGTTTCGTTTTAAGAATCAGGGGTAATCAAATGACTATATACATACTTAATTTTTGACATTACCACTGTACGGATTTATTTTCAATCGCCGCACCTTGTGCTTTATTGCCTCTTTGCAGATGTTTTTGATACTGGCTTTGCGTGCAGATACGATCGGTGTGGATCTTCCTACTTACCAGACCGGTTTTGAATATATTTCCGGATTAAGCTTTGAGGACATGGCCGTAACACTTAATTTCTTTCATTTCGCGGATCTGCCCCATTTGTGGGGATTTGAAAGCGGATGGGTGTACTGAACTGGTTAGTTTCTGCTTTTGGATTTGGCTTCCATGGACTGCTGGTCGTGTGCGCGGCGATTAATATGGCGGTGTGCGGATGGTTTATTTCCCGTTATTCCAAAATTCCCTGGCTGAGCTTTGCCCTGATTTCAGCCCTGAGCATATATTCATTTATGTTTGGCATCCTTAGGCAGTCATTGGCTTTAAGCTTTGTCCTGCTCATGACAGCGGCCTTCGACAGAGAAAAGTATAAAACGGCTTTTTTCTGTTTCCTATTGGCATTTACCATACATCGTGCGTCTTTAATTTCCCTTGCCCTGCTTTTCCTGTTATGGATTCATAGTCAAAGTAAAAATAAATTTGTATTCGCTTTTGCGGCATGGGTTCCCGTTGTTGTTTTAGCCGGATTTATTTATAATACCCTTGTCACATCGGTTATGGTTCTATTAAGCAATGGATATGAAGACTTGAACCACGAATTACAGGCGAATAATTTACTGCTGCTCCTGGTCGGCATAGCTATAGGCATCATTCTTTTTTATGATTTCGGCACCCGATGCACGAAAATGGAATCCCTGTCCCTGTGGGCCGTTTTAGCGGCTTTGTACTGGGAGACCTTTGGCCTTTTCAATGATGTACTGGCGCGCAGCGTTGCTTTTTATCTGTTTTTCGTAGCGTTGGCAATCCCATTGGTTCTGGCAAGCTACAAACACAGGGGAATTGCCCAGATAGGTAAACTGGCAGTTTATATTCTGCTTCTGGCCTTTCTGGTTTACAAACTGTCACTGGATACATCCATTGTGCCGTATCTTTCAGTACTTGATGAATAGAAATAGGGTAACATGTGTTTCTTTTGTTATGGTTAATGACAGGATGGAGGATGTTTGATTATGAGCATCAGAGACAATTATTATATTTATCACTTGACAGCATTTGAAAATATGAGGTCTATTCTGCTAGATGGTTTGCTGCCCAGAAAATAGCTGCAGGAACAGGAAAATGCATTTACAGATGTTGCGGATCCCCAAATCATGGCATATCGAGAAGAGAATCATTTAGACGAATATGTACCGTTTCATTTTTTTAGGAATTCCCCTTTTGCAGGTCGTGTTATGCGAGATCATCCTGGAAAATATGTTTATATTGCCGTAAACCGAGAGTATGCTAAAACGCATGATTTTAAAATCATACCTAATCATCCAATGTCATCATTCGAAAAAAATCATATACAAATGTGCACATATGCGGAAGGTTTTGAGTTGATAGATTGGAAGACGATGGATGAAAGAGACTATCATGATAATTACTGCAAGGAGGTTTGTATGTCTGAATGTCTTTGCCAGGGAAAACTTGATATTCATCAGTTGATTTGTGATGGCAATTCCAATAGTTATAAAGATATCTTATTCTTTGTAAAATCGGAGGACGATAAGAGTCAGCTTATGTGGTTGTATCGTCAATTATTTCCTGATGATAATGTATGGTTGAAAATTATTGTTCCCGATTTTTTCTGATTTATTTTGGTAACAGGAGGGGCTGAGATGATAACTTTTGTTAGTGGTAATATACTATGCTCTCCTGCAAAGTGTCTCATTAATACGGTCAATTGCGAAGGTTATATGGGAAAGGGGATTGCTTACCAATTCAAGCTGGCATATCCTCAAAATAATGAAGCCTATTTAAAATGCTGCAGAAGCGGACAGCTGACACCAGGGAAGCTCTTCGTTTTTTCTGAAAATGAAAAAGTGATTATTAATTTCCCGACGAAAAATCATTGGAGAGAAAAATCCAGGATCAGTTATGTTATTGATGGGATGCAGGAAGTCGTGAAATATCTACAGAATCATCGGGAAATTGATTCCATTGCTATTCCGCCTTTAGGCTGCGGAAACGGGGGCCTTCTGTGGCACGATGTGAAAGACATTATTTTAAAGGCCATCATTCCTGTCCGCAGCAAGGTGGCTGTGTATATATACCAGCCAGGTGATTTCAATCATGCCATGGTCGTTAAAAAGCCACCCAAGGCCCGGCTCTCGCATCTGGTGCTGATGCAGTTCAAGCTGACCTTGAAGAAGTGGGATAAAATGCGTCTGCAGAAGACAGCTTATTTCTTTAATTATTATGCAGGCGAAGAGTATTTCCATTTTGAGAAGCATTTATACGGGCCCTATGATCATGACATAGACATTCTGTCTCGCGAAATCAAGGAAATGCAGTCTTATTATCACGTTGAAACAGGTGGATGTCTGGATCTCTGCTGGAAACAGATTATCAGCCAGAAAAATGAACGTAAGGAGCGCAAGTTCAAAGAACCTATAGAGCGGGCTGTCAAATTTGTAAATGCGATTGATTCTGATACTGATTTAGAGTTGTTGGCGTCCCTGTGTTTTCTTCTGGAATCAGGACCATTATCGGGAGAAAAACTGATAGAGAAGCTGCATGCATGGAATGGACGAAAAGCAAAGCTTTTTGACCGGGACAGCATACAAAAGGCCCTCCAGCTTCTGGAAAATGAAAATATGATTAGCAGAGATTTGATTGATATGTACCAAATAAATCTCCTGCAGAAGCGGAAGTGATGGAAATTTTTTGATTTCTTCTCTTTTCCGACGGTATTGAAAATATCAAAAGGAAAAGTAATATTTAATCCGGTTATTTTATCAGCCGCTAGAAAAATGCCAGTTCATAAGATTGTATCAGTTGGTAGATTTTTTCCGTAAAAGAATCAAATGATGCTGATACGTGCATTTGCGAAGATTGCTTCAAAGTATCCGGATTATACATTGTTTATTTATGGAGAAGGTCCGCTTCGTAGGGATTTAGAAAGCCTTATCAAGACACTACATTTAGGAAATCAAGTTTTTTTACTAGGATTTAAGAAGAACATTCATGAACTTATATCTGATGCGGAATTCTTTATACTTTCTTCAGATTTTGAGGGGCTTTCGAATTCTTTATTGGAAGCGATGTGTATGGGCATACCGTGCATTACAACTAATGTGTCAGGTATTGATGAAGTTATTCATGATAAAATCAATGGCGTTCTTTTCCCGCCTGGAGATGAGGGAAAAATGGTACAAGCTATGGATCTTTTAATACAATCACCTAAATTGCGTGAAGAGATTAGCATACATGGTATTGAGACAGGAAAAAACTTTTCTCCTGATTCTGTTTGCGAGGAATGGTTTAAGACTATATTCAATTAAACTATTTATGTTCTATGACAATGGGTATTTGAAATAAATAAGATAGGAAATTATGAGAATTTTCTCTATGACTAATGATAGTGATAATATTATGGCCTATTGCATCAATTGTTTGAACCAGGTGGCCAATAATGAATACCGAACACCAGTGAAGTATCCTGAATATTTTTAGGATATATCTACTGATACTGACGATAAAATTATTCTAAATATTATGAGAAAAAGCCAAGGGCTCTGATTGGGATTTCTGTATAAAGTTTAAAGTTATTACACGGAGTTTGACATGATGAAATGGGATATAGATACTGGTGATTCCGAACCGGGGATATACGTTCAGAAAATTACATTTAATGATGAAAGTACAGTCAGTGATATTGGCAGAAATGACATCATTGTCTTCGTAGGGGCTAATAATGTAGGGAAAAGCCAGACTTTGAGAGATATTTATCACGGTCTGGGGGATGAGAAAGTTTCCATTTTGAAGGATATACATGCCTACAAAAGCGGGCAATCAAAGGATATTATTGGGTTAGTTAAAAGCATTTGCTCTATAGATCAATTTTCTCAATATTTTTTAATGGGGAAAAATGTTAGTATCACGCCTAATAATATAGATTATTTTATGAGTACTAGCTGCACAAATCATAGCAGCTTAAGGGACTTGTTTGCGTGCGACCTGGATACAGAGAAACGATTGACCATCTGCTCTCCCGCACCGCCTATTAGTCCTGAAGACACTAAAACTCATCCAATTCATTATGTCGCATTTGATGTAGAGAATAGGAAGAAATTTACCAGCTATTTTTTTAAGGCTTTTCATAAATACATTTGTCCTAACAGGTTGTATTCCAAAGATATTCCCCTTGTAGTAACTGATGAGGAGATTCATCTCGGTGAAGAAAAGTATCATGATGAAACAGAAAGAGTAGAAGCTTATGCAGATGAACTGGCTAAGTATCCTATGGCTCAGGAAGAAGGAGACGGAGTCAAAGGGTTTATCGGTATTTTGCTTTATTTAATTTTGGATTTTTATAAAGTTTATCTCATTGATGAACCGGAAGCATTTCTCCATCCGCCGCAGGCAAGGATTATGGGACAAATGATAGGGGAACTGACGAAAGGAAAGAAACAGACTTTTATATCCACTCACAGCGAGCAGCTGATTCAAGGCCTTTTAGAAACGGCTTCTGACCGAGTTAAAATTGTGCGGGTTACACGGGAAGGGCATACGAATCATGTATCGGTCCTGCATGCGGAGAAGCTGCATAAAGTATGGAAGGATTCTATCTTGAAGTATTCTAATATACTGGAAGGGCTGTTTTGTCGGAATGTAGTTCTTTGTGAGAGTGACTCTGACTGTCGTTTTTATTCGATTATTAATGATTTTCTGCAAAAGGAAAATGGAAAATATGCAGATACTTTCTTTACATATTCCGGTGGGAAACAAAGGGTTCCTGTTATTATGGAAGCACTTTCAGCATTAGATGTAGATACTAAAGTTATAGTGGATTTTGATGCTCTGAATGATAAAACTATATTTCAAAGGATTTGTAAGGCTTGTCGAATGGATTGGAATGTCATAGAAAATGATTTTAAGGTCTTTTCCAATGAGATTAATCAGCAGCTTGGAACAAAAATGAAAACCAAAAAAGACATTCAGATAGGAATAGGTCAAATTAGCAAAAAGAATCCTAATGATAGGTACTATTCAGATAGTGAAATTGGAGAAATAAAGGACTTATTGAAAAGTAAAACATATTGGGGCATCCTAAAAAGTGTAGGCAAAAATGCGCTTCCAGCAGGACAAGCATTTCAATGTTTTGATAACATTGATAAATATGCTAAAGAGCATAACCTGTTTGTCGTGCCGGTGGGAGAGCTGGAAGGTTTTATTAAGAAAGTTAAAGTACATGGCCCCGGTTGGGTGAATGATGTTTTATCGCAATATGGTGATTTGCATGATCCGGTTTATGATGAGGCAAAGAAGTTTGTAAAAGAGTTACAGCTATAAATCTTTATCTACCCTCTTTGAGGTAATTCATTTTTGAAAGGGACAATCATCAATGCATAAAATTTGTATTATTTTAGCCTATTTCGGGCCATTACCGGAATGGTTTAATCTGTGGCTTCTTAGCTGCCATTATAATCCTACAATTTCTTTTCTTATTGTGACAGACCAGTCGGTTACGATTCCGGAAGGTTATGATAATGTGCATGTTCTTCCTATGACGCTTTCCCAGATGAAGGATATGGCTGATAAAAAACTGGGAATGAATACTGCATTGGTATATCCTTACAAGTGTTGCGATTTAAAACCTGCTTATGGAGTCATCTTTGAAGATTTTTTGAAAGGTTACGATTTTTGGGGGCATTGCGACTGTGATTTGATTTTGGGGGATTTACGTAAGTATTTTACTGAGGATAGACTCCATGACTATGATCGAATATTTGGCCAGGGGCATGTCAGCATCTATCGAAATACAACGAGATGTAATCACTATTATGAACTTTCTGCAGATTATAAAAAGGTTTTTATGACATCAAGCAATTTTGGATTTGATGAAAATTTAAGCAGCATCAGTATAGGCAGGGTCCTTTGTAGAAATCATATTCCGGTATTGTATTCCAGAGCATTTGCGGACATAGGTACAATTCATAAACGGTTCTTATGCAAAACTGATAAGAATGCTGATAGGCAGATATTTTATTGGGATAAAGGAAAGGTATATAGAGATTATGAAAATCAATTTTTTAATATTCAGGAAAGAGATGAATTTGCCTATATTCACTTTCAAAAAAGAAAATTAAAAAAAGGAGAAAGAATACAATGATTCCAAAGAAGATACATTACTGCTGGTTTGGCGGGAATCCTTTGAGTGAAGAGGTGAAGCAATATATCGCCTCATGGAAGAAGTATTGTCCGGACTACGAAATCATCGAGTGGAATGAGAGTAACTTCGATGTGATGGAGAATGCGTATTGCAAAGAAGCGTATGAGGCGAAGAAATGGGCTTTTGTCTCCGACTATGCCCGCTTGAAAGTGCTCCATGACCATGGAGGCTTTTATATGGATGCTGATGTGGAAGTGGTAAAATCGCTGGATCCGCTTCGCGTCTACGACGCACTGTCTGGATACGAGTCGAAGACGCGTATCCCGACAGGCACCATGGGTGCCTGTCGGGATAATGAATGGATCTCCATGCTGCTCTCCGACTACGATGACAGACATTTCCTGAAGGAAGACGGGACATATGATCTGACAACCAATGTGGAGGTGATCACCCGGTTGACGGTGGAGCGGTATCATTTGCAGCTCAATGGTGAGAAGACGATGTTCGGGGAGAATATGGTATTCCTGCCGTTTGACTATCTGTGTGCGAAGTCGCTGGAGACGGGAGAGATACTCAGATCGGAGAATACGTTTACGATCCATCATTTTGCGGGATCGTGGCTGCCGGAAGAAGTGAGAGAATGGACGAGGCTGCACCGGCAGTATGTGAAGCAGTATATGGAAAAAAGTAAGTGGATTATTTTGAAGCTGGCAGCTATCAAGGCAACAAATGATCTTTATGGGAAAAGAGAAGTTATGAGACGGATTGGTAAGCATTTTCTAGGGAAACACTGATTAAATCGTTGCCAGATTTTACTCTTGTTTTTTTATGCATAGCAAGGAATAACCTGACGCGAATGGCGAGCTATTTAAGGGAGGTTATGACGAAGCTATGTATAAAAATTCTTGTAGAAGCTGACTCTGCGATTTAATCAGCGTTTCACTAAAACAAGTGGGGAAAGGGAAATAGATATGAAAATACTTTCTGTTATTATACCGATTTACAATACCCTTGGAAAATACTTTTCAAAGTGTCTGGCCTCATTGCAGTGTCAGCAGATGGATGAGCTTGAAGTTATTGCTGTAGATGATGGTTCATTGGAACGGAACAGTAATGAAATAAAGGCACAAATTGAAAAGTCGCCGCTTACTATTCGATACTACAAAAAAGAAAATGGCGGACAGAATTCAGCACGAGAGTATGGTTTGACAAAGGCTGTGGGTCAGTTCGTTTTCTTTATGGATGCAGATGATTATGTCGATACGGGGGCGCTAGACCAGGTTATCGGGTTGCTAAAAAAGAATAATCCGAATATTCTTGCTTTTAATTATGACGTGCGTGCTTCTGACGGGACTGTCTTGAAAAAATATAATCGCTGGGAAGGCACATTCAATAAAATGAATGTCGTTCATGGTCTGCTCTATGCTGACTCTCTTTGTCTTCAAATTTATAAAAAAGAGGCTTTTGAAAAAAGTGGTATCCATCTTGTGCAGGGAGCCAGAATCGGGGAGGATATGGCATCGGCCACGGCACTTTTGGCTACTATAGGAGAGGCGTGGTCCACCGGTGAATGTGTCTATCACTACATAAAACATCCGGGAAGCGCACTGTCTGCCCCGCCCAAAGATGCGGCGCTGGATATGGTTCGTGCGTTTGAGGCGATGCTGGAACAACTTGATGGATCAATCCAGAAAAAGTATCATACAGAGCTGGAATGGCTTGCGATATTGCATGTGTTGTACTATAACACAGAACGAATTTTGCAAAGCTATCAAGGCAATAAGGCACTTATGGAGGATGTCAGAAAATGGATAGAAGAACGGTATCCGCATTGGAGAAGAAATCCGTACCTGAAGTCAGAAAAGATAGCAAGACGTATTCCATTTATTTTAATTACACATGATCACACGCTGCTTTTAAAAATCCTGCGTGGTGCAAAACGAAGACTAAAAGTATTCCTATAGCTTCGCGTTTAGATAAAGAGGTAGAAAAGGTTGCAGAAATGGTAGGGATAAGAGACGATCGCTTTAAGCAAGCAAGCAAGCAAGCAAGCAAGCAGAGTACTGGCTGACAGATTATGTGAAACTCTTAGCTGCTTTATTGGTGGTGGCAATACATTCCGAGCTGGTTGTTGATATTGAGAATCTCTTTCTCCGATCATTGCTTTTGACAGCAGAGTCTTGTGCAGTGCCTGTGTTCTTTTGTATTACTGGCTACTTTTTACAAGAAAAAGCGCAAGCAGAAGGGATGCGAAAGGTATGCAAGAAATGGCTGTGTAAGTATGTGCGGCTATATATAATGCTGTCTTTGGCCTATTTACCACTGACTTTTTACGGGATGTATGTTGATTTCGAAAAAAATGGTAATCTGGTGAAAGTACTGCTGAAGCTGATTAAAAACTATCTTTTGGTGGGCGAGCAGTTTTATTCCTGGCCGCTATGGTACTTGTTGTCTGTTATTTTGGGATTGGCTTTATTGTCGATCCTTCCACCTATGAAAAATGGGGAAAAATTGCTGCTCAGCTGTGTGGCATTTGCTGGGGCATGGGTTATTAGTGAATACGCAAGCGTTTATCTGGTGAAAGCTACTATTGGAACTGGGCGGATTTTTACAGGATTCAGTTATCTTTTGCTAGGAATTCTTGTCTATCAGTGGAAATATTTTTCAATCGGCGATTGGCTGGATCATACCGGCGCTATTTTGGTGCGCTTTTTCTTATATGGGGGCTAGATACTCTACCACTAGTCTGTTTGCTGTTTTCGTTACCCCTTGGATAGTCGGCCATGCTATGCGATATAGTGCGAATGTTAAAGATCGGATTGCAGAATGCTGCCGAAAAATTAGTGCATGGATTTATTATAGTCACATGTATTTTCTCTTTGTATGGATGTATATCTTGCCGATACAGCAGGGAGGAATTGAAAGTTTCGCCTTTGCTGGAGTGGACTATCATGTTTGGTTTGTTTAAGGCAGAATTTAATCAGCGCTTCTTTAAATAGCAGGGCAGATAAAAAATGAGTTCCTAGACTGCAAATTTTTGCTATATCTGCTATAGTGCAAGTGTCTATTAGCTGTCATCGGAGGAATCTATCATGAATCCATATGAAAACTGGAATATCTCAGATACCGATCAGAAACTGTATTCTATCTTCATGCCACGGTACGTAGAGCGGGTGTCAAAGATTGCGAAGAAAAATCAAAAGCTGGTACACTATACCTCTGCTGCTACCGCGTTGAGCATTTTGAAAAATAAAGAAATATGGATGCGGAACACCCGTTGCATGAATGATTTTTCTGAAGTCAGATATGGAATAGAATTGTTTACTCGATTCTGCCAGATGACAGAGGAGTATGATCTACTGAAAAAGGCTTGGGGAAAGAAAGCGGGCATATTTGAAGAGGCTTTTTCCAGTGCTATTCAAGCTTTCGATGAATGGTCGAATTCCACATATATTTGCTGCTTTTCTGAACACGAGGCAGAGGAAGATCAGTTTGGGCGGCTTTCGATGTGGCGTGGCTATGGCACAGACTGCGGAGTGGCTATGGTATTGAGACCAGACTCTTTCGTAGCAGAAAATAGTGATTTTCAAATTCGTACGTCCTCGGTAGAGTACTTGGACAGCGAGCAATTTTATACTCAATTATATGAGTTGGGGGTTCGGGTGGAACGAGAGAAGGCTTTCATTGAAATGCTACCTGATAATGTTATAAGTGAGTGGGTCATGAGAATAATCAAGTTCGCCGTTGTTTCGATCAAGCATCCTGGTTTCAAAGAGGAGAAAGAATGGCGTGTAATCGCTGATATGAATTCCTGCCAGGGGTTGAAGCTGGATACGATAGCCGTCAATGGCATCCCTCAGCTGGTGATGAAACTGCCATTGACCGAGGAAATGGAAAATAATGGAAAAGGGTTTTCTATCCCTGCCAATCTGGATCATTTGATTATCGGTCCGACGCCGTATCCGGCAGTCATTGCGAATGCATTAGTGAAAGAACTGGAAAAGTGTGGTGTGGCGGACCCGTGGGAGAAAATTACGGCATCGGATATTCCCTATAGGGCGCATGTATAAGTATGAATCAACGTAAACTGGGCATATTTCTCAGCTATCTCAATATCACGCTCCAGTCGCTCCTGGGCTTTCTCTATATCCCCATCCTTCTCCATTACATCGGGAAGAGCGAGTACGGGCTCTATCAGCTGATGGGCTCGCTCATTGCGTACTTCGGCATCATGGACTTCGGGCTGTCGGCGGCGGTGATCCGCTTCTATGCGAAGTATCTCACACTGAAGGACCGGGTGGGCATGGAGAATATCCTGGCCATCGCGCTTCGCTGCTACGGAGCAGTGATGGGGGTGATGCTCATCGCGGGCGGGGCGGTATATACGATGCTGGATGCGGCCTTCGCGGGGAGTATGACGGCAGCGGAGGTGGCGGAGGCGAAGGATATTTTCCTTCTGCTCCTCTTGAATATCGTGATCACTCTCTCGACGATGGTTTTCCGCTCGGTGATCAATGCACATGAACGTTTTCTTTTCCTGAAGGGGATGGAGACGGTGCAGCTGGTGCTGCAGCCGATGCTGGTGGTGATGCTCCTGATGCATCATCCGAGCGCGTTCTCTGTAGCGTTGGTGCAGACGGGGCTGAATCTGGTCTTGAGCCTCGCGAGGGTGTATTATTGTTTTGCTAGGCTCCATGTGCGGATCCGGTATCATTATTGGAGTCATGAGCTTATGGTCTCCTTCCGGCGGCTGGCACTCAGCGTCTTTGCGGTGACTTTGATCGATCAGGTCTTCTGGAAGACGAATCAGATCATCTTGGGTGTCATCAGCGGGACGGCAGCAGTCGCGGTGTACTCGACGGCGTCGATCATTTACATGGGCTATATGCAGCTCTCGGGAGCGATTTCGGGGGTCTATCTGCCGCATGTGATGACGATGGTGGCGGAGAAGGCGACGGCGGAGAAATTGTCCGCACTTTTCATTCAGATCGGTCGCTGGCAGTACTATTTTCTGGCACTGGTCGCGACAGGATTCATCCTCTTCGGCGAGCGATTTATTCGGCTCTGGGCGGGTGAAGGCTTCGAAGAGGCGTATGGGATCACGCTTCTCATCATCCTGCCGTTCACGATCGACCTCATTCAGAATGTGGGGCTTGCCATCCTGCAGGCGGAGAATCGGTATGATTTCCGGGCGAAGGTATACTTCGTGACGGGGCTTTTCAATCTGGCACTCGCCATCCCGCTCGGGATGGCTTATGGTGGTACGGGCTGTGCTTTCGCGACAGGGCTCTCGATGTTCCTCGGGAATGGGCTGGTGATGAATTGGTTCTACGCGAAGGAGATCCATCTCGCTATCGCGTCTTTCTGGTGGCAGATTGGGCGGATTTCCGTGACTGTTCTCATTACTCTTCTGATAGGATTTGGCCTTGTCTCGGGAGTGGGGGCGTGTGGTAATATCGGTTTTCTGGTGGAAATTATTTGTTATACTTTCTTATATAGTATTGGAATCTATACGTTCGCTATGAATGATGGCGAACGGAAAAAGGTGCGCGGTATCTGCGGAAGGACGCGGATGGGGCGCCTGGTGGTTTTGTACTTGGATAGAGGGGAAGAATCCATGATGCGCTTAAATATTAGTAGACGGTTAGAAATTCGAGGAGGGAGAGGCTCTTGGCCTAAGCTGCTGATCAAAAAGTTTTTGCGGCATTGGGATTCCTCGCGGAAGTGATAGAGGGATAGACCTATCTTTCCTTACCTAGATCCTGCGGTGATGCTGCTGTGGGATAGGATAAGGGAATATGACATGGACCATAGAAAAAAGAAGATAGGCATTTTGACGTTTCAGAGGGCTGTGAATTATGGTGCATCGCTTCAGATGTATGCGCTGCAGAAGACGGTGAAAGAGCTGGGAGCAGAGGCGGAAATCATTGATTACGACTGCCTACGGATCTCTGACTGCTATCAGGCGTTTCCGCTGCGCGCACTGGTGCATCCACGGCTCTTTTTGCATGCGGTTTTGAATTACAAAGAACAGAGCCATAGAAATCAGAAATTTGAACAGTTCGAGAAAAAGCATATGACCTTTTCGGAGAAGCTGGATAAGAAAGCTCTCCCGCATGTGGCAGACCGCTATGATGCGTACATTGTGGGGAGCGATCAGGTGTGGAATCCACTCATCACGGGTGGGGACAGCGCCTATTTTCTGGACTTTGTGAAGGACAGGCAGAAGAAATTTGCGTACGCTGCGAGCTTCGGTGTGTCTTCCTGGCCAGTGGGATATCCGTCTGCGGGGAAAATGCTCGAAGATTTCCGGGAGATCTCCACCCGTGAAAAGACATGGGAGGGGATTGTCCGTGCAGTGACGGAAAAGATGCCGCCGCTTTCCGTGAGTGTGGACCCGGTCTTTCTGCTGGGACGGGCGATCTGGCAGCATTTTGTGAAACCGGCCACCAGGATGTTTGCCGCACTCTCCGACGTCGTACTTGAGATGGGCGTCGTCGTCTACGGTGCAGGCTATGGTGAAGGATGGAACGTCATGCACAAGCGGGCCGAGACAAAAGAAGCAAGAGATGAGATGCGTGGGAGCAAGTACGTCTAGAGCAATATGCGGGATACCTTCTGCTGCGTCCTCGAAGACCTTTCGAAAGGTCGTACCGTCCTCTTCTCTGGTACCCACTGCCAGTGCGCTGGCCTGAAAAGCCTCACAGAAATGAGACATGCGAGGACGGAGAAACTTTTCCTTGTCGACATAGTCTGCCACGGCGTCCCTTCGCCGAAAATCTATCAGGCGTATATGGAGTTTATGAAAAAGAGGCATAAAGGGGAGATAGAGGGATTCAATTTTAGAAATAAGGGAAAGTTTGGCTGGCATTCACATGTTGAGTCAACGATTATTAAAGGCAAGGAGTATGATACCGAGCTCTATGTCGATCTGTTCTATGGACATAATGCTTTACGATCGTCATGCCATCAGTGTCCGTACAAGCATACGGTTCACGTCACGGATATTACCGTGTCTGATTTCTGGGGAATTGAAAAGTGGGCACCCGACTTTGACGACAACAAAGGTGTCTCTTTGGTTTTGGTAAATACCTCTAAAGGAAATGATCTATTCGAAACGGCGAAGGAACGGTTGTATTATCGAGAGGCTCAAATAAAAGATTGCATTCAGCCGCCACTTCAACATCCATTCCCAAGGCCAGCGACAAGGGAACAGTTCTGGCGTGACTTCGAGACGAAGCCCTTCGAATACGTGCTCGCACACTACACCTACCACTACGGCTGGCGGACCTATACGAAGAAGGCTGTCAAGTGCGTGCTGAAAGCCGTCCTCCCTCGCCCTGCGATCGAGATGCTCAAGAAGCTCAGAGGACGGTAGGGCGGGGCGCCCATGAGTGGCAGAAGCAACGGCATAACAATGAAAAACCCGGCAGATACTTTCGTATCCGTCGGGTTTTGTATTTTTCTATGATAACAGAGATTTAATTCAATGGAGATGTATTAAAATTCGGGCGATTTATTTGCTAGAACGTTCTTTGCGAATGGTTCCGATTTTCTTATCGCCTCTCGTATCACGACCATCGTTGTTTCGGATGGTTCCCGGAGGAAGACCATGATTCTTCTCAAAACTAGCAACCGTGCAATCACTTCTTGTTTTTCTTGGTTTATTGGACATATTAATTCCTCCTTCAAGTAGCTGCTATCATAGAATATAATAAGTATAGCGCCAAATGGATCAAAAGTCAATATTATTTTAGCACTCGTTCAGATTATTGGCTGATTGTGAGCAATAAACATAGAGTAAGATTTTAGAGTAAGTTTTTTCTCTGATCTTTCACTAGGTCCATCTCGTTATACCCGTCAAAATAAGGATGAGCGTCGCTACGCTGACCATTGCAAACTACAGAGATGTGGAAGGATATGGGAACTGAAGTGGATAATGAGTGGGGGAATATACCCGAAAGGGAAACACCTGCTTGCGGAGATTTTGGGGGGCCAGGATGAGGGGGCGGGCCTCGCGTATATCTATTATTGCAATTTATCGGTTACTAGGAGAGCGAGTGGTAAGTGACCGAAAAATCCTTACGCTCCCATCAATTGCCTTCTACTATAAACCGAATGACAGATACACTGTTCAGGAAGGAACTGAAAGTGTACAAAGGAGAAATACAAATATGACCATTATTGTAACTGGCGGAGCAGGGTTTGTTGGTTCGAATTTTATTTTTCATATGCGGAAGGCGCATCCGGAAGACCGCATCGTCTGTCTGGATAAGCTGACGTATGCGGGGAATCTGTCGACGCTGAAGGGTGTGATGGATCTTCCGAATTTCCGCTTCGTGAAGATGGATATCTGCGACAGGGAGGGGGTGTTTGGGCTCTTTGAAAAGGAGCATCCGGATGTGGTCGTGAATTTCGCGGCGGAGTCGCATGTGGATCGCTCGATTGCGAATCCGGAGATTTTCCTCGAGACGAATATCATCGGCACGGCGATCCTGATGGATGCGTGCTGGAAGTATGGCATTGAGCGGTATCATCAGGTGTCGACGGATGAGGTGTATGGGGATCTGCCGCTGGACAGGCCGGATCTGTTCTTCACGGAGGAGACGCCGCTCCATACGAGCTCGCCGTACAGTAGCTCGAAGGCGAGTGCGGATCTTCTGGTGGGGGCGTATCACCGGACGTATGGGTTGCCGGTGACGATTTCCCGCTGCAGCAATAACTATGGGCCGTATCAGTTCCCCGAGAAGCTGATCCCGCTCATGATCGCGAATGCACTCGCGGATAAGCCGCTCCCTGTCTATGGGGATGGGAAGAATGTGCGTGACTGGCTGTATGTGGAGGATCACTGCAAGGCCATCGATCTCATTCTGCAGCATGGACGCGTGGGCGAGGTGTACAATATCGGCGGGCATAATGAGATGGGAAATATCGATATCGTGAAGCTCATCTGCAAGGCGTTGGGAAAACCGGAGAGCCTTATCACATATGTGCAGGATCGCAAAGGTCATGACCGCCGCTATGGCATCGATCCGGCGAAGATTCATGGGGAGCTGGGGTGGCTGCCGGAGACAAAATTCGCAGACGGTATCAAAAAGACGATCGAGTGGTATCTGACACATAAGGACTGGTGGGAGGAAATCGTGAGCGGCGAGTACCAGACGTATTATGAAAAAATGTACGGCGGGAAGGTTTGATGGTAGTAGGCAGTGACGATACGGGAGCGAGGTCATCCAATATCTGTCTTTCTGCTGCTAGGGGGATCCATCCTGCGCCTTTGGCGCGGCCCTTCTCCAAGGGCCTACGGGATTGTGGTTGTCACATATTGGATTTTATACGGCTAGGGGGATCCATCTTGCGCCGATGGCGCGGCCCCTCTCTAGGGGCCCATGGGATTTGGAATGGCTCATATTCGCTTTCAGATTGCTGCGTGTGAATTTCCAAACCTTAAACCAACCAAATTGTCAACGTTGAATAAAGCTGAGAGTTGTTATATGATATGTATGTTAACTTTGTGGATTCATAGGTATAACAATCGAGGCGATGAAGATGATCAGAGGAGAGGCAGCACTGGCCGGTGGAAGCCGGACGAAGGAGATGGTGCTCTTTGGTTTGTTTACAGCACTGATCGCGATCGGGGCGTTTATCAAGATCCCGGTGCCGGTGTGTCCGTTTACGCTGCAGCTTTTGTTTACGACGCTGGCGGGGCTTATCCTGGGGAGCCGAAACGGGGCTTGCTCGGTGGGGCTATATGTGCTTTTGGGGCTCGCGGGGGTGCCGGTCTTTACGGAGGGCGGCGGGCCTTCGTATATTTTCCAGCCGACGTTTGGATACCTCATCGGGTTCATCGCAGGTGCATGGCTGACGGGTTGGATCTCAGAGAGGAGCGGGGACTTCTCTTTCGGAAAGACTCTTTTTGCAAATCTGGCGGGGCTCCTGGTGGTGTATCTTTTCGGGATGGTGTATGTGTACATCATCAATAATTTCTACCTGGGGACGCCGATCGGGGTCTGGCCGGTGGTGCTGTACTGCTTCGTGCTGGCGGTGCCGGGGGATATCTGTCTGTGCATTCTGGCTGCGATGCTGGCGTCGCGGCTGAAGAGGGCGATCGGAAAATAGCGGAGGGATTCTTTCTGCATTTTCGGACGCCGTGTGAAGGTGAGGCGCATGGGAAGGGCTCGGCGCAGGCTGCATGGCTCTCGTCCAATGCCGCACCTGATATTTTCTTTCGCGCAGGATGATGAATGGCGTTTGGGTACATGGTCAATGGTGAAGGGATAAACCCGTCACGTTTTATACGAAGGAAGGCATAGCAATGAGCAAGGGACTTTTTATCACGGGGACGGATACGGATATCGGGAAGACCTATGTGACGGCGCTTCTGGTAAAGACGATGCGTCAGAATGGGTATGATACGGGCTACTACAAGGCGGCGGTCAGCGGGGCGCCGACGGTCGCTGCATCGGATGCGGGCTTTGTGAATGAGTTTGCGGGGATCCATGAACCGGAGGATATGCTCTTGTCGTATCTCTATCAGCATGCGGTGTCACCGCATCTGGCGGCGCGCCTTGAGGGGCATCCGCTGGAGAAGGATGTGATCCTTGCGGCGTGGAAGCGGGTGACGGAGGCGTATCCGTATGTGACGATGGAAGGGTCCGGCGGCATCGTGTGTCCGATCCGCCACGATGAGAAGGCGGTGTACTATCTGGAGGATATCATTTCCTGGCTGCATTTGCCGGTGCTTGTCATCGCGGATGCGGGGCTGGGGACGATCAATCATGTGGTAACGACGTGCGAATATATCACCCATAGAAATATTCCGATCCGGGGCATCATCCTGAACAACTGGAAGGGCGGCGTGATGGAAGAGGATAATGTGAAGATGATCGAGGAGATCACGGGGGTCTCTGTCATCGCGAAGGTCGCGAAGGGGGATGAGATCCTCCATTGCGATCCGAAGGTGCTGGAAGGATTGTATCAAGAGGTGTGATGGATAGTTTGCGGCAGACAGTGGCAAAGGTGGCATTGTCCAACATGGGTTTTATACCGCTCGTGGGATCCATCCTGCGCCTTTGGCGCGGCCCTTCTCTAAGGGCCTGCTCAGATGGAGGAAAACCCCAAAACCATAAACCATAAATCGTACACACGATTTCCAAACAACCAACAACAAAGTAAAAGGAGAGAAGTCTGATGAGTGGAATCAACTGGGAAGCGGAGGATGCGAAGTATATCTGGCATCCGGCCATGCAGATGAAGGATAATGAGGTATTTCCGCCGGTGGTGATCGACCATGCGAAGGGGTGCTATCTGTATGACACGCATGGCAAGGCGTACCTGGATATCATTTCTTCATGGTGGTGCAATCTTCTGGGGCATGCGAATCCGGAGATCAATGCGGCGCTGAAGCAGCAGGTGGATGAACTGGAGCATGTCATTTTCACAAATTTCACGCACAAGCCGGCGATCGAGCTGGCTCGTGAGCTGTCGGAGCTTTTACCGGCGGGGCTCACGAAGTTCACTTTCCATGATAATGGGTCGTCTGCGGTCGAGGCGGCGCTGAAGATGGCATTCCAGTATCAGTATCAGACGGGACATCCGGAGAGGACGCGCTTCATGTGTCTGCCGGAGTCGTATCATGGGGAGACGATCGGGGCGCTCTCGGTCGGCTCGATGGATCTGTATGCGAAGATTTTCCACCCGATGCTGATGAATAATATTCATTTCAAAGGGCTGGACTGTTACCGCTGTCCATACGGCAAGACGAGAGAGACGTGCGGCGTGGAGTGCTTCGAGGACGCAGAGGCGGCCTTTAAGAAATATGGAAAGGAAACTGTAGCGTGCATCGTGGAGCCGATCCTGCAGGGCGCGGCCGGTATGCGTATCTATCCGGCGGAGTATCTCCGAAAGCTTCGAAAGCTCTGCGATGAGTACGGCGTGCTCCTGATCGATGATGAGATCGCAGCGGGCTTTGGCCGCACGGGCAAGCTCTTTGCGATCGAGCATGCGGGCGTGTCCCCGGATATCCTCTGCACGTCGAAGGGGCTGACCGCCGGCTATATGCCGATGTCTCTTACCATCACGACAGACAAAGTGTACGATGCGTTCTATGATGATTTCGGCACGCACAAGGCCTTTGTCCACAGCCATACCTATGCAGGAAATCCGATGGGCTGCGCCATCGCGCTCACTGTCCTCAAGATCATGAAGCGTGACCATATCCTCACGAAGGTGAATGAGAATGGGAAGTACCTGCATGAAAAGCTGATGCAGGCTCTTGGCAGTCACAAGAATGTTGGAGAGATCCGCCATATCGGGCTCATCCATGCGATCGAGCTGGTCGAGGATCCGAAGACGAAGAAGGCTTTCGATCCTTCGCGTCGTATCGGCTGGCATATTTTCAGAAAGGCCATGGATCTGGGGCTTGTGCTTCGCCCGATGGGGGATATCATTTATTTCAATCCGCCGCTCAATATCACAAGAGAAGACCTGGATCGGGGTGTCTCCCTCTGCAAGGAAGCGGTCGAAGCCGTGCTGGGGAAGTAGAGACTGGTGGTTAGTGACTAGTGACTGGTGACTGGTCGTCAGAAATCAGATATCAGACAAGGAGCATAAAAAGACCCGTGATTCTCAAACGAGGGAATCACGGGTCTTTTTGTGCTTGAAGTCTAAAGTCTGAAGCCTGAAGTCTGACATCTAATGTCTGACGTCTAATCCCCAGTCAATCAGAATTCTTCCACCAGCTTGTAGCCTTTGCCTTTGAGAAAGGCTTCGGTCTCGGACTCGGTGGTGCTGAAGACGGCGATCGGGGAGCTGGTCGCACGGTCGAAGGAAATGTAGAGGTAGCGGATCATGACATTGGCTGCCTGAAGGTCGCCTAAGATGCGGTCGAGGGCGCCCGGCTTGTCCGAGCCCATATCGACAGCTATGACGAGGTCGACGCGGCACTGGTAGCCTTCCTTTTCAAGGATCAAGACGGCTTCTTCCGGTTTATCTACGATGAGGCGGACGATGCCGAATTCCGCGCTGTCGTTGGCGAGCATGGTGTAAATATTGATGTTCTCCTTCGCAAGAATGGATGTCATGCGGGAGAGGGCGCCCTGACGGTTCGCCGTGAAGATGGATACCTGTTGTAACATGATGGACCTCCTTGGATGGGTGAATGTATCTTTACATTGTAGCATAGATAGGGGGAATTAGGAATGAGATTCGGGTTCAGGGTTCAGGGTTCAAGGTTCAGGGTTCAAGGTTCAGGGTTCAAGGTTGTGGTGGCGGCTTCGCCACACATACATATATAATGCGGCGAAGCCGCTACCATAATCCCGAACCCCGAAGTTTGAAAGCAGGGATGAGTGGCTAGGGATTGGGGATTAGGAGTGACTAGGAGACATTAGACTCTCGTATCGTCATTTCGAGTGGAGCGAGAAATCTTTGTCATTCGCGGCCTAAGACTCACGCTTTTCCCACATGTGTCGCGCACTTCTCCGCTTTCCTCATCTGTCTTTCATGCCGCTTGTGCCCTATCCGCCCCTACGGGGCACCTTCCACTCGAGGGGAAGGCTGCGATACGAGAATACCATCATCTAACAAGGTGGCGAAGCCACCACCTCCCCCTTTGAACCTGCTGAACCCGTTGAACCCACTAAACCTGTACAGGTGAGTGGCTAGGGATTGGGGATTAGGAGTGACTAGTGACTAGGAGACATCAGACTCTCGTATCGTCATTTCGAGCGAAGCGAGAAATC
>CAVBQN010000009.1:0-40037 GCA_963597545.1 Fusicatenibacter saccharivorans
CCAGCTGTCTTTCATGCCATAGTCACCCTATCCGCCCCTGCGGGGCACCTTCCCCTAGAGGGGAAGGCTGCGATACGAGAATACCATCTTCTAAAAAAGGTGGCGAAGCCGCCGCCTCAACCCTGAACCCTGAACCCTGAACCTTGAACCAAATGAAAGCAAAGTAAAAAGGAACTGTGAAGAAATGAGGATTCATTTCTTCACCGCTCCTTTTTTCATGGAGAGTGCCGCTGCCGTCTGCGTATTTTTGCGAAATATGGTATAATACAACCGATTGCATGCAAAGGAGAGAATTATGCGCGTCTTAGGCATTGACCCCGGTACCGGTCGCTGCGGCTTCGGTGTGGTTGAGAAGCATGGCACCACCATCACTCCGGTCAACTACGGCGTCATTGAGACGTACAAAGACCAGAGTGACCTCGAGCGGCTGAACATCGTTTACGAAGGCATCGCCGAGCTCATCGCGACATATCGGCCTGCGTTCATGGGGGTAGAGACACTTTATTTCAATACGAATATTACGACGGGCATCAAGGTGGCGCAGGCGCGCGGCGTGATCCTGCTCGCAGGCTATCGCCAGAACGTTCCCATCATCCCGGTGACGCCGCTGCAGGTGAAGCAGCAGCTGACCGGCTATGGCCGTGCTGACAAGAAGCAGGTCATAGAAATGGTGAAGCGCATGATGCACATCACGAAAAAGATCGATCCGGACGATGCCGCAGATGCACTCGCCATTGGACTTACGGCGATTTATCGGGTGGAGCATAAGAATTGGACGTCGGGGGGATAAGGGGATCTGGTGTGGCTGGGAGATTTCCTTACCTATTTTATAAAAGGAGATTGGTGCGCTCTATGAATTGCGTGTCCCTCCTTTCCTGCTGAAGTTTCAGGTATGAGTAGTTAGAGATTAGAAGCCTCCACTTTCGGGCATCGCCCTATTTATACTGCGCGGCGCATAAAAATAGGAAAGCGCCGCATAGGTTTGAAACTAGCGGGGGTCTCGTATCGCAAACCTAATCCCTAGCTACTAATTTCTAGTCACCAGTCACCAGTCACTAGTCACTCATCCCTGCTTTCAAACTTAAAGGAATAGTTTCTCATGATAGGATATATCAAAGGCCGTGTGACGGCCCTTTTCAAAGATTTCTGTTTTCTGGAAACAGGCGGCATCGGGTATCGGATCTTCATTTCCGATAAGACCCGTCAGCAGCTCGCGCCCGGGGAGGAGGCGAAGCTCTTCACGTACATGGCAGTCCGTGAGGATGCGATCCTGCTCTATGGCTTTCTTGGACAAGAAGAGCAGGAGCTCTTTCTGCTTTTGATCTCGATCTCCAAGATCGGCCCCAAGGTCGCGATGGGCATCCTCTCTGCCATGACGCCGGCTGCTTTTGTCGGTGCGGTGAAGGCGCAGAATGTCTCCCAGCTGACAAAGCTCCCCGGTATAGGCAAGAAGACGGCGGAGCGTCTTCTTGTCGAGCTCAAGGATAAGGTCGGTGTCTTTGCTTTGGGCGAAATGGAGATCCCTTCGGTCTCTGCGGCAGAGCAAGACGAAGGGATGAGCGGAGAAGCAGCGCGTGCACTCATGGCGCTCGGCTATGAGGCGGAAGAGATCGCGCCTGTCCTTAAGAGGCTCGCGGGCGAGTATGACAATGTTTCTCAGCTCGTCGGAGCGGCATTGCGGGAGTTTGGGAAGAGCAGAGGATAGGGGTAGCGCCGTCCTTTGATTGGGAGTGAAAGATTCGCTTAAATGAGAAATTAGAAATGAGAAATGCGAAATGATGGTGCGGCGCGAAAAAAGTAAGGAAGCGCCGCAAAGCATAAATACGGCGATGCCAGAAGATGGCATTTAAGTGACTAGTCACTCGATTCCATAGCTTTCAAACTTATTGAAAGCTATGGAATCGATTTCCTTAAACCTTTTTCAAAGGAGTCTTCATGAAGAACAAATACATCAAAAGCCTTGGCGGTGAAGAGGAAGAGGTGCTCGGTAGCAAGGGGCGCATCGTTTCCACCGAAGAAAGCGCAAAAGACGAGTGGCAGACGACGCTTCGTCCGCAGCATCTGGACGATTATATCGGACAGGAAGCCTTCAAGAAGAATCTCAAGGTGTACATCGAGGCAGCGAAGTCGCGCCAAGAGCCGCTGGATCATGTACTGCTCTATGGACCGCCGGGACTCGGCAAGACCACCATGGCGAAGATCATCGCCAATGAGCTGGGATCGCAGTTTAAAGTGACGAGCGGTCCGGCCATCGGGCGTCCGGGGGAGCTGGCTTCTATCCTGACGACATTGCAGGACCACGATGTACTTTTCATCGATGAGATCCATCGACTGAATCGGAATGTCGAAGAAATCTTGTACTCTGCGATGGAAGACTTTTCTCTGGATATTGTCATGGGGAAGGGGACTGGCGCCAGCTCCATCCGCATCGATCTTGCTCATTTCACGCTGATCGGTGCGACAACGCGGGCAGGCTCTCTCTCCGCGCCGCTGCGTGACCGATTCCTCATCACGAACCATATGCAGTTCTATGAACCGCAGGAGTTGAAAAAGATCATTACCCGTGCAGCGCACATCCTGCAGATCGAGATCGAGGACAGCGGAGCAGAGGAGATCGCTCGTCGCTCGCGCGGGACACCGCGTATCGCGAACCGCCTTTTGAAGCGCATCAGAGACTTTGCGCAGGTGAAGGGGAGCGCGATCACGGCGGATATTGCCGCAGAGGCGCTGGCTGCGCTTCATGTCGATGAGATCGGACTTGATGATCTGGATAATCAGATCCTGAAGGCGATCATTTATAAATTCAATGGCGGTCCTGTCGGGATCGACACCATTTCTGCCGCTGTCAGCGAAGAGCGCGCGACCATCGAAGATGTCTGCGAGCCTTATCTCATGCAGATCGGCTTCCTCTCCCGTACCCCTCGCGGCCGTCTTGCCACTGAGGCAGCCTATGAGCACATCGGAGCAGCCTTTCCTGCGAAAGGGGAAAAGTGATGCGGGACATACCGCAGCCGCATTTCCCTAAATCCCCTATAAGAAGGTATCTGTTTATGAAAAAATACATGGTCATTCTGCTGTCATTGTCTCTGCTGCTCCCCTTGGGATCGGTATCCATGGCAGCGACGCAGCCGGTCCCTGGAAAATCTACGGTGACCATCCATAGATCGCCACGGGTGATCACCCGTAAGACCACGGGGCAGAAGAAGACGCAGCCATCTGCTGAGTCCCATAGAAAAAGGACTGAGGCAGGACAGAAGCAGTCCGCAGGGCAGATGATCGAGGTCGGGCTTCAGTCGGGAAGCGAGCTTTCTTTGACCGGACTTTCTGCGTTTCATGTGGAAGCGGGGAGCAGCCTCGGCTCTTATCCGGCGGGGACGCGGCTTACGATCTCTAAAAGCGGGAACGGTCTTTCTGTCAATGGAAAAAGCGCGGGGGCCAAGATCTATTTCAGATCCAGCGGCAGCGGGGCTGCCTTTGCCGTGAAGGGAAATCAATATCGCGGCGTGATCAAGGCTATCGCTTCTCCTTCCGGCGTAACACTGGTGAATCAGGTCTCTATGGAGGACTACCTCAAAGGTGTCGTGCCATGTGAGATCGTCCCTTCCTGGCAGATGGATGCCATCAAGGCACAGGCTGTGGCGGCCAGAACGTATGCTATGTTCCATAAGAATGGCTATCGCTCAGCCGGCTACGATGTGACAGACGACACACGTACGCAGGTGTATCGCGGCGTATCGGCAGAGACAGAGGCGACGAACCGCGCCGTCATGGAGACGGCGGGAGAAGTCGTCACCTACGGCGGCTCTCCGATCGATGCGGTCTTCCATGCGAGCGGCGGCGGCTATACGGAAAACTGTGAAAATGTATGGGGATCGGCAGTGCCATATCTCAAAGGCGTGCCGGAAGACAAGTATGCGACCCCATGGAAGAAGACGATCTCTCTCTCTTCCTTCATGAAGATGGCGGATGTCGGTAAACTGAAGGGGATCAAGCTGTCAGCCCTGCATATCGGAGAGGCTCATAAGACGAGTGACCGCGGGATTTCCGGACGCGTAAAGACTGTGACCCTTGTCGGTTCGAAGGGAAATCGAGTGGTTTCGGGGGACCGTCTGCAGCAGATCTATGACTTGAACAGTACACTTTTTGATCTGTCTGTCAGCGGAAATCAGCTCGTTATCACCGGCTATGGCTATGGTCATGGCCTTGGCCTTTCGCAATGGGGGGCCGAAGCCATGGCAGAAAAGCACGGCGGGGCCAAAGATTACTACAAGACCATCCTTACGCATTATTTCACCGGAACGAAAGTGGAGAAGATTTATTGAGGGAGACGCTGGATACGCGCATACTTTGTTGTTTGATTTCATAAGGGATAACCCACTGAATCAATCAGCCCGTTTTCTCTCTATCATGGAGCATGTATATGAAGAAAAAAATCATATCCGCTTGTCTCGCTGCTTGTTTCTCTCTTTCCCTGGGGGCAGTCATATCTGCAGAGACCATTCCGATCCGGCAGAAGGAAACGCTGGCAAGTCCATCAGCCCAGCAGATGAATGCGGCTTCAGAGAAGCAGCCTAAGAAAGAAAAAGCGAAAAAGAAGAAAGAAAAAAAGAATAAGAAAGAGAATAAAAAGGCGGAGAATAAGGAAGCGTCACACATCTCTCAGATGGACGAGCCATGGATCGAAGTGGGGCTCACTTCCGGCATGCGCCTCTCTCTTACCGGGCTCGAAGCGTGCCGGGGTACGGTCGATGGGAAGACCGTGAGCACCTATCGGAAAGGGGAGGAGTTTTCTATCGCACGCGCAGGGCAGATGATCTCCATCAATGGAAAAAAGCTCGGCACTGCGGTTTATCTCGAGCCTGTCCAGACCGAGCCGTCCTTTGCGGTGAAAGGAAATCGCTATCGCGGAAAGATGAAGCTCATCCCCTCCCCATGGAATGAGGGCGTGGTGATGGTGAATGTGGTGCCGATGGAGGAATATCTTCGCGGCGTCGTTCCGAGCGAAAGCATTCCTACATGGAGGATCGATGCACTGAAGGCGCAGGCTGTTGCCGCGAGGACCTATGCCCTCTATCACAGGAACGGCTATCGCGCATCGGGCTATGATGTGACCGATGATGTAGAGAGCCAGGTCTACAAAGGTGCCGGCGTGGAGACGAAGGCGACCGACGAAGCCGTTAGAGAGACCCGCGGCGAGGTCATCACCTTTGACGGGAAAGCGATCGATGCACTCTTCCATGCGGATGGCGGTGGCTACACGGAGTATGGCGAAAATGTCTGGGGGATTTCAAAGCCGTACCTGCAGGGCGTCCCCGAAGAGCTCTCCCCTCAGACAAAGAAACCGTGGACAGTTACGCTGACGCGGGATGCGTTTTCGAAAAAACTGAGCGCGTCCGGCTATGGCGTCGGAAAGATACAGAATATCAAGCTGTCAAATCTGCAGTTTGGCAAAGTCCATTATGCGGGAGACCGCACACCGGCAGGCCGCGTGAAGAAACTCATCTGTCGCGGCAGTAACGGCTGGGTGAGCCTCTCGGGAGTGACGATGAGAAAGATCTTTGGCCTCAGGAGTGCGATGTTTGATATCCTTTTCAAAGGAGATCAGCTCATCATCACCGGCTATGGCTATGGTCATGGTCTCGGCCTCTCTCAGTGGGGCGCGGAGGCCATGGCGGAAAAGCACGGCGATGGGAAAGATTATTACAAAGAGATCCTCGCGCATTACTATCAGGGGACAAAAGTGGAAAAGTGGTATCAATGAAAGGGTTCAAGGTTCAGGGTTCAGGGTTAGCCCGTGGGGCGGGGCGTCCATTGATTCTATTTGAAAGCCTCGTTTGAATGAGAAATTAGAAATGAGAAATGCGAAATGGTGGTGCGGCGCAAAAAATAAGGAAGCGCCGCAGAGTTTTGATAGCGCTTCGCGCCGTCGTCATCTCGAGCGTAGCCGAGAGATCTCTCTTGCAGAACGGTCAGCGCACCATTTGCGCTATTTCGATCACCGCTTGCTTCTAATCCCTAGCCACTCATTCCTGCTTTCAAACTTCGTGGTTCAGGGGGAAAATGAGAAATGAAGGTAGCGGCTCCGCCGCGAACATATATTTTGCGGCGAAGCTGCTACTACAACCCTGAACCCATCAACCTTAACCCTTAACCCTTAACCCTTAACCCTTAACCCTTAAACCCTAAACCCATTTACAAAGGAGATATATTCATGAAACTGGAAGAATTCAATTACGATTTACCCAAAGAACTGATTGCTCAGGAACCGGCAGAGCCGCGTGACTCTTGCCGCCTGATGATGGTTGACAAGAAGACGGGGGAGTGGGAGCATCACCATTTCCGTGATATCCTGGACGAGATCCGCGAAGGCGATGTTTTCGTCTTCAATAACACGAAAGTCATTCCGGCGCGCCTCTATGGTAAGAAGAAGGATACCGGCGGCAAGGTGGAGATGCTGCTCCTCACGCCGAAGGGCAATGATACATGGGAAGTCCTCGTGAACCCGGGCCGTAAGGCACTGCCCGGTGTAGAGATCGAATTCGCAGAGAACTGTACCTGCAAAGTGCTGGATAAGACGGAATTCGGCGGACGTCTGGTCGAATTCCACTATGACGGCAATTTCGACAGCCTTCTCGATCAGATCGGTGAGATGCCGACTCCGCCGTATATTCACAAAAAACTTGGCAACAATAATGAGTACCAGACCGTGTATGCGAAGTATAAGGGTTCAGCGGCTGCTCCGACGGCAGGCCTTCATTTCACCCCGGAGCTTATGGAAGAAATGAAGAAGAAGGGCGCGAAGCTCCTCTTCGTCACCCTTCATGTCGGTATCGGTACCTTCCGCCCGGTTTCTGAAGAAAATATCGAAGACCATGAAATGCATAAGGAGTGGTACACGGTCAGTGAAGAAACGGCGAAAGAAGTGAATGCTGCGAGAGCCGAAGGCCGTCGCGTCATCGCTGTCGGCACGACCTCTGTCCGCACATTGGAGTCCGCTGGTCAGAGTGGTATCCTTGAGAGCGGCAGCGGCTGGACGCAGCTCTATATCTATCCGGGCTATCAGTGGCACATGGTCGATGCCATCGTCACGAATTTCCATCTTCCTGAATCCACTCTCGTCATGATGATGGCCTCCTTCGCCGGCCGTGAACACATTCTTGCCGCGTATGAAGAAGCCGTGAAGCAGAAATACAGATTTTTCTCCTTCGGTGATGCCATGTTTTTGCGTTAAGAGAACGCTGAATTTAATCAACTATCTTTTAGACATCATAAGGATCTACAACTATGGTTATTAACTACGAACTGGTTGCCGAAGACAAGAAGACAGGCGCGCGGGCAGGGCTCCTGCACACGCCTCATGGCACGTTCAAAACGCCGATGTTTATGCCGGTCGGTACACAGGCGACAGTCAAGACTGTCACACCCGAAGAACTCGAAGACATGGGTGCGCAGATCATCCTCTCGAATACCTACCACCTGTTCCTGCGTCCCGGCACGGAGCTGATCAAAGAGGCTGGCGAGCTGCATCGTTTCATGAACTGGCCGAAGGGAATACTGACGGACAGCGGCGGCTTTCAGGTCTTCTCTCTGGGAGCTATGCGCAAGATCACAGAGGAGGGCGTGCATTTTCGCTCCTTCCTCGATGGATCGAAGCAGTTCCTCTCTCCGGAAGTTTCCATTCATGCGCAGGAGGATCTGGGGAGCGATATCGCCATGGCTTTCGATGAATGTATCCCCTATCCGGCAGACTATGAGTACGCCGACCATTCCACAGCGCGCACAACGCGCTGGGCAGAGCGCTGCATCAAGGCGCATACCCGCACGGATCGCGGCATGTTCGGTATCGTGCAGGGCGGTATGTACAAGGATCTTCGGAAGAGGAGCGCGCTCGAGATCTCCTCTATGCCCTTTGACGGCATGGCGATCGGCGGGCTCTCAGTCGGTGAGCCGCATGACCTCATGTATGACATTCTGGAGTACACCACCCAGTTCCTGCCTGTGAATAAAGCCAGATACCTCATGGGTGTCGGCACGCCGGACTGCCTCGTCGAAGGCGTGGCTCGCGGCATCGATATGTTCGACTGCGTATTCCCGACGCGTGTTGCCAGAAATGGCATGGCCATGGTGCATTCCGGCCGCATGAATATGAAGAACAAGAAGTATGAGAAGGACTGGGCACCGCTCGAGGAGGGCTGCGGGTGTTACACCTGTCAGCACTACAGCCGCGCATACATCCGTCACCTCTACAAGTCGGAAGAGCTTCTTGCCTTCCGCCTCGTGACGATACACAATCTGTTCTTCCTGCTCCAGTTTATGCGTGATATGCGACAGGCGATCATAGATGGAAACTTCACGGAGTTCAGAGAGAGCTTCATGGCGGGCTATCATCGGTGAGTCCGGCTCCCTTTACAACATTTTGACACAGAATTAGAAAATAACTACAGACAACGATCATCAAAGTATGGTAAAATAAATACTATATGATTTGACGGAGGTGAATCAAATGGAACAGGTAATGAATTTCGTCAGTCTGGCATGGCCATTTCTGGTGCTGGTCGGTATTATGTATTTCTTCATGTATCGCCCGCAGCAGAAGCTGAAGGTGGAAAGAGGTCGTTTCCTGATGTCCCTGAGAAAAGGGGATCATGTAGTAACGGCTGGAGGCATTCACGGGACGATCAAAGTACTGCGTGACAAATACGTAGAGCTGGAGATCGCACCGAAGGTCATCATCAAAGTAGAAAAGACCGCTATTCAGCACGGTGATGTGAAGCTCATCGACGAAGAGACCGCCAAGAAAGCTGGTGCGGCTGCTCTGGGTGCTGCTTCGGAAGAACAGGTCATGAATCAGACCAAGCACAAAGACGAACCGGAAACTGAAGTGGTGGAAGAGGTCGTCGAAGTGGATGATCCGAAAGATGCCGGCACGGAAGTGGTCGAGGAAGTCGTCGAGGTCGAAGATAAAGACGCTTCTAAAGACAAAAAAGAGGAAAAGAAATGATAGAGACGGATACTCCTTCCGTGACACGGAAGAAGGAAATCCGCCAGAAGATGCTCGCCTTACGGCGGGCTCTTTCTGCTACTGATATGGAAGCTATGAGCCTTGCTCTGGCGGATCGGATCTGCGAGTCAGCCGTGTATCAGAAAGCCCATCGCATCATGGCTTACCTTTCCATGAAGGGAGAAGCCGATCTCGATCCTTTCATCCGCCGCGCTCTTTCTGATGGGAAAGAGATCTACATCCCGGTATGTCTGCCGGGAAAGCAGATGGAGGCGGGGCGGCTCATGGATATGGAGCATTTCATCCAAGGACCGTATGGCCTGCGGGATCTGCCTAAGGGCTATGAAGCCATAGCGCCGGACATGCTTGATCTAGTCCTGGTACCGGGGACAGCGGGGACAGAGAACGGCGCGCGCCTGGGGATGGGAGCCGGATACTATGACAGGTATCTGGCAAAGATCTCCTATGAAAAAAGGATCATGACTCTCTGGGATTTCCAAGTCATAGATTTCCTCCCGGAAGAGCCCTTTGACCAGTGCATGGCCGGTATCATTACAGAGAAACGAAGTATCATCACGAAAAGAGGTTGAAGTTTTGGAAAAGAAAAGGAACAGCAGCGTCAGAAGCGGTGCGCTCATCCGATTCTGGGTCGTTATCGCGGCCATTATCGGGATTTTCCTTGCGAGCGTAGGCTGGCTGGCCGGGCATATCCGTCAAGGCCTTGACTTGCAGGGCGGCACACATATCGTCATGCAGGCTGAGGATACCGAAGAAAATAAGGTCACCAATGAGGCGATCACGCAGGTCATCAATATCATGCAGAAGCGTGTCAATGAAATGGGTCTGACGGAACCGATCATCCAGCGTGAAGGGGCGAACCGTATCATCATCGAGCTGCCGGGTGAAAAGGATCCGCAGAAGGCCATCGAAACCATTGGCAAGACCGCTGTCCTCCAGTTCAAGGATGAGGAAGGCAATGTCAAGCTGACGGGGGAAGACCTGAAAAATGCAAAAGAACAGATGGGGCAGAACAAGCAGCCGCTCGTTGCTCTGGAATTTTCCGATGAGGGTGGAAAGAAATTCGGCGCTCTCACCGCAGCAAATATCGGCCGTCATATCGGCATCTATCTTGATGGAGAGCTCCTGACGAATCCGGTCGTCAATGAAGCCATTACCGGCGGCTCCGCTGTCATCACGGGGCAGAGAACGCTCGAAGAAGCGAAGGATCTTGCGATCCTTCTCCGAAGCGGTGCGCTTCCGGTCAAGGTTTCCGTCATGGAAGTCCGTACCGTCGGTCCGTCTCTTGGACAGGACTCGAAGGATAAGTCCGTCGTGGCGTTCACCATCGGTCTCTCTCTGGTCGTTATTTTCATGCTGGCCGTGTACCGTATGGCCGGCTTTGTCGCGGATGTGGCGCTTCTTGTGTATGTCCTCATCCTTTTGGGCATCCTGAATATGCTGCATGCGACACTGACACTTCCAAGTGTGGCGGGCGTTATTCTGTCCATCGGTATGGCGGTCGATGCGAATGTCCTCATCTTTGAACGATTCAAAGAAGAGATCGCATCCGGCAAGATGCTTAGGCTGGCTGTCCAGTCCGGCTTCAAACGTGCATTTGTCACCATCTTTGATGCGAATATGACAGTCATCATCACCTCCTGCATCCTCTTCTTCCTGGGCAGTGCGACGGTGAAGGGTTTTGCCTTCTCGCTCGGTCTTGGTGTCGCTGTATCCATGTTCACGGCGATCACCGTCAGCCGTACACTGCTCATGTTCCTCATTGATGCGAACTGGATCCATAACCCCTGGTGGTTTGGCGGAAAAAGGGGGTACGATAGATAATGTTCAACAGCTTTGATTTTATCGGCAAACGAAAGATCTGGTTCGGCTTTTCCGGACTTCTAATCATTCTTTCCGTTGTGTCCATCATCCTCTTCCGTTTCAACTGGGGGATTGATTTCACAGGCGGTACCATTCTGGAGCTGGCATTTCCCAAGAATGTCACGGTAGAAGAGGTGCGTGACGGTCTTCGCGCGGATGGTCTTGAAACAGCGACCATTCAGCTTTCCGGCAGCAATATGCAGGGAGAGTCCGGCGATGACGTCATCATCCGTGCCAGAAACCTCTCTGCTGAAGAAGCACAGACGGTCGTTTCTCATGTGAAGGATAAAGTCGGCGAAGCCGAAGTGAAGCGTATCGAGACTGTCGGTGCCGTGATCGGTTCTGAGGTCACGAAGAATACACTTCTCAATGTTATCCTCTCCTTCGGCGCGATGATCCTCTATATGTCTATCCGCTTTGAGCACCGTATCGCACTGTCTGCGATCGTAGCTATCTGCCATGATATCCTGATGGTGCTCGGTGTCTTTGCATTCTTCCATCTGGAAGTTGATGCATCCTTCCTTGCGGCGATCCTGACGGTCCTTGGTTACTCCATGAATGAATCTGTCGTCATCTTCGACCGTATTCGTGAAGCCATTCATACCCATCGCCGGACGGACAGCTTTGCGAAACTGGCCAATGATTCCATTCATCAGACCATCCGTCGTTCCCTCTATACACTGACTACGACGCTCTTCTGCGTGGCTTCGCTCTACTTCTTCGGCGGCGATACCACGAGAAACTTCGCACTGGTCATGCTGATCGGCTTCATCTCCGGGGCCTACTCCTCTGTGTGCGTAGCGACATCTCTGTGGGTCACATGGCATGAACATACCGGAAGCGCTAGAAATGCGTCTTCGCGCGAAGAGAAGAAATCGAAAGCATAGGTGGTATAAAAAAGACTGCGAGTATTCGCAGTCTTTTTTGCGTGGATCGTCAGCCGCCGATAAACGGCGTGGGACCGGTGTCCGTTGAGGCTCCTCTTGGGTAAGACAGGGGGCGTCCCTTGCTGCTTTTGGGCATCAGTGATCCATGATAGCTTCTGGATGCAAAGAACCCATGCGATTCATGAAACAGCCGAAGCCTCTTGAGAGGGGAGGCTTGATAGAAGAAGTGATCCGTAAGATAAAAAAACCGCGCTCCCGAAGGGCAGCGCGGTTTTTCAAATACAGATTATTCTTTATAGTTGTTTTCCTTATCCCACCAGTAGATGCCTTTTTGGCTGGGGAGGACATTTTTATGGAAGAACGGTGTCTGAATGCCTTCCTTGAGCTGACGTTCATAATCTTTGAGGCACGCATTGGCCTGCGGGAAGAGAAGGAGGATGGCAGTGACGTTTGTCAGTATCATGAAAGCCATGAAGAGGTCGGCGAGATTCCAGACGAGCGGGAGGTCAGCCTGAGAGCCCCAGAAGATCATGACAGCGATGCAGACGCGGAAAAGATTGAGCGGCCATTTCTTTTTGGTCAGGTGGCCGATATTGATCTCCCCATAGTAGTAGTTACCGATGAGGGAGGTGAAGGCGAAGAGGAAGATCAGGATGGAGACGGCTTTCGGAGCCATCGGGCCAAAGTACTGGGCAAGATCCCACTGGATGAGCTCGATGCCGGTGAGACCGGTCGAAGTATAGTCGCCTGTCAGGAGGACGATGAATGCGGAAGCAGAGCAGATGAAGAGCGTATCGACATAGACACCGAAGGACTGGATGAGACCCTGCACAGCCGGGTGACTGGCGTCTGCGGTGGCTGCTGCATTCGGTACAGAGCCTTCGCCGGCTTCGTTTGAGAAGAGGCCGCGCTTGAAGCCTGTCAGGACGGCAGCGCCCATGCCGCCGCCAAAGACTGCCTGGAAGTCAAAAGCATCGCGGAAAATGATGCCAAAGACGCGGGGCATTTCTGTGATGTTGAAAAGCATGATGCCAAGCGTGATCAGGATGTAAATGCCGGCCATGATCGGGACCATCCATTCCGTGACGCGGGCGATACGGCCCATGCCGCCGCAGATGACAGCCATAGCGAGGACAGTGACGACACCGCCGATAAGCATGCGGTCAAGTCCTAGTGAGGAGGAAAGTGCGAGTGCGATGGTATTCGACTGGACGGAGTTGTAGATCATGCCATAGGTGACAGAGATCAGAATGGCAAAAATCGCTGCCCACAGACCATGCCCGAGACCATTTTTCAGGTAGTAAGCCGGGCCGCCGCGGAATCCGGTGCCGTCTTCGCGCGGGACTTTATAGATCTGTCCGAGCGTACTTTCTACGAAGCCTGTCGCTGAGCCGATGATGGCGATGAACCACATCCAGAAGATCGCACCCGGACCGCCCGCTGTGATAGCGATGGCGATGCCGGCAATATTGCCGACGCCGACACGGGATGCCGTGCTGACACAGAAGGCCTGAAACGGAGAGATCTCATTGCCGGCGGTCTTTTTGCCGGCACTCTCTGTGATGAGAGAAAACATTTTTGTAAAATAGCGGATCTGTACGCCGCGTGTGCGGACGGTAAAGTAGAACCCGGCACCCACCAGAAGAATGATGATCACCGAGGACCAGAGAAATCCATTGATTTCTGAAACAATAGCGTTGAGCGCTTCCATGATACCTCCTTGGAAACTGAATAAGAGATAATAGTCAATCATCTTATTATATACGTTTTTGCAAATAGATACAATTGCGTGGCAAAGGCTGAGCTTCTCTTACCGGCTGCTGTTTATATCCTCTTTCCCTTTTTCGTTTACGATGTTCCAATTCCTGAGCAGTACTTTTTTCCCGCGCCAGGCGAAGGCGTAGGAACGGAAGGCTTTGTCGAAGGCGCGGTTGGAATAGCTGTCCATTTCTTCCTTTGTCAGTGTAGAGATCCGATGCTCATGGATCTCCGGAAGCGGAGAGGGGAGGGCTTTTTGATTGAAGGGGCAAAAGCGCTGGCATTCATCGCAGCCAAAAATGTAGGGTGTCCGCTGCAGGATCTGTATTTCCGCCGGAGAGAGTTCTTCCTTCTTTTGCGTGAGGTAAGACTTGCATCGGAAGGGGTCGAGCCTCTTCTCTCCGATGGCACGCCCGGGACAACGGATGAGGCATTCGCGGCAGCTGCCGCAATCCAGCGTGAGCGGCTCATCGGGCGTCAGTGACAGTGTGGTCAGGATGGATCCGATGGTGACGAAGGAGCCGTATGTCGGATGGATCAGGCAGTGATTTCTTCCGAAGAACCCAAGTCCGGCGGCATAGGCGAGCCATCGGTCGACCATGGGAGAGGTATCTACGAGGGGAAGAAATTGCTCGCCCGGGTAAGACGGGCGAGCCGTCTCTATGATTTTCTGAAGATAGTGGTGGATGACTTTATGATAGTCCATGGGCCTTGCGTAGAGCGCGATATTTCCTTCTTCTTCTCTGGCAGGTCTGTATGGAAATAGAATCACAAAGAAGGAGCGTGCATCTCTAAGGAGCGCGGAAGGATCCAGTCTTTCTCCGAGAGAGGAGGGCGCAAAGGGGATAGGGCCGGCATTTTGAAGGCGCTCTTTCAGTGTGCTGTCTAAGGAGGCAGAGCATGCGCCGCAGGCATCCAGATGAAGCGAGGCGGCGATCTGGGAAAGGTGAGATTTGGGAGTCATAGGAGTTTTGAGATATACAGGGAAACAGATGCCATGGAAAGGCGGGAAGTGGGAGAGGGGCGTTTCATTCACGGGCGGCATTTCTTGCTGCGGCGCGTAAAAAAAGAGACCTTTCGGCCTCTTTTTATTTTGTCATTCGCTTCGCAAGAAGTTCACTGACTCGTTCTGTGGGCATATCATCACTGTCGTAGAGAAGCCCTTTGGGGCTTTTGATGATGAGCCGATCCATCAAGTTCTGTTCAATGAGGTCATTGGTGGCAGAAAGGAAGGAAAGGCATGCCTTGTCATGCTGTTCTTTCGTGATGAGACGGGAAAGTCCGGGTGCTTTCAGACGCTGCTGCAGGAAGAGCTGGTGGATGGCCTTCCAGCTTTCCTTTTTAGGGCAGGCCCTGAGGAGCACGCAGATGGTATAGCCGCGCTCTTTCAGATAACGGATGTATTCTTTGGTGTGGGAGACATCTTCCAGAGATCCTTCCTGAAGGATGTGGTAACGCTCTAAAGCGGCCTGCTTCATGGCAAGGTCTGAGAGGTACTGCCCCTGAGCCATGGAGAAATAGGCACAATATTGCCCGTACTTCTTCATGAGAGCTTTATAACGAGGGTGGAAACCGCGGAAATTATCACTCATGGACTGTACGATATTTCCATCATACTCTTCGATGATCATGGAAGACATGCGCGTCTTGCCCGAGCCGGGCTGTCCTGCGATGATGTAGGCGGTGGGATGCTTCTGCCCGCCTTTCTTTCCCTGACGGATAGATGGCCAGATGGTCTTTCGGAAGAAGGCATTCATCTCTTCTTCATCAAAGGCACTTTCCTTCTCGATGAGTTTTTTTGTCAGTTGTACGCTGGAAACTGGACGGAAGATCTGGTCCGCCATGTACTTAGTTTCTATGTCATAGGCTTCGCGCAGCATGGAGATCTGCTCGGACATGGGGAGACCGCGGCCTTTCCGAAGCTCGATCAGTGACATTTCATGGATGGTCTGCCGCCAAAGTTTGTAGAGGCGTGCTTCATCAGAAGGGGAGATGTCTTTGTCCTCTCGCATGGTGCAAAGCAGGTTGTGAAGCGTATTAAAAATTTCCGCATTCACTTCCAGCTGGATTCCTATAGGGGTGATTTCTGCAGATTCGCTTAATTCACAAAGTGTCCGCTCGTCATAGGGCATAGCCGTACCAACTCCTTTTTAAAACAGAAATATTTTGCTCTTATCATAGCAAAGGCGTGTGGGTTTGTCCATAAGGAAATAAGGGGCAATGCGGGGGGGCGCTCTTGCCGCTGATCGCTCGTGATATAATGAAGCGTAGAAATACGGACGACATCAGGAAGAGCGTCATCCGTGTTTCTGCCCATTCATTCATTGAAAAGAGGTCGACGTCCATGTATCCCACCATCCATTCTCTCGCTGTGCCGGGAGCCCGTCTTCGTGTCAGCGAGGACAGTCTTTTGATCTCCTTTGATAAAGAGCATCTCTCACTTTCGACTGCGATCTATGGCGGCGGTCTGCGCCGCGTGAGAGCTGTGATGAATCAGCGGCTCAGAACCTTTTATGGCGAAGAGTCTGATTTTCCCGGCGGATCGGTAGCCGCATACCTGAAACGCTGTATCGAAAAGGAGGGGGCCGATCCGGAAACCTCCAGTGCGCTTCTGACGGCGGCAAAGGTGTATCAGTACTCGCACAAGGTTTTCACATCCGGAGATCTTATGGTAGAGATCGTGACTACGGGAGGCGTGGAAAAGACGGCCTGCCGCGCATCGTCTAAGCCGCTGTATCGGGAGAGGGATGGTCACTTTGCACCTGTCGGCACCATCAATATGATGGTCCTCATCCATGGAAGTCTTCCCGAAGGCATCATGGCGAGAAGCTTCATTACGCTGACAGAAGGAAAGAGCGCAGCGCTTTCAGATCTGGGCATCGCGGATGTGAATAACGGGCGTCCGGCTACAGGAACAGGGACGGACGGCATCACACTTGTGACGGAGATCGGGGCAGAGCGCTATACGGATGCAGGTCCGTTTTCCGAACTGGGGTCATTCCTTGCCAAAGCGGCTTACGACTCTGTGACGGAGTGTCTGGTCATCTACGATAAGCCGTGGAATGCCTTCGCCGAGCTTCGAACGCCAAAGGCGGTGAAGCTCGGCAAAGGCTGATCTGATTACGCAGCCATTGGATCCCTCTTTCAAGAGATGCCAAAGAGTGTGGAAAAAACGTGAGCATCGAGCTCTTTGAGGAAGGCAGCCGGCAAGAAGCTGAAGAACCGCCTTCGCACGTCAATGGCGGTTCTTCACGGGTGAACCTCCCATCGTATATGATTGAAGTCAAAAGGAAAATATGATACCATGTAACTGATTTGATTTTATAAAGTAAAGAGAGTATATAAGGAGCATCGATGTTTATCATTCCCTACCTGGTCCTTGCCGGGGTCGTTCTTCTGTTCTTTGCGGTCACCTGTCTCATGATATTCGGATTGCCCGGAAAGAAGAAAAATGCAGAACCCATCATGGCCGATCTGGATAAGACCATGGAAATTCCTACGATTTCTAAAGAAAAAGCAGCTGCTTCTCCGATCGCCGGAAAGCCTGCCGTCGATGATGCGACAGAGATCCTTCCGATCATCGAAAAGGACGATGCCGAGGAAGAAAAGACGCGCGTCTTTGCCAAAAAGGATTTCGAAAATACAGCGCCCTTTGAAGCTGTGGCTTCTGCGGAAAAGAGTCCCTTTCCGCCGGAGCCCGCGCCCAAGATCCTGGAGGACCACCCCAAGGTGGATACGCTCGAGGACTATTTTGTCCGCCATTTCCTGAACCGTTACGGTGCTGTATCGCGGACGGTAGAGCAGGATACACGCAAAGTGACACATCATCTCATCGAGAAGCTCGCCATGAGCGACCGGGAGCTGGTGGATACGCTGACGCATATCATGGTGCAGGAAGCGATGCAGAATGCCCAGCGCACCTATGTCATGATGCCGACTCCAGTCGTGCTCGCCATGGTCTCGGATGCTTTCTCGGATGTGGCTCATGGAAACAGGTCGGATACAAAGACCATCCTTGCCTACGATGCTCTGAAAGCTATGCCGCGTATGGAGGAGACCGGATTTCACGCGCTGTCTTTGCTGCTCATTTTCCACTACTCCAGAAATACGGATAACGTGGATGCCGCACGCCTCAAAAAATATACAGAAAAGTACATCACGCCCTTTGTGGGCGAGCTTCCGAACGAATACAGCGGCTATCAACAGCTCGAGTACCTGCACTGCATTTCTCTTGAAAATAAAGAGGATCCTTTCGGACAGGTGCTGCATGATTCATATCCCTTCGTCTTTGCCTTCCGCGGCTGCATGAAGAGTGAGCTGGAAGCGGTGCGTCCTTCCTGGCCGGCCGGTGTCATTGTCAATAGCTTGTATAATTCCTACTACAAGCTGGCGGCTGTCGACGAAGCCATGCTGACATCACTTCTGGATGATCTTGGCATCGAGGATGCCGTCATGAGAAGTACCCTGCAGGCACTGACAGAGTCTCGTCCGGCGCCGTATGACAGGAAGGAAATGAGCTATATCCTTGGCCGCATTTCTCCGGATCTGGTCAAACTGCAGGATGCCTGGGATACGAGCCTCCTTCGCCGTTCGTCACTGACACTCATGGGCATGTACATCGCCAAGATCTGCATCCGTGAGACCATTGGCGAAGACTTCGACCTCAGCCACTGGATGTGATGTGGCAGGCGATCGGGCCATGCCTTTTGAGAACTAGACAACTACATGTATCATTAAATCAATGCCGAATTTCACCCGTGGGGCGATTGTGCTTGAAGGAGATCTGCCCTTTGGGGCAGATTTTTATTATGGATAAAGTCACCCGTACTTCCCGGACTGATTTTACAGGTAAATGATAAGGAGAATGAGAAATGGGAATTTTCGATATCATCGGTCCCGTCATGATCGGGCCATCCAGCTCGCATACCGCAGGAGCGGCACGCATCGGGCAGGTCGCAGGCCGCATTCTGGGAGAACCTCTGAAAGAAGCGAAGATCACACTCTATGGTTCTTTTGCAAAAACAGGGAAAGGTCATGGGACCGATCGTGCGCTGGCAGCAGGGCTGATGGGCTATGCGCCGGACAGCGGCTCCATCCGTGATGCACTGCACATTGCGGAAGAGAAGGAGATCCCGATCTCCTTTGCCCTTTCAGAAGATGACATGGGGCATCCGAATGTGGCCAAGATCGAAGCCTACGGCAAAAATGGCGCGCATGTGACGGTCGTGGGCCGATCGCTGGGGGGAGGTCGTGTGCTGATCACAGAAATCGATGGGTATCCTGTCGAGATCACGGGAGAAGAGTACACCTTCCTTACACGTCATCACGATGTACCGGGGATCGTGGCTGAGGTCTGCCGCGCGCTCGCTGCCGAAGAGATCAATATTTCCAATATGCGTCTTTTCCGCAAGGGAAAAGGGGATGAAGCAGTCATGATCATCCATACAGACCAGTGCGTCTCGCAGAAGCTTGCTAACGAGATCGTTGCCTCGAATGCCAACATCGTGTACGCAATGGCAATGGATATTATTTAGGGCTAGCCCGTGGGGGGTACCGTCCTTTGATTTCGTTTGAAAGATTTGCGTTTTCTAGTTAGGAGTGAGAAGTTAGGAGTGAGGAGTGGTGGTGCGGCGCATAAAAATCTGGAAGCGCCGCGGCGTATAAATGGGATGCCCGAAGATGGCATTTAAGTCACTAGTCACTCCTAATCCCCAATTCCTAATCCCTAGCCACTTATTCCCGCGTTCAAACTTCGGGGTTAGCCCGTGGGGAGTGCCGCTTCGTGATTCCGTTTGAAAGCTTTGGCTCAAATGAGGAATTAGGAATGAAGGTGGCGGCTTCGCCGCAAATATATATTTTGCAGCGAAGCTGCCACCACAACCCTGAACTCATCAACCTGAACCCTGAACCCTAAACCTGCCCTCCCTTCAGAACCTATTGAACCAACAGCTACTTATTCCAAGGAGACGACCATGCTTACTTACCATACATTATCTGAATTTTTTGCCGCTGCTGATGCGGCGCACTGTGCTCCGGGGGAGCTTGCCTGCCGCCAAGAGGCAGAGGAGAGTGGAAAGTCTTTTGAAGACGTCTGGGAACGTATGAAAGATATGATCCCTATTTTCCGGCAGTCGATCCAGGAGGGACTGTCCGATACGGCGAAGTCTTCGAGCGGCCTCGTCGGAGGCGATGCCAATCGCCTTTTCCAAGGCAAGATGCGCTTCCTCTCTCCGGTCTGTCAGCGCGCGGCGGCATATGCCGTTGCGACAGCGGAAGCGAATGCCAAGATGTATCGCATCGTGGCATGCCCTACGGCTGGCTCCTGCGGCATTCTGCCTGCGGTACTGGCTGCGGTCTCGGAAGAAGTGAATGCCACCATGAATGACATGACGCGAGCACTTTTTACGGCAGGCGCGATCGGTAAGGTCGTGGCAGAGAAGGCGTCGATCGCAGGGGCGGTCGGAGGCTGCCAGGCGGAATGCGGCACTGCGGCTGCGATGGCGGCAGCGGCGGCTGTGGACCTTTTGGGCGGGACGAATGCACAGATGGCGGATGCCTTCGCGCTCGCGCTGAAAAATATCCTGGGTCTGGTCTGTGACCCGGTCGGCGGACTTGTCGAAGTCCCCTGCGTGAAGCGGAATGGGTTCCATGCCGTCCACGCTCTGGTTGCGGTGGAAATGGTCATGAATGGGGTTCGAAGTGCCATTCCTGCAGATGAAGTCATTTCTGCCATGGCGGATGTGGGGCGCAGGCTTCCAGTCGAGCTCAAGGAAACCAGCCGCGCTGGTCTTGCGATGACAGAGACCGGTAAGCGCATCCAAGCAAAGCTCGATGAAAAAGCGAAACATCTTGGCTGCTAGTGATAGACAGCCTGCGTTTTCCCTGAAAGACAGCGATGGGGAGCGTGTCGGTCAGAGGAGTCCGGACGTCGGATTCCTCTTTTCACGTGCAGTGATTCATGATAAAATGAGACTAGGGAAATACTGATTCAATCGTTGTCAGATTTTACTCTTGAATTTTTATGCATAGCGAGGAATCACCTGACGCGAATAGCGAGCTATGTAAGGAAGGCTATGACGAAGCTATGTATAAAAATTCTTATAGAATCTGACTCTGCGATTTAATCAGCGTTTCCCTAGGTAAGCCTGAAGAAATTGTTTTCAAAGGCGGGCCTCTCCGAAGGCAATATCGCTCTGCTTATTTTTATGAGGTACTACTATGTCAAGTCAGATACAGGGACTCTTTATGACCATGCGGCTTTGGGATGTGCTGGACATCCTGGTAGTCGCTTTTTTCTTATACCGTATTTACATCCTGATCCGGGATACCCGAGCGACAGCTCTTCTGAAAGGGCTGGTATTTCTCGGGCTTTTTACCGTGCTGGCGGGATGGCTGCAGCTGCATGTAGTCAGCTGGATCCTGGATAAACTGATGACTGTCCTTATCGTCGCTCTTCCGGTCGTTTTTCAGCCGGAGCTGCGCCGGGCGCTGGAGCAGATTGGCCGCGGGAAATTCTATGTTTCCTCCCGCATGATGAATGAGATCGAGTGGGATCACGTGATCGATGATGTCGTCGATGCGGCCATGGTCATGTCCGCGAATAAGATCGGCGCCCTTATCGTTTTCGAGCGAAGCGTCGGTCTCGATGATCGCATCGATACGGGCATTCGCATCGAGGGGCTGGTGTCCAAGGAGCTTTTGGGAAATATTTTCATCGTGAATACTCCGCTGCACGACGGTGCGGTCATCATCCGTGAGAACCGTGTCATGGCGGCAGGCTGTCTGCTCCCGCTGACGCGCGATCACAGCCTTTCTTCCGAGCTGGGTACCCGCCATAGAGCTGCTATCGGTATGAGCGAACAGGCAGACTGTGTCGTGGTGGTCGTCAGCGAAGAGACGGGCATCGTATCCTACACCTATGGTGGTCATATTTATCGTGGTCAGGATGCAGAGAGCCTTAGAAATATCCTTCGCAACTACCTGATGCAAGGCAAGCCGAAGAATGTCAGTGATGTATTACAGAAATGGAGCCCCCTAAAATGAGATTCGCCAAACATGAGTGGTGGCTGCCCAAAATCTTCTGTCTGATCGCAGCCTGCGCCCTTTGGGTGTACGTGATGAATGAACAGAATCCGATGGTAGAGAATACCTACACGGTCCCAGTGGAAGTCAGAAATCTGGATCGCTCGCTGGTGGCGACCAATGTGCCTCACAAAGTCAAGGCAAAGATCCGCATGCCGAGGAGTGATATGGTCTATATGCGTTCAGATAACATCAAAGCCTATGTGGACCTTTCTGGTCTTACTGATGGCGATTTCCCGAATACGAAGATTCATATCTCCGTACCGGGGGATGAATCCGTCATCTCGGTCACGCCGGAATATTTTGACCTCAATATCGACACCTATGCCGTGAAGACACTTCCTGCCGTGATCGAAGTCTTCGGTACACCGGATGCGAATTTCTCGGTCGAAAGCCGCAAAGCGACACCGGACACGATCACGATCGCGGGAAGCTCTTCCAAGATCGCAGAGGCGGATCGCGCCGTGGTCTCTGTCAATGTATCCGGCAAGGACAAGAATTTTGTGGAATTTGACAGTGTGAATGTACTTGATGCAGATGGCAATACCGTCACCGGCCTTGATGTGATGCCGAGCCAGGTCCGCATCAATGTAAAGATGAAAGAGGAAACAAGGATCGGCAACCTGCCGATGAAGGCGGAAACGACAGGTGAACCGGCCAAAGGATACAAGGTGGGTAAGATCACCATCGATCCGCCCGTCGCTACATTGACTGCGCCGATTAGTTACTTCGAAAAAAACAGTGTACTGAGTCTTGATCCTATCGACGTCACAGGGGCCAGGGATACGATCCGGAAGACCGTGACCATCCCGAAGCCCGCAGGCGGCAGTATCACCGTTTCACAGACGACTGTCACGATAGAAATAGATAAGGATTAAAGAGACACCGGTCCTACCGGATCCTGCAATTTGAACCGCATTTCTCCGGCGTCCATTTCCCGCCCTGTTGACGAAATGGTCCCTTCGCGGTAGAATACGAAAGTTATCAAGAAATTATTGGGAGGAAATAACATGGTTACATTGTTTGGTACCGATGGTGTGCGTGGACTCGTAAATTCCACATTGATGCCGGAGCTGGCGTACCAGCTCGGACGCGCGGCAGGCGCGTACTTCTGCAAGGCCAGCGGTAAGCATCGCTTCCTGATCGGTATGGATACCCGCATTTCCGGCTCCATGCTGACGGCGGCTCTTTCTGCCGGTCTTTGTGCATCCGGCGTTGATGTCGATCTTGCAGGCGTCATTCCGACACCGGGCATTGCCTACCTCACCCGCACGGAAGGCTATGATGCCGGCGTCATGATCTCTGCTTCACACAATCCATTCCCAGATAATGGAATCAAGTTCTTTGATAAAAATGGCTATAAGCTGCCGGATGAGACTGAGGAAGATATCGAAAATATCCTTCGTCATGATGAAGAGATCCCGCGTCCGACAGGGGATAAGATCGGTGTGATCTCGCACCGCCCCGAGCTGGCCGATAAGTACAGAGCACATGTTCTTTCAACTGTGCAGGGCGATTTCAAAGGCCTTAAGATCGTGACGGACTCTGCGAATGGCGCAGCAAGTGATTTCCTGCCGGCGATGCTGGAAGAGCTTGGGGCAGAAGTCACTGCGATCTTCCATGAACCAAATGGTGTGAATATCAATAACGGCTGCGGCTCCACGCATATCGAGACACTGCAGAAGAAGGTCCTGGAGCTTGGCGCGGACTGCGGCATCGCCAATGACGGCGATGCAGACCGCTGTCTCTTTGTCGATGAAAAAGGACAGGTCATGGACGGTGACCATCTGATGCTCATCAATGCCCTCCAGATGAAGAAAGAAGGACGTCTTCATGAGAATATGGTCGTTGGTACTGTCATGAGCAATCTTGGCTTTGGCAAAGCCCTGAAGGAAAACGGTTGTCAGACGGTATCCACACAGGTGGGCGACCGCTATGTTCTTGAAGAAATGCTGAAGCATGACTACTCCATCGGCGGTGAACAGTCCGGCCATATCATTTTCCCGGAATTCAATACGACAGGCGACGGCCTCATCACTGCGGTGCAGACGCTGAAGGTCCTGCGTGAATCCGGAAAGACCATGTCTGAACTCAATCACCTCATGGTCACGTATCCACAGATCCTCAAAAATGTCGAGGTCTACAGCAAGAATGGCTGGGAAGACAATGAACTCATCCGTGACTCCATCCGTGCTGCTGAAGAAGAACTCGGCAGCGATGGCCGCATCCTCGTTCGTGCATCCGGCACGGAGCCGCTCATCCGTGTCATGGGGGAGGGCAAGGAGATCAATCAGCTTGAACGGATCATTGATGACATTGCCTCCGTCGTAGAGCATGAGCTTGGCGTGGAAAATAACTGATTGACAGGTTCGAGCTATTTAAGGAAGGCTATGACGAATCTGTGTATAAAAATCTTTGTAGAAGCTAACTCTGCGATTGAATCAGCGTTTCCTTAAGTTACAGGGTTAGCTCCGAGGAAGTGCCGTCCTTTGGTTCTGCTTGAATGAGAAATGAGAAATGAGAAATGCGGAATGGTGGTGCGGCGCAAATAATAATGAAGCGCCGCAGAATTTTGATAGCGCTTCGCGCCGTCGTCATCTCGAGCGTAGCCGAGAGATCTTCCTTGCAGAACGGTCAGTGTACCAACTGCGCTATTTCAATCACCGCTTTCTCCTAATCCCTAATCCCTAGCCTACCCCTACCAGTCACCAGTCACTAGTTACTAGTCACGAAATCCCCTTGACAGAACATCCCTATTCCATCTATAATAATCAATAAGCATCACAGGTCTGTGGCTGAAAGTCGATGGCAGTCGCAGCCAAAACGATCCACGTAACGCAGTCAAAAGGGCTGCTGAGCATGGTGCGGTTTAGAAGTAAGTCCTGCCGGGAAAACCGAGAGAGTGAGTTGTGAGAGGCGAGCGCCGGGTAGCTAAAGCTCCAGCAGGCGAGTGTGGGGTCAAAAGCCAGGTCAGCTGTAGATGCTTCATTTGTCAATATCATATGCAGGCGATGAACAGAAGAAGTACTTTCGAAAAGCTTTTCAGAGAGGATAGGACCGGTGAAACTATCCAGGTGATTCGTAAGGAAATGCATTTGGGAGCTGAAAAGGGGAAAGCAGGGGAATACTGTTCCTGCAATCGATCGGTGTTTTGCAAGTATCCTTTTCCGTGATGTGTTTGCGATAAAAACATTTTGCGCGGCTTCGGCCGACAGAGTGGAATAGCGGGCCACCGTCTCTGTGAGGCGGTGGTTTTTGTTTGCCAAAAACATCGAGCTGTTTCAGGCGCCATAGGAGGAAGCCATGATTTCTATACGTGAAAATCAGAAGATGGCATGACCGGCTTCCTCATGTTATGCAGCGATTCAAAAAATACCATATATAATTAAACCAGGAGGCTTTTATGGAAGAGATCAAAGTATATAACACACTGACAAAAGAAAAAGAAGTATTCCATCCGATCAAAGAAGGAGAAGCGAAGATCTACGTCTGCGGCGTCACTCCCTACAACCATCCGCATATCGGCAATGCCCGTCCGGCTGTTACTTGGGATATCATCCGCCGCTATTTGGAATTCATCGGTTATAAAGTGACCTTTGTACAGAATTTCACGGACGTTGATGATAAGATCATCAATAAAGCCAATGCGGAAGGCAGCGACTGGAAAACGATCTCCGATCGTTACATTGATGCGTACTTTGAAGTCATGGATAAGCTCCATGTCCGCCGTGCCGATATGTATCCGAGAGTGTCCGATCATATGAAGGACATCATCGATATGGTGAAGACACTGATCGAGAAGGGGCATGCCTATGTCCTTGGCGGCGATGTTTACTATGACATTTCTACATTCAAAGACTACGGCAAACTTTCCGGACGCAAGATCGAAGATATGCTGGCCGGCGCCCGCATCGAAGTCAATGATGAAAAGAAAAATCCGGGAGACTTTGCACTTTGGAAAGCGGCAAAGCCCGGCGAACCATTCTGGGAAAGCCCGTGGGGCAAGGGACGCCCGGGCTGGCACATCGAATGCTCGGCCATGTCCACCCACTATCTGGGCAATACACTCGACTTCCATGGCGGCGGCAGCGATCTGATCTTCCCGCATCATGAAAATGAAATCGCACAGTCCGAAGGCTGCACCGGCTGCCACTTCGTAGACTACTGGCTGCATAATGGATTCATCACCATCAATTCAGAAAAGATGAGCAAATCGCTTAATAATTTCTTCCTTGTCAAAGACGTGCTGGAAAAATACTCCGGCGATGCGCTCCGCTATTTCCTGCTTTCCACCCATTACAGAAGCCCGCTCGACTTCTCTGATGACCGTCTGGAAGAAGCAGAAAAGAATATGGAAAAACTGAAAGACGTCATTGCTCGCGTGAAAGAGCTCTCTTCTGCTGAGGGGAGTGCAGTCACGGAAGCCTCCAAAGCACTTGTCGATGCTTCTGATCATGCGATGGCAGTCTTCCATGAAGCGATGGACGACGACTTTAATACCGGCCTTGCCACAGGTGCTATGTTTGAGATCGCCAAAGCGATCAATGTATACTACAATGAAGTCCATGGCGGTATCGCATTCGACAAGGCGGCTTTTGAAAAGGCAGGCAAGACCTTCAAGACCATTTTAGACATCCTCGGCATTCTTGAAAAGGAATGGAAGAAGCAGGAGGCCTATGATGATAAGGACTACAACGACCTTATGGATGTGATCCTTGCGGTCCGCCAGTCTGCCCGCAAGGCAAAGCAGTATCAGCTGGCTGATGAGATTCGTGATAAGCTGGGGGACATCGGTATCGTGATCGAAGATACCCCGACAGGAGCAAGGTGGAAGAAACGTGGAGTTTAAGAGAGTTTTATTTCTGAAAAAACAGATGGTGCAAAAGATGGGAAAGCAGGCTGCGCCCCTCACGGAGCAGGATGCTTTCTCTATGGATGCACTGACGCTCGCCTATATGGGAGATGTCGTCTGGTCCCTCTTCATCCGGGATACACTCATTCATACCGGTATCTACCAGGTGCAGATCCTTTCGACACTGACTTCGGAAATTGTATCGGCACGCTGGCAGAGCCGTATCCTTTTTGAGATTCGCGAAGTTTTGAATGACAGAGAGCTCAAGGTATGCAAGCGAGGAAGAAATACATCGAGTACGGTACCGAAGAGTGCGACTGTCGAAGAGTACCGTGAAGCCACTGCTTTTGAAGCTCTTCTTGGCTATCTGAAGCTTGCGGGAGAGGAGGAACGCCTGCGGTTCATCCTCCAAAAAAGCTTGAAGTATGTGGCAGGAGAATTCCAACATGCAGACTAAAAAGCAAAGCAATAGAAAACAGAGGGGGGAAAAACCGGCGGAAGGCCGGTTTCCTTCTGCCAGGCACAGGGAGAAAAGACCGCCGAAGCGGAGAAGCAGTGATGGGGTTCGTCCCGTGAAGGATGACTCGCTCATGACCTTCGGCAGAAACAGCGTCACTGAATTCCTGCGGGCTGATCGGGTGCGCAGTGTCTTCATCAAGGAAGGCCGGAAAGATGAAAGGCTCGCCCGGATCGCAGAAGAAGCTATAAGCAAAGGACTTCCTGTGATTGAGATCGCAGAAGATAAGCTGGATGCCATGGCTGGCGGTGTCGTGCATCAGGGAGCAGCCGCTCTCCTCAAACCGTATGAATATGCAGAACTTGACAAAGTGCTTTCGGACTGGGAGGGAAAAGATCCCATCCTCATCCTGCTGGACGGATTGGAGGATGTGAGAAATCTGGGCGCCATTGTCCGCACGGCAGAGTGCGCGGGAGCGGCGGCTGTCCTCCTTCCGAAGCACAAGAGCCCGCCCGTCACGGCGGCGGCCATGAAGACAGCGGCCGGAGCCTTTGCCTATCTTCCGGTGTGCCAGACGGGAAACATCCGTCAAACGCTGGAGGGGCTGAAAGAAAAAGGCTTCTGGGTCGTGGGCGCGGATATGGATGGGGAAAGCCTCTATTATGATGCCGATCTCAAGGGGCCTTTGGTCATCGTCATGGGCGCGGAAGGGAAGGGCGTCTCGCCTCTCACCAGAAAACTCTGTGACTTCTGTGTCCGTATACCGATGAAAGGGAAGGTCTCTTCTCTCAATGTCTCGGTGGCAGCTGCGCTCCTTATTTATGAGGCGGCGAAGCAGAGAAGTGAGTGACAGATCTCCGGCGTGAGAGGGGCCGAGCCGCACGTCACCCGCTTCATCCGATCTTTGGTCATCCGTTACTGAATAGCAAGGAGCCGTATTATGAAAGATTTATACTTGGTCGATGGCTACAACGTGATCTTCTGGCTTCCGAAGGTCTTTGACCGGGAGGACCTCGAGTCAAGCCGCAAGAAGCTGATCGATCTTCTGGAAGACTACGGGGCGCACAACAATCTGGAGATGATCGTCGTCTTCGATGGACAGGGCAGCTCGAATAAGGCCAGGATCGAAAAGATGGGGAAAAATTTCACCATTGTTTTCACACCGAGCCGCATGACGGCTGACAGCTATATCGAAAAAGAGTCCTATGATCGCAGGGAGGAGTACCGCTCGATCTACGTCGTCACTTCGGATGGACCGGAACAGAGCCAGGTCCTTGGGAATGGGGCGTATCGTGTGGCTGTCGATGATCTCATCCGTGCAGTGAATGAAGACAAGAAAGTGCAGACCACTTTCATTTCTCATCATAACAATCAAAATCTTCGAAGCGAGATCGGCCGCGCGCTTCCAAAGTCTGTGCAGGATAAGCTGAATCAGCTCAGAAATGGGAACTAGGGGAATGCTGATCCCATCGAGGAGTCTGACGCCGTAAGCATGTTCATGAAACACTTCGTCGGTATACTCACTACGTGGATCGCTTTCTCCCTATCCGCTTGCTGCATGAACGTGCAAGAGAGGATCAAACAACGATCTCATCACCGCCCGGTACCTATCGGGCGGCTTTTCATTTTGCTGCGGCACAGGTTCGAAAGGGCCCGAGCGTGCAACGGGTCCTGCATTTCAGAGAGCACTCTGCCCGATTGGCCGGGATCTCTGACCTTCTTAATTTTTTCATGGACAAAAGAGGGTAAATACGGTAATATATTTAGATAATAGAAAGCGGTGATATATGTTGATAGAAAGAGCAATGATTTCAGATTTTCTGAAAGAGAGCGGTGTAGATGCAGCTTTCATAGAGAAGGATGAAAACTGCCGATACATCTCTGGCTTTACCGGATCTGACAGCTATCTCTTTTTAACGGCCGATGACTGCTATTTATTGACAGACAGCCGTTATACAGAGCAGGCGAAGGAAGAAGCGAAGGGCTTTACCATCATCGACTATGCCGGAAAACTGGCGAAGACGGTGGGAGAGCTTTCTGCAAAGCATCACGTCACTCGTTTCGGGATCGAAGCGGGCATGACGTATAAGATGTATCTTTCTTTCGATGAGGTACTGCCGGAAACGGATTTCGTCTTCGTAGTGCCTGATACACTGCGCCAGATCAAAAGCACGGAAGAGATCCGCCTCATCGAAGAAGCATGCCGGATTTCCGATCTGGGCTTTGAGAAGACCGTGCCTTATATCAAGGCGGGCATGACAGAGGCAGAGCTTCGGACGATCCTGGAGTGTGCGATGCTGGAAGCCGGATCGGAAGGGAAATCTTTCGATACGATCGTGGCATCCGGCTGGCGGTCTGCCTATCCTCACGGGACAGCGACAGCTAAGGTGATCGAAGAAGGTGATCTCGTCACCTTTGATTTCGGCGCGATCTACCATGGTTACCACTCGGATATCACGAGGACGGTGGCTGTCGGGGAGATCTCAGAGCGGCAGCGCTACATCTATGATGCGGTGCTGGGATGCAATGAGCATATCGAAAAGATACTCAGGGCTGGCCTTGTAGCAGCAGATGTGGATCAGGAGTCCCGAAAATATCTGAAAGAGAAGGATCTGGATAAGTGGTTCGGTCATGCGCTGGGACACAGTGTAGGACTGGAGATCCACGAAACACCCACGCTGTCGCCAAGGGATCATACCGTCCTTTGCGCAGGTATGACAGAAACTGTGGAGCCGGGGGTTTATATCCCAGGTGTTGGTGGAGTCCGTATCGAAGATACGGTTGTAATAGAAAAGGATGGAATCTCCATCTTGACTAAATTCCCAAAGAAATTTTTAAGAGTGTAGCAGGAGGAAAAACTAAATGATTTCTAGTAACGATTTACGCCCGGGCATTACCGTAGAATTGGATGGACAGGTATGGCAGTGTATTGAATTCCTTCACGTAAAGCCAGGCAAAGGGGCAGCTTTTGTACGTGCTAAGCTGAAAAACCTGCAGAGCGGCTCTGTCGTAGAACGTAAATTCAATGCAGGCATCAAACTGCAGCCGGCTACTGTAGAACGTAAACCGATGCAGTACCTGTATGAAGCTGATGGTTCCTACTGCTTCATGGATACGGAAACCTATGAACAGATCATGCTGAACAAAGAACAGCTCGGCGACAAGATCAACTTCCTGAAGGAAGAAATGGAATGCAATGTCGTATTCTTCAACGGCACCATCATCGGCGTCGATATCCCGAACTCTGTAGAACTGAAAGTCGTAGAGACCGAACCTGGCATCCGTGGTGATACAGCGACCGGCGGTTCCAAACCGGCTAAGATGGAAACCGGCTATGTCGTTTCTGTACCGCTCTTCATCAATGAAGGTGAAATGCTCCGCATTGATACCCGTACCGGCGCTTACATCGAACGCGTAAAGTAATTTCTATATGGAAACTGCAGAAGTAAAAAATGACCTGGGAACCGTTCGTGTATCGGACCAGGTCATTGCAGTCATTGCCCGAGAAGCAGCGCTCCATGTGAAGGGGATCTACGGGATGGACGATCGGTTTTCTCATGGGATCTCTGCTGTCATCAGTGATGCGGAAGCAGAAGGCGTGCGTGTCTCCATCCGGGAGAATGGGATCGTCATCGATCTCTACGTGGCAGCCTGGCATGGCGAACGCCTGCCGGCTATCGCTTTACAGCTGCAGGAAGCAGTCAAGGAAAGCGTCGGAGATTCTACGGGCCTTAGAGTGAATGCAGTCAATGTCAATGTGGAACGCATCGTTTTCGGTGAGGAGAAATAGAGATGTCTGGTGAAGAAGCAGAGAAGAAACGATCGGAAGAAGTCGTATATCAGAAAATTGAAGAGGCTCTGCTTGCCATGCCTGAGGTATCTCATTTCACCGCGGATGGCTTTCAGTACCTGATGCAGGGGATCAGTCAGGCCTTTGGCTTCAAGGCTCATCGCGGGCTTTGGATACGAAATCTGAAGGATGGACGTGTGAAGGTGGCGATCTCTGTCGCACTGCATAAAGGCTGTCAGGTACAGGAGACTGCCCGCTATATCCAGATGGTGGTGAAGAATGTCTTCTCTTCGCTTAGAAGAGAGGACATCGAAAGCATTGATGTGACGATTACTGAAATGGTAGAGTGAATGGGTGTCATCAGATCCTGCCGTCAAAGTTTCTTTAGGGAAACCGCTCCCGGCAGGATCTGCTGGATCCGCCTGCCCTGTGGAGTCATGGGAAACCATGGATGTAAGACAGGAAATTTCATAGCATAGAGAGAGGCTGACATGAGTAGAACAAGCGCAAGAGAATATGCACTCAAGGTGCTGTACTCCAGAGAGCTCAATCCGGAGTCAGAGCCGATCGAGGAAGAGACGCTTCATTTGGAAGAGAAGGACAAGGCTTTTGCAGATGCTTTGATCGAAGCGGCAGCTCATGAAGATGTCGATGATAAGATCAAGGCATATTTGAAAAAGAACTGGTCGCTCACGCAGCTCAATGTGGTGGATAAGAATATTCTCCGTCTGGCTGTCGCTGAGTTTTATCATTCCGGGGAAGACCGCCCGGATAAGAAGGTCATTATCAATGAAGCGATAGAGCTTGCCAAGACATATGGCGGTGAAGGGTCCTATCGATTCATCAATGGACTTCTGGATAAGGCATTACAAGGTGAATAATCATGAGGTTTCTTGGAATAGATACCAGCTGCTATACGACATCGGCAGCGGTTTATGATTCTTCCAAGGGGCTGATGGGGGAAGAACGGATCGTCCTTTCAGTGAAGGAAGGGCGGCGGGGACTGTCTCAGTCAGAGATGGTTTTCCAGCATGTGAAGAATCTTCCCGTCCTGCTTCGAAGGCTTTCTCCTTTGCTGCAGGATCTGAAGGGCATAGGCGTTTCAGGATTTCCACGGAGGCGGGCAGATTCATACATGCCCGCCTTTCTTGTTGGTCGGGGTATGGCTGAGGCGCTGTCCTCTTCGCATCACATCCCTCTTTATGTATTCAGCCATCAGGAAAATCATGCGATGGCAGCGATCCGAGAGGCACCGGCTCTTTGGGGGAAGCCGTTTTATATGATGCATATGTCCGGCGGCACACAGGATGTACTCTCCTGCCAATGGCAGGAAGAGGGGATGGAGATCCATGAGCTCCTGACGTCCAAAGACATTACGGCAGGGCAGTTCATTGACCGCGTGGGCGTGGCTTTGGGACTTCCATTCCCCTGTGGGAAATGGCTGGAAGCGCTGGCAGAACAGGGAAATGATACGTATCGGATCCCCCGCTCGTCCGTGAAAGGGGCGTTCAGCTTTTCCGGCCCCGAAACTCGCGTCCAGCGTGATATAGCGTCGCTCGCTTATCGGAAGGAAGACATTGCCAAAGGAGTCCTCATCCACATAGGGCGTGCTCTCGAAAAGGAGCTCAGCGGCTATCCTTTCGAAAAGGGCCGTCCCTTCATCGCAGTGGGCGGGGTCATGGCAAACCGCTATCTTCGGGCAAGAGTCGAAGAGATTTGCCAATCTATCGGTCTTACGCCGCTCTTCGCCGATCCACGCTATAGCAGTGACAATGCGACGGGCAATGCGTTTGGCGCGTATATGGAAGATCGCTTGGGCGTTGCGGGTGGCTGAAAGGTCGCTTTCGGGCATCGGTCCGTGATATTTGCGGGGAAGCTGACACCATTTATGAATTAAAAAAAGCACATATGCAATGATCCAGAAAGGAGCTACCCATGCTGAAAGATGTTTTGCTCGCAAAACAGAAGGAAATCAACGAAAGACTTGAGACGCTGCTGGTCTCTGACCTGAGCGCTCATCAAAAATTGTTTGATGCCATGAACTACAGCCTTTCGGCTGGGGGGAAGCGTATCCGTCCCTTTCTGTTTCTTCTGATCCTGGAACTTTGGGGAAAAGATGCGCGGCTGTATCTGGATATTGCCTGTGCGCTGGAATGCGTGCATACGTATTCCCTCATCCATGACGATCTTCCGGCCATGGATAATGATGACTACCGCCGCGGCCGTCCCACGAATCACAAGGTCTTTGGGGCAGGCATGGCGACCATGGCAGGGGATGGGCTTCTGACCTTTGCCTTTGAGCTTTTGGCGGGCGAGCAGCAGATTGCGCCTGCGCTCCGTTGTGAATTGATCTCCATCCTGGCCAAGGCTGCTGGCCCCGAAGGCATGGTGGGCGGACAGGCGCACGATATCGAGAGCGAAGGCCGGACGCTGACTCTTCCGGAATTACAGCTCATGGACCATTGCAAGACAGGCTGCCTTTTGACGGCACCGGTGGATATGGCACTGGCAATGACAGAGAGCAGTGAAGAAGAAAAGAACCTTCTGCATGCATTTGCTGTCCATGTGGGACTGCTTTTCCAGATGACGGATGACCTTCTTGATGTGAACGGGCATCTGGATGAGATGGGGAAAATGCCGCATCAGGATGCGGCAGATCATAAGTCCACCTACGTAAGCCTTCTTGGCAAGGAGCGGACAAAGGCACTCGCAGAAGAAGAAGCAAGGCATGCCAAAGAGATACTGGGAAGGGTCGATCGGGACACAAGCCTTCTCACAGAACTTGTGGACATGCTGCTGGTACGCACGAAGTAGAGGAAATATATGGGAAATCAGAAGGTCAAGAAAGAACGGCTGGATGTCATGCTCGTAGAGCAGGGCTTTTTCGACAGCCGGGAGAATGCGAAACGACATATCATGGCAGGCATCATCCTTGTCAATGATGTGCCTGTCGATAAAGCGGGGACGAAGATCCCTGTGGATGCAAAGCTGCGGATCAAAGGACATGTGATGCCGTATGTGGGTCGAGGCGGCTACAAGCTGGAAAAAGCGATCAAGACATTCGGTATCGATATGAAGGGAAAGGTCATGGCGGACATCGGTGCCTCTACCGGCGGCTTCACTGACTGTGCACTGCAGAATGGTGCGGCGAAGGTTTTTGCTATCGATGTCGGGACCAATCAGCTCGACTGGAAGCTTCGCTCTCATCCGCAGGTCGTCAATATGGAAAAGACGAACATCAAAGTCGTGACAGAAGAGATGCTGGGAGAAAAGGTCGATCTCGTTTCGACAGATGTATCTTTCATATCCGTTCTGAAGATCATTCCGGCGGTAAAATCCATCCTGAAGGAGGATGGTGCGATGGCGATCCTGATCAAGCCGCAGTTTGAAGCCGGCAGGGACAAGGTGGGGAAAGGCGGCATCGTGAGAGAAAAAGACATCCATGAAGAGGTCATTTTGGATACGCTCACTGCTTTCGAAGAAGAAGGATTCCACTGTTGGGATCTGACGTTTTCGCCCATCAAAGGCGGCTCAGGGAATATTGAGTTTCTAGCCTATCTGAAGTGGAAAAAGCCACAGGAAGCGATCAGCGAAGAACGGATCCGTCAGGTGGTCGAAGAGGCACATGAGACTTTGAAAAAATAGGTGTAGAACCATACATTATAACGATAATAGACGAGGCGGTGATTTCATTGCGATTTGCCATTTTTCCAAATTTGGGAAAAGAGAAGCTCTTTACCTTTCTGCCCGAGCTTCTTGGGATGATAGAAGAAAGAAAGTCGAGCGCACTGCTGCCGCTTTCTATGAAAGAAGGATTGGAAGCGGGCGGTATCAAGGGGGCTTCTTATGGCAGCATCGATGAGCTGGGAAATTGTGACTGCCTGCTCTCCATCGGCGGCGACGGCTCCTTCCTGGGAGCGGCGCGTACGTTTCGGGACTATCCCATCCTGATGGCAGGGATCCACTTGGGTGAGCTGGGATTTCTGAACAGCATCACCGTCGAAGATGCTGCGCTGCGTCTGGACCAGATCCTTGCGCGGCATTATACCGAAGAGTCGCGGCTGTTTTTGGACTCTATCCTGAAGCATGAGGATGGCAGTCAGGAATGGCTGACCAGCGTGCTGAATGATGTCGTCATCGGGCATAACGAGATCGGGCAGCTGGCACGGCTGAATCTTTCCGTCAACGGTCATCTGATCCAGGAATATGCTTCTGACGGACTCATCGTTTCTTCGCCGACCGGGTCTACCGGTTACGCTCTTTCCTGCGGCGGTCCGGTCATGGGGCCTGGAGATGACCGTATGATCGTGATCCCTATCTGTGCGCATACGCTGCAGCGCTTCGCCATCGTCTTGAAATGCAGTGATACCGTAGAAGTCACCGCTCCGCCGCGGGAGAAGAATCTCTGTATTTCGCTCGATGGCAGCGAATCCTGTCCTTTCAAGACGACAGACCGGCTTTTCATCAAAGGAGCCAATAAGCCGATCCGTTTTATTCGATTTGCCGACCAGGATTTCTTCGGGACGATCACCAAGAAGCTGGTGAGGAAGATTTATGAGACGGTGTAGAAAAGGGCTCGGGGTTAGTCCCAGAGACTAAGTTTGAAAGCGGGGATGATTAGTAGCTAGGGATTAGTAGCTAGGGATTAGTGACTAGGGATTAGGAGTCTCAACCGACGGGTGACTTGAATACCACTTTGGGGCATCGCCCCATATATACTTCGCAGCGAAGCCGCCACCTTCATTCCTCATTCCTTATTCGAGCAGAGCTTTTATCCACAGTCAAAGGGCAGCACACTCCAAGGGCTGCCCCTCCCTTTTTTCTAAGATGTCAAAAAAATATTTGACATCTATTTTTATTTCTGCTAAAATAATCAAGTCATTGTACAAGGTGCCATGACGCAACCGCACGGAGACGGCTCCGTAAATGCTTTCGTAAGCTGCCATATTCGGCGAGTATAGTAAAGAGGAGGTGCACACATGTACGCAATTATCAAAACCGGTGGTAAACAGTACTGCGTTGAAGAAGGCAAAGTCATTACCATTGAAAAACTGGACGTTGAAGCAGGCGCAGAAGTAGCTTTTGATGAAGTTCTTCTCGTATCCGGCGACAGCGTAAAGATCGGTCAGCCAACCGTTGCAGGCGCAAAGGTTACTGGCAAGGTTCTGGAACAGGGTAAAGGCGCTAAGATTCGTATTTTCAAATACAAAGCTAAGTCCAACTACCGTCGTCGCCAGGGTCATCGTCAGCCTTTCACCAAGGTTCAGATCGAAAAGATCGAAGGCTAATGATTACCGCAAGACTACATTTAGTCGAAGGGCTCTATCAGGGATTTACCATTACCGGCCATGCCGATGGGGCGAGGGAAGATAATGAGTACGATCTCATCTGTGCAGCGGTGTCAGCGATCACACTGACGATTGCTGCCGGATTGCAGGATATCCTGCAGATGGATGGGACTTTTGATTCGAGATCCGGCTTCATGAATGTGGATCTTCAGTCGCATGCGAATGAAAAGAGCCAGATTCTGATAGAAACCATGGTTCATGGTTTGGAAGCCATTCAGGAGCAGTATCCTGATAAACTTAAAATTATAACGGCAAAGGGGTGAATTACATGTTACTGTTTGATCTTCAGTTATTCGCTCATAAAAAAGGTGTTTCCAGCACAAAGAACGGCCGCGACTCCAATGCGCAGCGCCTGGGAACCAAAATGCACGCAGGTCAGATCGCTAAACCTGGCAACATCATCGTTCGCCAGAGAGGCACCCATCTCCATCCGGGCCTGAACGTTAAGATTGGCAAGGACGATACGCTCTTTGCAGTCGCAGAAGGCAGAGTTGCTTTCGAACGTCTCGGCAGAGATAAGAGACAGGTCAGTGTTTATCCTGTAGGTGAATAATCTAAACATAAAGAGCTGTACTCGAAAGAGTACGGCTTTTTTATTTTGAAAAATCAGGAGCGAAACAGTGGCTATGGGCTTATGAAGCTCAATAGGAAAGACGCGGCAAGGAAGCAAGCGCTCTTTTTGATGAGCGCAGCGAATCTGCCAAAAGGTCCGGGAGACCCTTGAAGGCTTCGAATTCGCTGCACATGGTCTCTGATCCATGGTCCTTCTTTCCAAGATACTCAGATCTCATCAAATGATGCAACTATCGAAATTCGCCTATTGACGCATTTTCATTTTTATACTACCATTGACTTAAATCTATTCAAAAGCGGTGGGGGATCTGTGTCCTCACTTGCGATAAAGGAGGAGTCAGAATGATTCGTGTATTAGTGAATGGGGCTGCAGGACGCATGGGCAGTGAGGTCGTCCGCTCAGTCCTTGCAGAAGATGGTCTGGAGCTTTGTGGCGGCGTCGATATCGGTGCAGCTGGCAAAGATCTGGGAGAAGTGATCGGTATCGGACACAATGGGATGACCATTGACAAGACGCTGGAAGAAGCATTTGCCAAGGGCAAGCCGGATGTGATCGTTGATTTCACCAGTCCGAAGGTCATTTATGAAAATGCAAAGTATGTCCTTGAAAATGGGGTCAATATCGTCATCGGAACGACCGGTCTCACCGCGAAGCAGAGAGAGGAACTCGCTAGCATTGCCAAAAAGACAGGCGCCAATGGACTTGTTGCGCCGAATTTCTCTCTGGGCGCTGTCCTTCTGATGAAGGTATCGGCTGAAATCTCCAAATACATGCCGAATGCAGAAATCATCGAGCTCCATCACAATCATAAATATGATGCTCCTTCCGGCACAGCGAAGCTGACTGCCGAAAAAATGGCAGCTGCCCGCACCATGGAACCGGAAGCGGATGAAACAAAGGAAAGCCTGCCGGGCGTTCGCGGCGGCAAATACGAAGGGATCACCATTCACTCTGTCCGCCTCCCCGGCTATGTGGCACATCAGGAAGTCCTCTTTGGTGGCTATGGGGAGATCCTGACACTGCGTCATGATTCTCTGGATCGCAAATCCTTTATGCCGGGCGTCATGCTTGCCTGCAAAAAGTGCATGACGGTCAAAGGCTTTGTTTATGGACTTGAAAATTATTTGGAATGAGGTGCTTGACTATGAGTAAACTCCCGCGCGTCGCCGTCCTTGGTGCTACTGGTGCCGTCGGACAGGAATTTATCCGTCTGTTTGAAGAAAGAAATTTCCAGTTCGCTTCCCTGAAGCTTCTGGCCTCCAAACGCAGTGCAGGCAAGAAGCTCATGGTCTGCGGCAAGGAATATACGGTAGAGGAAGCCAAGCCGGAATCTTTTGAAAACATTGATGTGGCTCTTTTTGCAGGCGGCAGCATCAGCAAGACGCTGGCACCGGAAGCAGCCAAACGCGGTGCTGTAGTCATTGATAACTCTTCCACCTTCCGCATGGATCCGGAAGTACCGCTCGTCATTCCGGAGATCAATCCGGAGGATATTGCAAAGCACAAAGGTATCATCGCCAATCCGAACTGCTCCACCATCATCATGCTGATGGCACTGAAGCCGATTTATGATCTTTCCCGCATCAAACGCATCGTCGTCAGCACCTATCAGGCGGTATCCGGTGCGGGCAAAGAAGGCATCGATGAGCTCTATGAAGAAGCTGCCGCTTTTGCTAAAGGCGAGAATTATGAACCGAAGATCCTTCCCTCGGCCAGCCTTCCGAAACATTACCAGATCGCATACAATCTGATCCCGCAGATCGATATCTTCCTTGATAATGACTATACCAAGGAAGAAATGAAGATGGTGAATGAAACTCATAAGATCATGCATGATGCGGAGATCGGCATCACCCCGACGGCTGTTCGTGTGCCGGTCGCAAGAAGCCATGCGGAGTCTATCTATGTAGAAACCGAAGAGCCGCTCACCGTTGAACAGGTGAAGAAAGCGATCGAAGACTTCGATGGCGCTGAACTGGTCGATGACGTAAAGAATATGATCTACCCGATGCCTCTTGATACCTCTGATAAAACAGATGTAGCTGTCGGTCGTATCCGCAAGGATCTCGTGAATCCGAATGGCATCAACCTCTGGGTGTCCGGCGATCAGATCAGAAAAGGCGCAGCGCTCAATACCCTGCAGATCGCAGAATATATGATCGCGCATGATATGTTATAAAAATGGTTGATGGGTTCAGGGTTAGCCCCGGGGACGTTCTGTCCCTTGATTGTGAATGAAAGTTTTGCTCGAATGAGGAATGAAGGTGGCGGCTTCGCTGCGAATATATATGGGGCGATGCCCGAAAGTGGCATTGAGGTCACTAGTCACTAGTCACCAGTCACTTCTAATCCCTAGCCACTAATCCCTAGTTCAAAGATAAAGATCCAAAGGAGATATAACTATGGCAACTGCTCAGTTTGGCCGTGTCATTACGGCTATGATCACTCCATTCACAGAAGACGGTGCTGTCGACTACGAAAGTGCTGTCGCACTCGCAAAGCATCTTGTCGCTCATGGCTCTGAGGGCCTCCTTGTCGGTGGAACCACCGGCGAAGGTGCTACCATGACTGCAGAAGAAAAGCTGAAACTGTATACCCTTATCGTAGATGCTGTCGGCAAACGCGGTGAAGGGAAGAAAGTGCCTGTCATGGGCAATATCGGTACCATCAGCACTGCGGATACCATTGCATTCGGCAACAAAGCCAAGGAAACGGGCATTGACTGCGCGCTGGTGATCGTTCCTTTCTATGTCAAACCGAACCAGGAAGGGATGTACCAGCACTTCACGGCTGTCGCTAAAGGCGTAGATCTGCCGCTCGTTCTTTACAACGTACCGGGCAGAACCGGCGTGTCTATCCAGCCGGAAACCATTAAGAGAATCGTGGATGAATGCCCGAATGTCGTCGGCATCAAAGATGCAACCGGAAGCTGGGATCAGGTCACCAAGGAAAAAGCGCTTCTTCCGGAAGACTTCATGATCTACAGCGGTGATGATGCATTCACACTGCCTGTTCTTCTTGCCGGCGGCGTAGGCATCATTTCCGTTTCCGCACATGTCATCGGGGATGACATGCTCGCTATGGTGGATGCTTTCGAAAAAGGCGATCTTGCAAAAGCCAGAGAGCTGCATCTCAAGATGTATGAGATCAACAAAGGCATGTTCTTCACGGCAAGCCCGACTCCTGTCAAAACGGCTACGAATCTGGTCGGCCAGCCTGGTGGACACTTCCGCCTGCCGATGGTCGAACCGACGGAAGCAGAAAAGGCAAAGGTACGTCAGATGCTTGAAAATTACGGCGGTCTGCTGTAAGAGAGCAGCTTCGTGAAATAGCGCATGCCAAAAGGGGCTGTAAAGAAATGAATCCTCATTTCTTCACAGCCCCTTTTTACTTTGCTTTCATTTGGT
>CAVBQN010000010.1:0-38790 GCA_963597545.1 Fusicatenibacter saccharivorans
AATCGCAGAGTCGGATTTCATATGGATTTTTATACATAGCTTCGTCATCATCTTCCTTAAATAGCTCGCTATTCGCGTCAGATGATTCCTTGCTCTGCATAAAAATCCAAGAATGAAATCATACAACGATTTAATCAGTGTTTCCTTAGGGCGATACCCGAAGATGGCACTCTTTCTGTTCGCCAGTCACCCCTGATCCCCAGCTACCAGTCACTAGCCACTAGTCCTTCTCACAAATCTCGTCCACATACCTTTCAATCGACTCTGCCATTTCCGTGCGATCGACCACATCTGTGAATCGTTTCTCTCTGCTTTCAAGCTCACCGAGCTGTCTGGGGATCGCGATGCCCGTCTTTTCTGCGATCATACGAAGGGTATCATACGGATCATCCTTCGGCGTAAGACCGAGTGACTTTGCCACGATACCGGGGAATTTATAGGGATGCGCCGTAGAGACGATAACGGTATGGGTATGACGCGGGATCTCTCCCTTTCTCTTCATCTCATCATAGACTGCATAGGCGACAGCCGTATGCGGATCCATGAGGTAGTCATACTTGTCGTAGACATTCGTCATCGCTTCTTCCATGGCCTTTGGCGATGCCCAGCCGCCCTTCATCTCGCCAGTGACCTTTTCCATGGCCTCCTTCGAGAGGGAGTAAATGCCGGTGTCTTTCAGCGCCTGCATGTCAGCAGCCACCGTTTCCTTCGAGCCGGTCATGAAGTACAGGAAGCGCTCGAAATTCGAAGAAATCAGGATATCCATCGACGGAGCTTCGGTCAGGTGGAAGTCACGGTTGATATCGTAGGTACCCGTCTTAAAGAAATCGGCAAGGACCTTGTTTTCATTGGAGGCGCAGATGAGCTCGCCGATCGGCGTACCGATCTGTTTGGCGATCCATGCCGCCAGGATGTTACCGAAATTCCCTGTCGGAACGACGACATTGAAGGTCTCCTTCGGCCCGATGGAGTTCTGCTTCAAAAGTGAGAGCCACATCCAGACATAGTACACCACCTGCGGGAAAAGGCGTCCGATATTGATAGAGTTCGCACTGGAGAAAAGCACGCCCTTCTCTGCAGATCTCTCGCGCAGCTCACTGCCGAAGACTTTCTTCAGCGTACTCTGCGCGTCATCGAAATTGCCTTCGATGCCGACGACCTTCACATTATTTCCGAGCTGCTTCTGCATCTGATCCTGCTGCAGCGGGCTGACACCGTGAGACGGGTAGAAGACCATGATGTGTACCCCCGGCACGTCGCGGAAGCCTTCCAGCGCCGCTTTGCCGGTATCTCCGGAGGTCGCAGTCAGGATCAGCACCTCCTTGCCATCCTTCTGCTGCTTCTTGGCATACACCAGAAGGTACGGGAAGAGAGAGAGGGCAAGATCTTTGAATGCACAGGTCCTGCCATGGAACATCTCTGCCATGGAGAAGGACTCCGACATCGTCTTCACCGGCACGATATCCGGTGTCTCGAATGTCCCGGTGTATGCATCATGCGTCAGCCTCTTCATATCCTCTTCTGGGATATCGGTGAAGAAATGGGACAGCACATAAGCCGCCAGCTCTTCGTAGGAAAGATGCATCAGATCATCAGCTGCCAGAAAAGGCGCTGGCAGCTCCGATGGCACATAGAGCCCGCCGTCACTCGCCAGTCCTTTCACCAGCGCTTCCAGTGCGGTCACGGTCTCACTGCTTCTTGTACTTCTATATTTCATAGGACACCTCCATCGAGATAAACTTAGCTTTATTGTAACATAGACGAGAATGGGATGCTACAAATTTAGGGGTTTAGGAAGGCGTCGAACCTGACAGTCTGCTTTCCCGGTAAGAGGGAAAGAGCTTACGCTCTGCGCAAATACTCGCAGCACTTTCGGATTTTTATACACAGTGGCCTCTCCATTGCGCCCGTTCCAATAAAAAATCCCAAGACCGAAGTCTTGGGATCTTTCGCTTTTGATTAGTCAGCGCTAAAAGGAAGCAGAGCGATAGCTCTTGCTCTTTTGATAGCGAGATTGATCTTACGCTGATGTTTAGCGCATGTGCCAGTTACGCGGCGAGGAAGGATCTTACCTCTTTCGGAAACGAAACGGCGAAGTGCGGCAATGTTTTTGTAATCAATGGTGTCTACGTGATCTACGCAGCACTGGCAGACCTTTCTTCTCGGTCTTCTTACTCTATCTCTTCTGATCATGCTAGTTTATCCTCCAAAATCAATGTATCTCAGAACGGAATGTCTTCATCCTTAGAAGCCTGTCCGAACTGACCAAAACTGCTCTTCGGCTGGCCCTGCGGCTGGCTCTGACCGAATGGGGAAGCTCCGTTATTGAAGCCGCCATTGTTTCCGCCGTAGCCATTATTGCCATTATAGCCATTATTTCCGCCGAAAGCATTGCCCGAAGGCTGCTGCTGGGAATGCGAGAATCCGCCGATCGGAAGTGCCACGAAATTCGCAGTCACTTCGCTGACCCATCTTCTCTGTCCGTCTGGTGTATCGTAGGAACGAGTAGTAAAACGGCCTTCCACGAAAACGCGGCTGCCTTTTTTCAGCTGATTCCCTACAGCTTCCGCCAGATTTCCCCAAGCCACAACGTTAATCCAGTCTGTGATCTCTCTCTGTTCACCCTGAGGCGTTGTAAAAGAACGATTCACTGCCACGGTAAAAGATGCCATAGCGCGGCCGGTCTTTGTTGCACGGACGACCGGATCTCGTGCCAGATTACCCATAACTTGAACTGAATTCATTGTGCTACCTCTTAGTCATCCTGTTTTACAATGATGTGACGGATAATTTCTTCATGAATTTTGATAACGCGGTCAAGTTCTTTGATCTCTGCCGGGTCAGCCTGGAAATCTACTACTACGTAGTAGCCTTCGCTCTGGTGTCTGACTTCGTAGGCAAGATGACGTTTGCCCCATTCATCAACTTTGTCAACGGTACCACCGATTCTGGTGATGGTGTCCTGTACCAGTTTGACAGCAGCTTTGATGACTTCATCATTAGCTGCATTCACAATGAACATAACTTCATACTTTTTCACGAAATTCGCCTCCTTTTTGGACTTATGTCCCATGCTCTCCATGGGAAGAGAAGTTGCCTGCATCAAAGCAAGCTTTTATATTATAGCGGATGGGAAGAGAAAATGCAAGGAAAATATGATTAAAATTGGGATCCGGATGCGGCGATGCCGCCACACCGCGGAAGCATTTATTTTCCTATCCCATATACTTCCATCGCATTCCGCTTCGTCTGCTCTGCGATCTCTTCCGCCGATACACCCTTAAGACGGGCGATCTCTTCCGCCACAAAGCGGACATTGGACGGATCGTTTCGCTTCCCGCGGAAGGGCGGCGGGGTGAGGTAAGGACTGTCCGTTTCTATGAGGAGCCGATCCATCGGTATCTCCTTGGCGACTTCCTTGAGCTTCAGGCTCTTTGGAAAAACGACAGGCCCTGCAAAGGAGATGTAGAAGCCGAGCTTCATGAGTTCCTTCGCTGTCTCCAGACTTCCTGAAAAGCAGTGGAGGATCCCCCGCAGATTTCCTCCCTGGTGTGCTTTCAGGATAGAGAGCGTATCTCCATGGGCGTCCCGGTCATGGATGAGGATGGGAAGGTCAAGCTCTTTGGCAAGCTCGATCTGGCGGGCAAACCAGTATTTCTGCGTTTCCTTATCCGTGTAGAGATAGTAATAGTCCAGCCCGATCTCCCCCACCGCTTTCACCTTGTCATGCGTCCGGGCAAGCGCAGCAATGGCTGCGAGCGCCTCCTCCGTCGCATCCTTTGTCACCTGCGGATGGATGCCGACTGCTGCATATAGAGAAGGGTGGCTCTCTGCGAGAGCCACCGCTTTTTCACTGGTCACAAGGTCTTCGGAAGGGATGACCACGTAGTCCAGCGTCTTGCATATGTGATGGATGACCTCTTCCCTGTCACGGTCAAAGGCTTTGTCGTACAGGTGCGCATGGGTATCGAAGAGCCCCATCATTTCACCCGGCTGCCGGCAGGCATATCGACGAAAGGCACCTTGAGGCTTCCATCCTTCGACGCAGCAAGGATCATCCCCTGCGACTCGATCCCCATGAGCTTTGCCGGCTTCAGGTTCGACACAAAGATGACGTGCTTGCCGATGAGCTCTTCCGGCTGGTAGTATTCGGAGATCCCGCTCACGACGGTGCGCGTCTCCCCATCGCCCAGGGATACGGTCATCTTAATAAGCTTCTTGGATTTTTCCACCTTTTCCGCCGTCAGGATTTCTGCTACGCGAAGGTCTGTCTTGAAGAAATCGTCGATGGAAATCGCTTCCTTCTTTTCTTCTTTCTTCTCTTCCTTCTTTGGCTGTTTCTTCTCTACCTTCTTCGGTGCGGGTACTTCCTCATCCTTTTCGATCTCAATGCGCGGGAAGAGCTGCGGTCCTTTATTGATATGAGTGCTGTCAGCAATACCGCCCCAGACGAGGTCTTTGTAGGCTGCATCCTTGAAATCGGTAAGTCCCAGCTGGTTCCAGATCTTTTCAGACGCGATCGGGATGACCGGCTCTGCCATCAAAGAGACGAAGCGCATGCCTTCACAGAGATGATAGAGGACAGCATCGAGAAGCGGTGCCTTGGCCTCATCCTTAGCCAATGCCCATGGCATAGTCACATCGACATATTTATTGAGCGCACGGACAAAGGTCCATACCGCTTTCAGTGCATCATTGATCTTCCAGCCATTCATGCCTGCGCGGAATGCAGAAAGCGTCTCGGCTGCTTTGTCTTCGATCTCCTTAGAAGCAGCTGCCACCGTCTCATCAGAAGAAGCATCGCCCTTGGTCAGGACGCCCTTTCTGTATTTTTCCACCATGGAAAGAGAGCGGTACAGGAGATTCCCGAGATCATTCGACAGGTCGGAATTGATACGTCCGATCAGTCTGTCGCGGCTGAAATTGCCGTCCTGCCCAAGCTGGATATCATTCAGAAGGTAGTAGCGGATCGCATCAGAGCCAAATTCCTGCAGAAGCGGGATCGGATCGACGACATTGCCCTTGGACTTGGACATTTTCTCTCCGTCTACGATGAGCCAGCCGTGGCCGTAGACCATCTTCGGCAACTCGATGCCAAGGCTCATCAGCATGATCGGCCAGATGATGGTATGGAAACGAACGATCTCCTTGCCCACCAGATGCACGTCTGCCGGCCAGAACTTCTTGAATTTTTCCGGATCGTCGACGATGCCCGCCGCGGTCAGGTAGTTGACCAGTGCATCAAACCAGACATACACGACATGCTTGGGGTCAAACGGTACCTTGATGCCCCAGGAGAAGCTCGTGCGAGAGACGCAAAGGTCTTCCAGCCCGCTCTTGACGAACTGGATCATTTCATTGCGGCGGGATTCCGGCTGAATGAAGCCCGGATTCTCTTCCACATATTTCATCCAGCGATCCGCATACTTGGACATTTTGAAGAAATACGCTTCTTCACTGACTCTCTGCAGCGGACGGCCGCAGTCCGGACAGGTGTGATTCTCATCCAGCTTATTTTCCGGCCAGAAGGATTCGCATGGCACGCAGTACCAGCCTTCATACTTGCCCTTGTAAATATCGCCCTTATCATAGGAGCGCTGGAAGAGCATCTGTACGACCTTTTCATGACGTTTCTGGGTGGTGCGGATGAAGTCATCATTGGAAATATTGAGCTCCTTCCACAGCTGCTGGAACATGCCTACGATCTTATCCGTGTACTCGATCGGCGTGACACCGGCTTCCTCTGCCTTCTGCTCGATCTTCTGTCCGTGCTCATCCGATCCGGTCAAGAAAAAGACATCATAGCCGTCAAGACGCTTGAAACGAGCCATGCTGTCAGCGATGGATGTGCAGTATGTATGCCCGATGTGCAGCTTCGCGCTGGGGTAGTAAATCGGCGTGGTGATATAGTATTTCGGTTTGTCGTTCATTCAGATTCCTCCTGCCTCTATGGGTAAAACGAAAGCATTTCGTTTTGTATGCATATTTAAATTATTATACCGCTTATGTAGGGAAATGGAAAGAAAATAAAAGTTGTAGGGTTCAGGGTTCAGAGTTAGCCCCGGGGGCGTGCCGCTCCTTGATTGCGTTTGAAAGCCTCGTTTGAATGAGAAATTAGAAATGAGAAATGCGAAATGGTGGTACGGCGCATAAAATGAGGAAGCGCCGCAGAATTTTGATAGCGCTTCGCGCCGTAGTCATCGGAAGCGCAGCCGAGGGTCTTCCTTGCAGAACGGTCAGCATGCTAATTGCGCTACTTCAATCACCACTTGTTCCTAATCCCTAGCCACTAGCTACTAGCTGCCAGTCACTAGTCCCCATTTTTGAGCAAGTACTGATACACGTCTCGCCGTCCCATATGAAACTTTGCCGCGATCTTTCTCGCTGCTTCTTTCTGCGGAAGTGTCTTTGCCAGCTCCAGTGCTTCTGCCTCCCAGGAAGCTTCTTCCTCTTCTCCTTCTGCCATATCCTCATTCCAGCCTTCGACGAGGATGACATATTCACCTCTAGGGTCATTTTCATCCAGCTCGGCGCGGAGCTCCTTCAACGTCCCCCGCCGGAAGGTCTCGAATTTCTTCGTGAGCTCTCTTGCCGTCACGGCCTGTCTGTCTCCGAGATACTTGATGAGCGTATCCAGCGTTTCCTTCAAGCGATGCGGCGCTTCGTAGAAAATGAGCGTCACAGGCACACGGCTCATATCCATCAGAAGCTTCTTCTGCTTCGCGGTGATTTTCGGCAGAAATCCGATGAAAGCAAACTGTCTGGCATCGAGGCCCGATGCCACAAGTGCCGTCAGTGCGGCATTCGGCCCCGGGAGCGGCACGATGGGGAGATCTTCTGCAAGTGCCAGACGCACCAGATCTGCCCCGGGGTCAGAGATGACCGGCATCCCGGCATCACTCACCTGTGCGACCGACTGTCCATCGAGCAGCTTTTCGATGAGCTTCGGTCCTGCTTCTTTTTTATTATGTTCATGGTAGGATACGACATGACCCGTAATGCCCAGATGATCCAGCAGGATCCGTGTATGACGGGTATCCTCCGCCGCGATGATGTCCGCCTGCTTCAGGATCTCCACCGCTCTTTCGGTGATATCCTCCAGATTTCCGATCGGTGTCGGCACCAAGTAGAGGGTGCCGGGATTGATTTCACTCATGGAATGGCTCCTTTCTATAGAAATAGGGGAAGTTCAAGGTTCAGGGTTAGCCCGTGGGACGGGGCGTCCTTTGATTGCGGATGAAAAAAGGGGTAGATCGTTCTTTCTGCTTTCAAACTTAGCCCTCATTCATTTCCCGTATATCTCCAGCACTTCATCCGTATACGATCCGTCTCGGTTATGCAGGAGGAGCGGCGGCTCTACCGTAAGCTCCGGATTTCCCCCATACTTCCACTCGATGAGGACTCGCACCGCGGTATGGCCTTTTCTGGCGTAAATGAAACGCATTCGCTTCGGCTCCATGCGATACGACCGTCCGATGGCTATGAGATCAGCCGTGCGATCGGCACGATGTACCATCGCGAGGCGGCCGCCGTATTTCAAAAGATACTGCGCTGTCTTGAAAACGTCTGTGAGCGATGCATTCATCTCATAGCTCGCACTGGCGACCCCCTCTAGCATGCTCATCTTCCCCGTCCCCATTTCGCGATAGGGTGGATTCGCCAGCACCAACGAAAAAGAGCCGGAAGGAAACCTTTCATTCACCTTCCGGTAATCACACTCGACCACATGGATCCGATCCTCTTTCCCATTCCCCGCTATATTGCGGCGCGCGAGATCTGCCATGACAGGATTCACCTCAAAGGCCGTGATATCCCTTCCGCCCAGAGCCGAGACGAGGAGAGAGATGACGCCTGTCCCTGTCCCAAGGTCTGCGATCCGATCTTTCGCCTTCGGCTTCACATAGTGCGCGAGCAGTACGGAGTCCACCGAGAAGCAGAACTGATCCGGCCGCTGGATGAGACGCATGCCATCCCGTACCAGATCATCAAGCCGCTCGCCATCCTTCAGTGTCCACTCAGTCATTTTCCACCTGCTCTACCACATCCCAGGAAAGCGTCTTCGTCTTCTGTCCATCGAGCTGCACCTTGACCGTATGCTTCTGTGAATTCACATACAGCACCTGTCCCATGCCTTCATCCGTGATGACCTTCATGCCGACGCGGAACTGCTTCCCCTTCTGCTGCATCGCACAGCACTTCTTCCTGCGGCTGTTATCCCCCGTGTACTGGTCATTTTCATAGCGCAGGCAGCACATAAGACGTCCGCAGACACCGGAAATCTTCGTCGGATTCAGCGACAGTCCCTGATTCTTTGCCATCTTGATCGACACCGGAGCGAAATCTCCGAGGAACGTCGCGCAGCACAGCGGCCGTCCGCACGAGCCAATCCCCGAGACCTGCTTCGCTTCATCACGCACGCCCACCTGCCGGAGCTCGATGCGCGTATGGAAGACCGCAGCCAGCTCCTTCACCAGTTCCCTGAAATCGACACGCCCATCTGAGGTGAAGAAGAAAACGATCTTATTTCTATCAAATGTATACTCTGCCCGCAAGAGTTTCATCGGCACCTTGAACTTCTCGATTTTCTGGAGACAGATATCGAAAGCCGATTTCTCCCTCGCCTTATTCCGCTCCAGCTGCGCCATATCCTTGATCGTCGCCCTGCGGATGACCGGCTTCATCGGATTCTCCTCATCCTTCTCTGCCTCAGCCGGCATCGTCACTACGTAGCCATACTCCAGCCCGCGCGACGTCTCCACGATGACCCCGTCATCCAAGTGAAGCTCCAGGTCATTGCCATCGAAATAATATATTTTCCCTGCCGGTTTGAACCGGACACCTACGATCTGCTCCATTTCTGGCTGCCTTTCTGTATATGTTCCAAACTGATGAGAATATAATCCCATACATTTTTACTATTGATATATCGGGAAACCGCCGTTTCTGCCGTTTGCAGCACGCTCATCGCTTTCTCTCCTCGGCCGCGGTCCCAGAAAGAAGCGAGAGAAGCCTCGCGTCCCGCGACCGACCCGCAGCGGGAAAGAGAAGCATCCCCTGTCTCTGCGATCACCATGATATCGCGCCCCACAAGGCGGATCCAGCGAAGCCGCCGCAGGAAATCCTTCCTCTCCCCCAGCTCCATAGCGGAGAGTGTCGCAAAAGGCATCGCATCATGCGTCAGGATATTCCAGAAATCCATCGCCGACTGTGGCTCTGCCTCTCCCTTTTCATCACAGACCTCCAGCGTGATCCCCGGATTTCCTTCCGAAAGCTGGAAGAGCACCTTCGCATCCATTCCCTTCGGGAAATGATACTTCTTCGGATCCGACGCCATGAGCGAGAGATAGTCACCCTCCGACAGAGGCAGGAAGGCAAACCGCTCACCACGGGAAATAATGGTCGGAAGCAGCGCATGAAGATCATGCGTGATGAGGATGAAATGGACATTTCCCTCCGGCTCCTCTAAGGTCTTCAGGAGCGAATTTGCCACCGGATCCATCATCGTCTGCGCTTCATCGATGATGCACACATGCACCGTCTCATCGAATGTTGCCATCGCGTCCAGAAACAGGCGGAACTGCTCGATCTTGAGCTCCATTCCCGTCGGGCGAAGATACCAGACCTGATGATCCGCAAAGGTCACGACCGGCTCCTTGCCGGAAGACTCCCGCTGCCGGAGACGGATCTCCTCCCAGAGCCTTCCTGACTTCCCCGTCAGCACCCCTGCAAGGTCAAAAGCAGCTGTCGTCTTTCCGAGACCCTCATCGCCATACAGGATCATCGTATGCGGAAGCCGCCTCTCCTCGAGAAGCCGCTTCCACTCCTTCTTCACTTTTTCCTGTCCATAGACATGAGGTAGGAAATCCGTCATCACTCGCTCCTTGAAAATTATCCTAAAAATTCACATTCTATTGTATCATGCGACGAACGATGGTGCAAAAATTTCATGCACAGAGAAAGAAGAAGTCTCCTTAGTCGCTTTCTTCAAAAAGAAAAACCGATGCATCTCTCTTTTACGAAAAACACATCGGTTTTTTCAACAAATTTTATCGTGTACTGCTGGAATCATTCCGGCAGGCTCAGAAAACCTTGCAGCAATGCACCGGGGAACTGAAACTTTTTCTCCGTCCCACCAAACAATACGATAATCAAGCCGCCTCGGATTTCTTTTACCGTCCCCATGCCGAATGCTTTATGCCGAAGCTGACCACCAACCACAACACGGGACAAATCCACCTGCGTGTGTGGTGCAGGTTCTGCCGGTTTTGGCACTGGCGGGGTGCAGCGCGGCTTTTCTAAATGCCGCCGATACGCAGCCGGTTTTTCTGCGGCTTGCAGCTTCTTTTGGGGCTGATCCATATCTCGGACAGCTTCCGCAAAATCCAGAAACGGTTTTTCCGGCAAATCATCCGCCGAAGGAATCGGTGCTTCCATCGAAGTCTGTTGCAGAGCGAACATACTATTATAGTCAGCATCCGAGATAACCGTATCCCAACCGCCACGGTTTTCACCTTCATGCCGGTCAATGCCTGTGTAGCTCAAGCTGGCATCTTCGTATCTCTTGAACTTGTAAACAGCATCGTTCATCAGCGAATCATTGAACACGCCGAGAGATACCAGCAACTCAAAATCTTTGACATCCAGACCCGTTACTTTCTTGAAAAGCCTTGGTTCCAGCTGTGTAATAACATCCTTCAGGCATCGTTCCCTATAATCGGTCAGGTACATAAAAACTGGAATACGGGTAGCAAACTTAATCAGCTTCTCCTGAATCTGTTTGCGTTTGGATTTGTACTCTTTTTCTTCCTCGCTCAGCTCTTTTTTCTCTTTTGGCGTGAGTTTTTCTGTGCCCTCTTTCTTTGCCTTTTTTACAGCTTCGGACTTGTTGATAATGGTCTGTATATCCTTGTTCAGACTGCGGAACCCTTCGATTTTCATCAGAGCTTCCATCGCCGCCGGATTAGCCATCAAACGGGAAAGAGTATCGTTATCCACATTGACAAGCAGTGCACTTTCCCAGCGTTTGGCAAGCAGGGTGGCAGATGTACCTGCCATAGCGATGTCCAGAACCTCGCCCGCATCAATCTGCCGCATGGTGCTGCCATCGTAAGCGATGACCGGAAGGAAATTGATAAACTCCGCTACCTTCTTTTCCGGGTTGCCTTCGTCAATGTTCAAACGGCAGCTGTAATCGGAAATCTGTTTGAGTGCTCGGTCAAGAGCAAAGTCAAACACATAGCATTCCTTTTTGACGATTTCTTTTTTGCCGCCGTCCGTTGTGATTTCCCACGGGCTTTGCACACGAAACGCCGCCTGAAAATAGGTTTCCGGGCTGGACAGATTGCGCAGCATAAAAATGCCTGTCCATGGCTTGACTGTAACGCCCGTTGTCAGTTTACCGCAGGAGAGGGTGATGGTCTTGCTTTCCAATGGGTCACGCATGGATTTTCGCACCGGCTCCAGAGCCGCTGCACCGATTCCGGCACTCGTCCCTGCACAGACATTGATGGTGTAATCATGATAGAACGTATTCTGCTTCTGCATCAGCAGATTTTTCATCGCACAGCAGGAAGCTACATTGGGGAGAAACCAAAGTGTATGCTGCAAGACATTCAGCAGACGTACATCGGCATATGGCATGGCGGGTTTCTTAGCCCCCAGTTTCAAATCATCCACACTGGTTTCCAGATAAGCACCCCGAATGAGATCCAGCCACTTCTGCACCTCATTTTCATAGACAAAGCAAGCGTCCGTCCCTTTGCCTTTGGCTGAGAAAAACACATTCAGGTCAAACTCGTTGAACTCTCCCTGCATAGCGATCTGACGGATACTGTCCGGGATGCGGTAAGTCATCATCACCATGCGGGGCAGTGCGGCATAAGGATTATTGTCACCTTTCCAATTTTCCTTTGCCCGCTGTTCATCTGAGTATGTCCAGTTGTAAATCTGATCCTCGATAAATTCACCGGAATTCAGCGCCCGAAACGGCGTACCGGACAAATACAGATAGTACATGGCGGTGATGGGGAGGAACGTTTCATCGTAGGCGTTGCCACGGTCATACTTATCCATATCCTCACTGTCGTAGCTGTCCTCGTCCTCCTGCTCAAACAGCTTTTTGGCGTTTTCCTTCCATGCTCCGAAGTGGTACTCGTCAAAGATAACTAAATCCCAGTTGGTGGAATGTACCCACTCATTTTTTGCCTTGATGCCGCCGGTTTCCTTATTCACTCCCAGATAGTCCTGAAAAGAGCCAAAGCAGACGATGGGGCGGGACTTGTCCGCCGTTTCATAGATCAGTTCTGTATTGCGGCTGATAAACTGCCAGCCCTCAAAATCAATGTGGCTGTTCAAGTCCTCCTGCCATGCGCTGACGACAGCCGGCTTGAAGGTCAGAATCAGAATCCTCTTGAATCCCATTCGTTTTGCCAGCTGATAGGACGCAAAGGTTTTGCCAAAGCGCATTTTGCAGTTCCACAAAAATTTGGGACAGCGGGTAGAATCCTCGTCATAAGCGCTCTGAAAATAAGCGGCGGTTTTGTCCACGGCTTCCTGCTGTTCCGGGCGCATGGAGAAGCTGTTGACTCGATTCTCCGCATTGTCAGTATGGTTTTTGACGGCCAGCACAGCCGCTTGGACATCATTTACACTGCAGCGAAACCATTCACCGCCCATGCATGGAATCTGCTTTCGTTCCAAGACACGATGAACATCATGGTCAGTGAACGAGGAACCATCCGGATACATAGCACTTTCCCGATAGACAATACGATAGGGAACACTGCCGTCCGGCCGTTTGGTGGGGTACTGCTGGGCAACACGCTTGTCCACATCAATGGCGGTATAGCCCACCTTCAAAAGCCCTTGATACTGCGGGTTGGTGTCCTCGTAGGCGTAAATCATCGGGTGGGCATTGGGGCGTTGAGGGAAGAAATCAGTTGCCATTGTCATCACCGCCTAACTCCATGGGCTTTATCATAGATTCAATGAAAGCAATTTCATCGCCTGTTAATCCATATTTTGCGTAAAGTTCTTCATCTGTCCATGACTTAGAGAAATCTTGCATTGGGACATATGTGTAAACCTTTTTATAAGCATTCTGGGTATTCTTCATTAGGCTAACAAGAAATCTGAAGAACTTTGTTGCGATATAGTTTGTTACATTTTCCGCAATCTCCTTCGTTTCAAATGGACCTACTAATAAGTATGTCATATTACAAATCGTTCCCGGCACACCAACAAAAGGTTTTGAAAGTACAGCATAGGGGATTTTGTTACTTGCCCCACCATTAGCCTTGGAAATAAAAACTTTATATTTGGATACAGCTTCCAAATTTGTGGTGATATATTTATTTTCTGCGTAACTTATGCCGTTTCTTTGCCAACCGAAAGAATATATAGGACTCATGTTTGCGGTCTGCTTTTGATGAAAAATCTTAAACATTCTTTCCCTTCCATTTTCAAAGTAATTCAAACCAAATGGATCACGTTGGCTTACAATATTGGAAAACGATACTTCTCCATGACTTCTAACTTTATTCAAAATAGAAATTGCTTCATTATGTCGAATGAATGTCTCAAGACCTTCTTCCAGTAAATAACGTTCAGATACTGTTTGTTCTCTGTCTCCATCTTTATGTGTTGTAACCAAACATTTTCCCTCAGAATCTCTGCTCCACAAAAAATAACAAACTCCACCTGTAATTGCTACACCTGGAAAGCAATCAGATGCGTTGATATAATCATGAAGAACTCGGATATGTTTGTCCAACAGCATCTCACTTCTAAACGCATCTAATCCAAAGCCACCATTCATCCAGCGAGATGGCACAATCATCGACAAATAGCGAGGCTTCAATTTTTTAGCCTGTTCAATGAATTTATTATATATCGGGGTAGCCTGTGACTCAACGCTACCCGATGTTTCCAACTGATACGGCGGATTGCCGATTATTACATCAAATTTCATCTTGAATATCTCCTCCGGTTTAGTCGTATGTATCCATTCATAAGCATGGGTTTCCAGATCGTCCCCTCGCTCATATTCACTCTTGGATGCACCGCAAAACAGGCACTTGCCGTTCTGCCAGCGATGCGGTATCCGCTTGTATCGGATGTTGCCGCTGGTGTCCTCAAAAAGCGTGATAGAATACTTACTGTTGGGATACTTGGAACAATACACACTTCTCCGGGAGAGAAGGCTGGTCAGCTCAGTGATTGCGATGCCATACAGCTGCTTGTGAAAAATGTGGTCGATGCGTTTCTGCAAATCCGGGATTTCCTCTTTTAATCCCTCAATCAGGCGTTTGGCGATTTCCCGCAGGAACACCCCGGACTTACAGGCCGGGTCGAGAAAAGTTGCGCTGCTGTCATGCCACAGCTCTTCCGGCAGCATATCAAGCATCCGGTTTGCCACCTCCGGCGGTGTGAATACCTCATCGTTGGACAGATTCGCCAGACATGTGAGCACATCCGGGTTATACATACTGCTGTAAAAATCACTCATAATCCTGCACCCTCCTGTAATCAGTCAATGGATATTCCCTGATGGGCGGTGGGATAAATGCCTGAACTTCTTCGTCATACTCCCAGCCGATCATGAAAATATTCATCTCCTCCTCGTGTCCGTTTAGAAGCTCATCCAGTGCAAAATCACGGCGCTTCATCTGATTGCCTGTAACAAGGCTCCACTCTGCAAAAACAATAGGGGAACCGTCTGATTGGAGCATGGTGAGCGCATCTCCGCACAGAATGTTCTTGCGCAGGATAAACCGTACCGCCTCCCGGCACTGTTCATTTGCCTGGGCTTTGGCATTGGCGGTATATTCCTTGTCCCAGAAGTCAAACAGCCGTTGACGGCATTCCTCTGCGTTATCCTCCAAAATGTCAACTCCGTACAGACTGGTCATCGCCAGTACGGAGTACCGTTCATAATCAAAGGGGCTTTCCCTGTAACGACTTTTTACCACTGCCAGCTTCCGGCGGAGAACTTCCACAAGAAAATTCCCGTTTCCGCAGGCAGGCTCCAAAAATCGGCTTTCTATTCGTTCTGTTTCCTGTTTTACAAGATCGCACATGGCTTTTACTTCACGCTCGGCTGTGAATACCTCGCCGTGATCCGCCACACGCTGCCTTGACTTGACCTGTCGTTCTGCCATTTCTTTACCCCTCATATATTCATGCGCTGACAGAAAGGCAACCACCTACAAGATGGTGTACTTTTTCGCAGGGGCATTTTCTGGTGTTTGAAAAGTGGCAAAAGAGCTTTTGTTCACAGATTTTGTATGGAAAAAGCCGGTGTTCTGTGGTATCATTTTCTTAAAGCCAAAAAGCAGGCATTTTACAGAAAAGTACACAATCCTGTAAAAATACCCGCTTACAACAACTTGGCTTTTTCGTAAATCTCCGCACGATAGCGGAAGGTGGAAAGCGGCATCCCACACAACTTAGCAGCAGCTGTTCCGGTGATTTTTCCATTTTTCCATTGCTGATATAGATGATGGAAGTTGTCTGGTAAAGGCGCTGGGGGTCTGCCGAAGCGGACACCTCTTGCTTTGGCGGCGGCAATTCCTTCTGCTTGGCGCTGTCGGATATTGGTGCGCTCGTTTTCTGCCACAAAGGACAAGACTTGCAGCACAATATCGCTGAGGAATGTCCCCATCAGGTCTTTTCCCCGACGGGTATCCAACAGCGGCATATCCAGTACCACCATATCAATCCCTTTTTCCTTCGTCAGTATCCGCCATTGCTCCAGAATCTCAGAATAGTTACGCCCCAGACGGTCGATGCTCTTGATATAGAGCAGATCGTCTTTTTTTAGTTTCCTGACCATTTTCCGATACTGAGGACGTTCAAAATCCTTACCGGATTGCTTATCAATAAACAAATTTTTCTCCGGGATAGAAAGTTCTTTCAGTGCAAGAATCTGCCTGTCCTCATTCTGTTCTCTGGTGCTGACGCGGATATATCCATATAAATTTCCCATGACGTTTCCCTCCCTTTTTCCGACCGGGAAAACAGCTCCCGCACCGGATTTGTTTCATTTTCTATGGTACTGGATACTTCATGCTCCTGAATAAAAAGACTGTGAAAATGCTGGGTGCAGACCCGGCATTTTCACAGTCATCTCCCTATATCAGGCACTTTCCTTTTCGAGCTATGGCGTCTCCTACAGTCAGGTATAGATCGGCAAAAGGAGGCCATGGAAACGCGTCCATTTCATAAAAAAACCGCTTGGCGAATGGAATCCATCCGCCAAGCGGTTTCAAGTGTCTTATTTGAATTTATCGATGATCTTATCAAGCCAGGAGCTCTTTCCTTTATACTGCGCGCAGTCCTCTCCCATGAGGTGGGCGTAGTTCAGGAGGGCTTCTTTCTGTTCTTCCTTCAGGCGCTTTGGTACGGTGACTTTGACTTCCACGTACAGATTGCCCTTCCGGCTGGACTGGAGGTGCGGCATGCCTTCGCCGATGATGCGGAATCGGGTACCGCTCTGCGTACCGGCGGGGATCTTGAGCTCGACCTCTTTGTCAAGGGTCTTGACCTTGATGGTGCTGCCAAGAGCTGCGACCGGGAAGGTGATGTCTACGCTCTTGTAGAGATCATCCCCGTCACGCTCGAAGTCCGGATCGTCTTTCACGTAGATGTATACGTAGAGATCCCCCTTCGGACCACCGCGCTTGCCGGGTTCGCCCTCGCCGGAGACACGCATGCGCACACCGGTGTCAGCACCGGCAGGGATATTCACTTCAATGGTCTTTTTCACGCGAATCGTGCCGGTGCCGCGGCATTCGGAGCATTTATTCCGGATGATCTTGCCGCTTCCCTGGCAGTGCTGACAGGTGATGATATTCACCATCTGTCCGAAAGGACCATTCCTTACCACACGCTGCTGTCCGGTACCGTGGCAGTCGGGGCAGGTCTCGACGGAGGAGCCTGGCTCTGCACCGGTGCCGTGGCAATGGGTACAGGTATCATTCTTCGGTACGGTGAATTTCTTCTTGATACCGGTCGCTGCTTCGCGAAGGGTGATCTCCATATCATAGCGGAGGTCAGCGCCCTGCTCCGGGCCATTGCTCCGTCTGCGTCCGCCGCCGGTGAACATGTCGAAAATATCACCCATGTCGAAGCCGCCAAAGCCTCCCTGACCGCCGAAACCGCCAAAGCCGCCCTGTCCGAAGCCGCCGTAGCCCGCACCGCCGCCGCTGGCAGCCTGCGTGAAGGCATCGTGTCCGAGCTGGTCATACTGCGCTCTCTTGTCCGCATCGGAGAGGACGTGGTAGGCTTCATTGACTTCCTTGAATTTTTCCTCCGCGGCTTTTGGATTGTCTTTATTCAGATCCGGATGGTACTTGCGTGCCAGCCGGCGATATGCTTTCTTTATTTCATCGTCTGAGGCGCTTTTATTGACGCCCAGCACGTCATAGTAATCTCTGCTGTCTGCCATTCTTTTCTATCCTCAAAGAAATTTAGGGAAACGCTGATTCAATCGCAGAGTCAGTGTTTCCTTAGAAATGCCTCAAAAGGTCCTGAAGGCTCCGCTCTCTTCCAGTTTTCTGGAAATCCGTAGAACCTTCAGAACCTTCTGAGTTTCTCTATGATGATCTCCTTGCAGGAGATCAATTATTTCTTGTCGTCGTCTACGACCTTGTAATCGGCATCGACTACATTGTCATCGGCTTTCTTGGCACCTGCCTGAGGTCCCTGCTGCGGGCCCTGCTGAGCGCCTGCCTGCTGCTGTGCCTGCGCCTGCTGTGCCTGCTGGTACAGCTTTTCGGTGAGTTCATGCAGCGGCTTGGTGAGTGCTTCCGCATCGGCTTTGATCTTTGCGGTGTCATCGCCTTTGAGGCTTTCTTTCAGCGTAGCGATGGCGTCATTGACTTCTTTGACCTTGGCAGCATCTGCTTTGTCGCCGAGTTCTTTGACCGTCTTTTCCGCCTGGTAGATCAGCGCTTCCGCATTGTTCTTGGCTTCGATGCCTTCCTTACGCTTCTTATCTTCTTCTTCATGCGCCTTTGCATCGTCCTGCATCTTCTGGATTTCTTCATCAGAGAGGCCTGTGGAAGAGGTGATATCGATCTTCTGTTCCTTGCCGGTGCCGAGGTCTTTTGCAGAGACGTGGACGATGCCGTTCGCATCGATATCGAAGGTGACCTGAATCTGCGGTACGCCCCGTGGAGCCGGCGGGATGTCGGAGAGTTCGAAACGACCGAGGGTCTTGTTGTCCGCTGCCATCGGACGTTCGCCCTGCAGGACATGAATGTCTACAGACGGCTGGTTATCTGCTGCGGTGGAGAAGACCTGAGACTTGGAGGTCGGGATGGTGGTATTTCTCTTGATCATGGTCGTGAAGACACCGCCCAGGGTCTCGATACCGAGGGACAGCGGGGTGACATCGAGGAGAAGGACGTCCTTGACTTCGCCTTTGAGGACGCCGGCCTGAACAGCAGCGCCGACAGCGACGGATTCATCCGGGTTCACGCCCTTGGATGGTTCCTTGCCGAATTTATTCTTGATCAAGGTCTGTACTGCCGGGATACGGGAAGAACCGCCGACAAGAAGGACTTTATCGATATCACCGACGGAAAGGCCTGCATCCTTCATCGCAAGGTCGATCGGTTCTACCGTCGCCTGTACGAGGTCTTCGGTGATTCTATCAAATTCTGCGCGAGTCAGGGTCGCATCGAAGTGGACCGGCTGACCATTGGAGTCGATGGTGATGAATGGCAGGTTGATATCCGTGCTCATGACGGAGGACAGCTCGATCTTGGCTTTTTCGCCTGCTTCCTTCAGTCTCTGGTTCGTCATCGGATCACGTTTCAGTTCGAAGCCGTTCTGTGCTTTGAATTTTTCAGCGATCCAGTCCATGACGCGGGCATCGAAATCATCACCGCCAAGATGGCCGTTGCCGTTGGAGGCTTCGACTTCGAAGACGCCATCCGCCAGATTCAGGATAGATACATCGAAAGTGCCGCCGCCGAGGTCATAGACGAGGAAGCGATGTTCTTTTCCGTCTTTGATCTTGTCGAGGCCGTAAGCCAGAGAGGATGCGGTCGGTTCGTTGATGATACGAAGGACATTCAGCCCTGCGATCTTGCCGGCATCCTTGGTCGCCTGGCGCTGTGCATCGGTGAAATAAGCCGGGCAGGTGATGACTGCATCGGTGACTTTTTCGCCGAGATAAGCTTCTGCATCGACCTTCAGCTTCTGCAGGATCATCGCAGAAATTTCCTGCGGGGTATAGGATTTGTCATCAATGGTGACTTTGTAGTCGCTGCCCATGTGACGTTTGATGGAAACGATGGTGCGATGCGGGTTCGATACCGCCTGGCGTTTTGCCAGCTGGCCGACCAGACGTTCACCGGTCTTGGAGAAGCCGACAACGGATGGGGTCAGGCGAGAACCTTCCGCATTCGGAATGACGACAGGCTCGCCGCCTTCCATGACGGCAACAACAGAGTTTGTAGTCCCCAGATCGATACCAATAACTTTTGACATTTGAAATGTCCCCTTTCTTTCTATTTGTACTTACGAAATTTTATATAGAGAAATGGAATCGCAGAGCGTCCCATCGGTTAGCCGTTATGCACGACCTGTACCTTCGCTACGCGGAGTACATTGTCCTTGTACAGATACCCTTTCTGGAATACCATGGAAATGGTTTCATCCTCTTTGTCATCTGCCGGGAGCATCATGACCGCTTCATGGAAATGCGGATCAAAGGTTTTTCCAAGTGCTTCGATCTCCTTCACACCGAAGCCTTCCATGATCTTGACAAATTGTTTCTGCAGGAGCTCGAAGCCCTGTACATAAGCCGCGCCGCCTTCATCTTTTTTCATGTGAGCAAGCGCCAGCTCGAAATTATCCAGCACCGGCAGGAAAGCTTTCAGTGTTTCTGCGGTATGTGTATCCGCAGCTTTCGCTTCCGCCTCTCTGGTGCGGCGGCGGAAATTATCAAAGTCTGCCTGCAGTCTGACGTACTGGGAAAGAGCCGTAGCCAGCTTGGACTCCGCTGCCTCCGCCTTGTTCTTGGCTTCTTCGGCGGTCTTCTTCGCTTCGCCGAGCTGATCCAACAAGTCATCTACGGGAGACGTTTTCCTTTCTTCTTTGGCTTCGGTTTCTTTCATCGGTTCTTCGACGTCGACTTTCTTCTTATCTTCCTTCATCCAGGAACCTCCTATGTTTTCCCTTTTAATAACAGATCCAGTCGCTGCTGCATGAAACGCATCATACCGACGATGCGGCTGTACTGCATCCGTGTCGGTCCTAAGACGGCCACGGAGCCGATGACCCGGCCGCCGGATGTGAACTGCGCTCTGACAACGGACAGATCCGAGAGCGACTTCATCGGATTCTCTGTCCCGATATGCACAGCGATAGGCTGATCGGAAGAGGAAAGAAGCATGCTTTCGAGCATGTCTCTCTGCTCTAAGAGATTCAGTATATCCTGCATCTTTTCTACATTTTTAAACTCCGGCTGTTCGATCAGCTGCGAAGCCCCGCCGGCGTAGACCTCTTTCTGCGGGCTCACAGCCCTCTGCAGCGCCTGAAAGACCGACAGATACGGTGTCAGATCCTTCTCTACGTCTCGCTGGAAGGAAAGGATCATCTCCTCGTCCGTATGGTCGATCTCCCTGCCATGCAGGAAATGATTCAGCTTATCCGCGAGGAGCTGCATCTCGTCGAAGGAGGATCCTTTCGGAATATCCACCACCGCATTCGATACATCGCCCTGATCCGTCACGACAAGGAGGATCGCCCGCCTGCCATCGAGCGGAAGGAAACGGACATAATTGAATTTCTTCTTCTGTCCTGCAGAAGCCGCGACCGACAGCGTATGCGTCAGTACAGCTACAGCCTTGGCCATATTCCGAAATATCTCTTCCTGACGGCTCACATGATCCATCAGCATGTGGTCGATCATGTGCTCTTCTTCCGAAGAGACCGGAGCGGGCTGCATCAGCCAGTCTACATAGAAACGGTATCCTTTGATCGAAGGGATGCGCCCAGCGGAGGTATGTGGCTGCTCAAGATAGCCTTCATCCTCTAAGTCCTGCATCTCATTTCGGATCGTCGCGCTCGATACGCCCAGGTCATACTTTCGTGCGATTGTACGCGAGCCGACCGGTTCGGCCGTGTCTGCATAGTCCTGCACCACCGCCCACAGGACGCGCCGTTTTCTTTCATTCAGTTCATTCACACCATGTCCGGTGCTTTCTTGATTGATTCTACGTGCCATATGTATCACCTGAATTTATTAGCACTCATTATTCTCGAGTGCTAACTTATGATATTAGAATAGCATTCACCTATGGGAATGTCAAGGATATTTTCGATTTCTTCTGAAAAAACGGGGGTAATGGTTTAAGGGTTCGGGGTTCAGGTGCGGCGCATAAAAATAAGGAAGCGCCGCGAATATATATAGACAATGCCCGAAAGTAAGTGGGTATCAGGTTTCCCGTTTGGGAGTTCCAAACATCAACCGCTGAGCCGCAAATGACAAAGATTTCTCGCTTGCGCTCGAAATGACGATACGGGAGTCCGATGTCGCCTAGTCTTTTAGTCACCCAATCACTCGAAGCTCCTAATCCCTAGCTACTCATCCCTAATCCCTGCTTTCAAACTTCGGGGTTCGGGGTCAAAGGGTTCAAAGGGGGCGATGCCCGAAGGTTTGCGATGGCAGATTTCCCTCGTATCGTCAGCCTTCCCCTCTAGGGGAAGGTGCCCCGTAGGGGCGGATAGGGCACAGGCGGTATGAAAGACAGATGAGAAATGCGGAGAAGTGCGCGGCACATGTGGGGAAAGCGTGAGTCCCTGACCGCGAATGACAAAGATTTCTCCCTTACGATCGAAATGACAATACGGGAGTCCGATGTCTCCTAGTCCCTAGTCACCAGTCACTTGAAGCATCTATTACCTAGCCACTCATCCTTGCTTTTAAATAAGATCTCTTTTACTCTTATTGATTTTCATGTATTTTAGTCATATAATAATTGTAGTAAATTGCTACAAGAAGGAGGATATATCATGAATACGATTCCTGTTCGCATGGACAAAACGCTTTTTGATTCTGCCAGTATTGAAGGCAAAGCAGAATTTCGTTCGGCAGCCCAGCAGCTCAATTTTTGGGCTTTGGTCGGAAAAAATGCACTCGCCAATCCTGATTTACCTGTAGATTTTATTCGTGACATTCTCATTGCGAAGAATCAGGAAACAGAGCCTTTCACCTTCGAGGAAGATCATGGAAATTAAGCAAACTCGAATTTTTAAAAGCACATACAAGCGACTTTTCCTAAAACAGCGAAAAAGCGTGGATCATGCGATTCGACTTATTATCGAAAATCCATCGATCGGTGAGCAAAAGAAAAGTGATCTCAGCGAAGTCTTTGTATACAAATTTAAAGTTGACGTGCAGTTGTACCTTTTGGCGTATACTTTTGATCCGGTCACCTTGACACTGATCATGCTTGGGGTTCATGAAAATTTTTATAGAGACTTAAAACGAATGCCTTATTTGAAAAAATAAAAACAGGGTTTGAGAAAAATGATTTATCATTTTTCTCAAACCCTGTTTTCTATCATACGGTTTCACCAAGCTGAATCCTTCGGATGGCTTCTTTGGCAGCCCTCTGGGCTGCTTCTTTTTTATTCTTTCCGACGCTCTCGCCCATGACTTTGCCATTGATGTGAATTTCCATCCAGATGGTCTTGTCATGTGCCGGTCCTTCGTCCTTGGTGACAACATAGGAGATATTCACATCTCCGTGCTTCTGTACCATTTCCTGCAGGTCAGACTTGTAGTCATGGTCATAGTCTCCCTGATCGATCAGATCGAGGAATTTTTTCATGTGCCCCAAGATGAAGCGGGATGCTACCTCATAGTTATTATCGAGATAGATCGCACCGATGACCGCTTCGAAGGCATCGCCTAAGATCGAGATACGGGTGCGGCCGCCGGACATTTCTTCTCCGCGGCCCAGACGCATGTAGTCGCCCACATGGAATTTCGCTGCGCATTCAGCACAGGAAGGCTTGCAGACGACGCTCGCCTTCGCTCGGGTCAGCTCCCCTTCCGGCCAGCTGGGGAAACGCAGAAAAAGGTATTCCCCGATGACCAGATCCAGGATGGCATCCCCTAAGAATTCCAGTCGTTCATTGTCATGAATGACTTCATTTTTATGTTCATTCGCATACGAGGTATGGGTGAGTGCTGTATTGAGAAGTTGTGCATTCTGCACGGGAATTTCATTTTCCGCAGCAAACTTTTCAATTTCTGCCATACGGTCTCTTCTTCTCATTTCAGCATGTCTCATTCTTCATAGCGCCTCATGATGACAACGGCATTGTGTCCGCCAAAGCCGAAAGCATTGGACATGGTCACATCGACTTTGCGGTCTTCCGGGCCTTCCGCCGCGTAGTGAAGGTCACATTCCGGATCAGGAGTCTGAAGGTTCAGTGTCTGATGGACTTTGTTGTTCATGATAGAGAGTACGCAGACGACAGCTTCGATCGCACCGGCAGCGCCCAGAAGATGGCCGGTCATGGACTTGGTGGAGTTCACAACGATGTCATAGGCATGCTGACCGAGGACTTCCTTGATCGCCTTGGTCTCATTCTTATCATTGAGACCGGTGGAGGTGCCGTGTGCATTGATGTAGTCGATATCTTCCGGAGAAATACCTGCATCCGCGATGGCATTCTTCATGCAGCGAGCTGCGAGTTCACCACCCGGACGCGGAGCTGTGATATGGTAGGCATCGCCATTCGTACCATAGCCGATGACCTCTGCATAAATGTGCGCGCCTCTCTTCTTTGCGTGTTCAAGTTCTTCAAGGATGAGGACACCACTGCCTTCACCGAGTACGAAACCGTCACGACGGACATCAAAGGGGCAGGATGCTTCTTCCGGCGGGCATTCACGGGAAGAGAGCGCATGCATGGCAGCAAAACCAGCCATCGGTGTCTTTGCGACAGCCGCTTCGGTACCGCCGGCAAACATCACATCCGCATCGCCCCACTGGATCATGCGGGTCGCTCTGCCAAGGGCATTGTTGCCGGAAGCGCAGGCGGTGACGTCAGTCAGGACCGGTCCCTGCAGACCGAAGGTGATGGAGACCATACCGGAGGCCATGTTTGCGATCATCATCGGGACTGCGAATGGATTCACTTTTCCCGGACCGCGTTTTTCGATGCGTTCTACGGTATCTTCCATGGTCTTGATCCCGCCGATACCGGTACCGATGATGGTGCCGACGCGGTTCGGATCTTCTACGCTCATATCGAGCTTCGCATCTTGGGCTGCCATTTTTGCGGCAGCAACAGCAAACTGGGCATTTCTATCCATGTGACGGACGGTCTTCTTGTCCCCCACATATTTGACGGGGTCGAAATCTTTGACTTCGCCAGCGATCTTGACAGGGAAATCCGTGGCATCAAATTCTGTGATCGGTGTTACACCGGATTTGCCTGTCAAAAGGGCATTCCAAAATGCATCGACACCGATACCGACGGGGGAAACCACACCCATGCCTGTCACTACTACTCTTCTTCTTTCCATAAAAAGGGCACCTCTCTTATAAACTTCTTTTAAACATTATTTATCGCGTGTTAGATTTTTAAGCAAAAATTATAGGACTTGAAAAGGCATGGCTCCGCCTGTTTCAAATCCATCACGCATGGACAAGACCTCAAAAAAACGAACCACGACGGTCATTCGCTTTTTTGAAGTATTCTCCCCCAAAGGAAGTCATATGGCATGCCGGAGGGGATCCCCCTCCGGCTTCCAATATGATGTTGAAATGCGAATGCGCATTACATCTGGCTGTCGATGTAGTCTACAGCGTTCTTTACGGTCTTGATCTTTTCAGCAGCATCATCCGGGATTTCGATGTCGAATTCTTCTTCAAATGCCATGATCAGTTCAACGATATCCAGGGAATCAGCGCCGAGGTCATCGATGAAAGTGGAGTCGATGGTGACATCAGCTTCGCTAACGCCCAGCTGGTCAACAACGATCTTCTTTACTCTGTCAAAAGTGCTCATTACTCATTTCACCACCTTTCTCATAGAAGACAGACGTCTCCTTGTATTGTACCCTACTGATTATATTACATAACCATTCCGCCGTCCACCTTTAAAACCTGTCCGGTGATATAACTTGCATCATCGGAAGCCAGGAAGGAGACAGCTTTGGCGACGTCTTCGGCAAGACCCATGCGTCCGAGCGGGATGGCTGTCAGCATGGCTTCTTTATTCTTTTCCGGAATAGCATCGGTCATGTCGGTCGCGATGAAGCCCGGTGCGACAGCATTGACACGGATGTTTCTTGCAGCGAGCTCCTTGGCGCAGGCCTTGGTGAGACCGATCACGCCAGCTTTGGCTGCTGCGTAGTTGGCCTGGCCGATATTGCCCATGATGCCGACTACGGATGCGATATTGATGATGGAGCCTTTTTTCTTTCTCATCATCATCTGCGCAGCGGCTTTGATGGTGAGGAAGTCACTCTTGAGGTCAGTCGAGAGTACGGCATCCCAGCTTTCTTCTTTCATGCGGATGAGAAGTCCGTCGCGGGTGATCCCTGCATTATTCACAAGGACATCCAGCTGACCGAATTCTTCCTTGATCGTTTTGAAAATGCGATCCACATCTTCTGCTTTGGAGACATCGCCCTGAATGGTGAAGGCTTTGCCGCCAGCGGCTTCGATTTCTCCCTTAACCGCTTCTGCGGCAGCCTGGCTGCCGGCATAGTTCAGTGCGACAGCATAGCCCTTCGCAGCCAATGTAAGAGCGATGGCTCTGCCAATACCGCGGGAAGCCCCCGTGACGAGCGCAGTCTTTTCGATAGTTTCCATCATTATTCTCCCTTCAGTGCAGCCACGACTTCATCGATGGTGGCTACATCTTCTGCATGGTGGCAGGGTACGGAGCGGACGATCTTCTTCATGAAGCCGGTAAGAACCGTGCCGGGGCCGGCTTCGACAGTCATATCGACACCGCCGGCGATCATATTCCGGATGGATTCTTCCCAGTGTACAGGATGTGCCGCCTGATCGACCAGATTCTTTCTGATCTCGTCCGCTTTGGTCTCTTCCTTGGCATTGACATTGGCTACGACCGGGATGGCGGTGTCATGGATGTCGATCTTGTCAAGGACTTCCTTCAGTCGAAGAGCTGCCGGTTCCATCAGAGTGGAATGGAATGGCGCGCTGACCTTCAGCATGATGGCACGGCGAGCGCCTGCTTCCTTCAGTGCTTCACAGGCTTTCTCAACAGCTGCTGTAGCACCCGCGATGACAACCTGTCCCGGGCAGTTGAAATTAACTGCCTGAACCGGAAGGTCTTCGGTGGAAACTTCGCCGCACACCTTCACGATGGTTTCCGGAGTGGAACCGATGACAGCTGCCATGCTGCCTTCTCCGAGCGGCACCGCTTCCTGCATGAAGCGACCACGCAGATGGACGGTGTGTACGGCATCTGCGAAGGAGATCGCACCCGCTGCGACCAGCGCAGAGTATTCGCCAAGGCTGTGGCCTGCTGCGATATCCGGCGTGAGGCCGTGTTCCTTCAGCACCTGCCATACTGCGACACTGGCCGTCAGAATGGCCGGCTGGGTGAATTCGGTCTTCATCAGCTCTGTGTCCGGGCCTTCGAACATCATTTTGGAAATCGAGAAGCCGAGCGTTTCATCCGCTTCTTTGATCAGGGCTTTGACAGAATCATAGTTTTCAAACAGATCCTGTACCATGCCCACCTTCTGAGATCCCTGTCCAGGGAACAGAAATGCAGTTTTCATCTTGTCACACTCCATATAAATAAATACTAATTTATTATTGGTTATTCGGAATCAGGTCTTGCCTTACATCCATCTCATGACATCGCAGCCCCATGTAAGACCGGCGCCAAAGCCAGTCAGGACAACGTAGTCACCATGCTTCACGCGTCCGGCGCGGACGACTTCATCAAGCGCAATGCCGACGGAAGCTGCTGATGTATTGCCATAGCGATTGACATTCACATACATATGATCCTGCGGCAGAGCCAGACGCTTTGCGATCGCCTGAATGATGCGATTATTTGCCTGATGGGCAATGAACATATTGATATCTTCCTTCGTGATACCGGCGGCTTTCAAGGTCTTCAGCGTGGTCGCACCCATGTGACGGACAGCGGCTTTGAATACTTCCGGCCCCTCCATATGGATATAGATACGGCCGGAGTCGATGGCGCGGTGGGTCACAGGTTCAGCGACGCCGCTCGCCGGGATATTCAGGATCTTGCCCAGGCTGCCGTCTGAGCCAAGATCCGAAGCCAGAAGACCATAGCCATCTTCGACCTTTCCGATGACAGCGGCCCCTGCCCCATCGCCGAAAAGGATGCAGGTGGAGCGGTCCTGCCAGTTCACGAGGCGGGAAAGGATTTCCGCACCGATGATCAGGATGTGCTTGTACATCCCGGCTTTCACCAGATTCGATGCCAGAGCTACTGCATAGATGTAGCCTGAGCAGCCGGCGGAAATATCCATCGCACCTGCATGTTTGCATCCGAGCTTATCCTGCACCATGCAGGCCGTGGATGGTACCACATAGTCAGGGGATGCCGTCGCTACAATGATGTAGTCGATATCGTCTGCGGTAAGGCCAGCCATTTCCAGTGCCGGAAGAGCAGCTTTCACGCAAAGATCGGAGGTCGTCTCCGACCGGGAAGCGATATGTCTGGTCTCGATGCCCGTGCGGGTGCGGATCCACTCATCACTGGTATCGACCATTCTTTCAAGGTCTGCATTGGAAAGGATCTTCTCCGGCGCATAATGTCCGGTACCCAGAATTCCTGCAGAACATAATTCACTCATATATATAATGTCCTTTCCGTTCGTTGAAAAGAGAATTTTGGTAACTGGCAACTGACGCCAGGACTTGAAAAACAGTTTCTATGAGTTCCGAGGATTCAAATGGTTCCATGTCTTCAACGGGTTTCCCCTCTTTTGGGAATCACGTTTCCCCGTCCAAAAAAAACACGTCGTTTGGGGGCGGGGAACGACCCTTTCGAGCCATCAGAACCCGCTCAACCTCATTCTCATTGAGTCTCCATCTGTTTCAGCGCATCCATCACGATCTCATCCAGATGCTCCTGACAAACGCCCATCGCCATATGGATGGCATTCTTGATCGCTTTCGCTTTCGAAGCACCATGACAGATAATGAGGCCGCCTTTGATGCCCATGAGCGGCGCACCGCCGTATTCAGCATAGTCTAGAGGCTTTGCCATGTATTTCTTGAGTGCCGGCTTCAGGAGCAGCCCGCCGATCTTCGCGCGAAGTCCCCCCTGCATGACAGCATTCTTCAAAAGGGCAGCCACCAGTTTCCCGGCACCTTCCCCAAATTTCAGGACTACATTCCCTGTAAATCCATCCGTGACGATGACATCAAATTCTCCCGTCATCACATCGCGGCCTTCCGCATTGCCCGCAAAAGGAATGACCTTCTGTGCGGAAAGCGCCTCATTCGCTTCCGTGACCAAAGGGCTCCCCTTCGTCGCCTCTTCCCCGATATTGAGAAGACCGATCTTCGGCTGCTGGATACCCGCGACCTTCGTCGCATAGATATAGCCCAGAAGAGCATTCTGGATATACGTCTCCAGCTTCGGCTGCGCACTCGCGCCGGAATCGATCAGGTATGTATAGCCGCCCTTCTGGTTAGGGATCGGCGTCAGGATGGCCGGACGCTCGATGCCCTTGATACGGCCGATGCCGAGAAGTCCTGCCGTAACGGCTGCCCCAGTCGATCCCGGAGCCACGAGAGCTCCGCACTCCCCCTCTCGCACAAGACGAGCGCCGACAGAGACAGACGCATCCTTCTTTTTGCGGTACGCCAGCCCAGGATGCTCTCCCATCTCGATCACTTCTGATGCATGATGGATCTCGATCAGAGGATTCTGATCCTCATGATGCTTCTCCAGGATGGGGCGGATCTCATCCTCATCTCCCACAAGAACGACAGGCACTTTGTATTCCTTGACCGCCTGAATGGCGCCAAGCACGATTTCCAGCGGTGCAAAATCCCCGCCCATCGCGTCAACAGCTATTTTTTTCACAGGACGCCTCCATTACTGCAGGATCTGCATAATAAATTTTGCGCGGTATACTTCTTTATCACCGTCAAAGAAACTGATATAGATATGTTTTTTATTTCCTCTGACCAATACGATCCGCCCTTTCACGACAAGCGCCGTGCCGGGCTTGACAGCGATCTTATATTTGATATTTCCGACCTGCGTCGAAGCGAAAGGCACACCGGCCAGTGACTCGGCGAATGCAGCGGCTGCGCCATATAATTTTTCCGCAGCCACCACACCGAGATTATCCGCCATCTCATCGTTGGTCTGAAAGAGACCCACGCCTTTGATACCGATATCCATATCTAAGATCTGCAGCCCGCGCGTCTCCGGACTTCCTGCCACAAGGTGCTCCATACGGTCACGCATCTGTGGGATGCCAAGCGCCTGCCTGTCCAGACGGATCGTAGCTCTTGATACAGAAAATTTCTCTGCCAGATCTCCATCTGTCAGACATGGATGTTGGCGGAGCAGGCTCTGTATCGCATCGCGTCTTTGGGTTTTATCCATTTTGAAATTTCTGCTCATTTTTATCACCTGCTGATAATACTATATCACAAGCAGTCAAGGATTGCACGAAGAAATTGAATAAGCAAAGAGCCTTTCTTTGGGACATATGCAGGAAATCATATTTCTGTCACATTCCTTAGATTTTCATCGATATCATGGGCGACTCACGGAATCTGTAGATTAAAATTTCATTTGTTTTAGCGATTTCTAAAAGATACTTTGGAAAGCATCTCCCTGATGGGCTTCTTTCCGAATCAGGGAAACCGCCCACATTTACTGACTTTTTTCGCCTCAGGTTTTATCACTAGGTGATAATTCAAACGCACCGCGTAATTCGTTTGCTAAAAATTCAGGATTGTTTAAAAACTTATCCATTGACTTATTTCATCTCATGGCATAAACTACAGTAAATACAGGATACTTCATGCTTGCTATTTTGTCAAACATATCTGTGATACCGTATAGTTATTTAAAAGTGAGATTTGTAGAATATTTTAGGAGAAAATCACATGAAATTACCAGCATTACACATTGGCAACCTGACCGCTACCGTACCGATCGTACAGGGAGGCATGGGCATCGGCGTCAGCCTCTCAGGCCTCGCAAGTGCCGTAGCCAATGAAGGCGGTGTAGGTGTCATCTCTGCTGCCAACGTAGGCTTCAATGAACCAGACTTCAAAACAAATACAGTAAATGCCAACCTTCGCGCACTGAAATCCGAACTGCTGAAAGCCAGAGAAAAAGCAAAGACCGGCATCATCGGCGTGAACATCATGTCCAAAGGCCATCACTATGAAGACTATGCCCGCTGCGCAGCAGAAAACGGTGCAGACATCATCTTCTCCGGCGCGGGACTTCCTGCCGATCTCCCCGCCTGCGTGGAAGGCACAGACACCAAGATCGCCCCGATCATCGGCTCCCCGAAAGCAGCCCGCGTCATCCTGAAGCTGTGGGAACGCCACCATCACCGTACCGCCGACATGGTCGTCATCGAAGGTCCGAAAGCCGGCGGCCATCTCGGCTACACCAGAGAACAGGTGAAAGAGCACGAGAGCGACGGCTACGAGAAGGAAATCAAAGAAATCCTTGCCGTTGTCAAAGAGTTTGAAGAAAAATTCGAAAAGAAGATCCCCGTCATCTTCGGCGGCGGTGTCTTCGATAAGAAAGACATCGAGCACTACCTCTCCCTCGGTCTCTCCGGCGTACAGATGGCGACCCGTTTCGTCGCCACCAAAGAATGCGACGCCGCTGACGAATTCAAACAGATGTATGTGAATGCCAAAGAGAGCGACGTCACCATCGTACAGAGCCCGGTCCACATGCCAGGACGCGCACTCTTGAACCCCTTCGTCAAAGCCTTCACCGAGCACCGCATCCCACCGCAGGGCTGCTTCCACTGCCTCAAGACCTGCGACCCGGCGACCACCCCCTACTGCATCACCATGGCCCTCATCCGCGCCGTCCACGGCGATGTAGACCACGGCCTCGTCTTCTGCGGTGCGAACGCCTATCGCATCGATAAGATCACGACCGTCCATGAGCTCATTCAGGAACTGACACAGGACTAGTCGCTGGCGACTGGTGACTAGGGACTAGACATCAGACTTTAGACATGATAAAACGCTATCCACATTTTCGTGGATAGCGTTTTTTGTTATGAGGTTATGTGGTAAGACCCCGGTCAATTGATTTCCGAATCAAGTAAGGAGTGAACGCGGATCATCCACCAGTGTAGGATTACAATACATCTGCCTTATTTATCTGCCTCATTCTCTTGTTATCTGCCATATTTCATGCTAAAATGTGGCAGATAATAGAAAGATGAGGGAGATTTTTATGCGGACATTTAACTACTCACAGGAAATACAAAATTTACTGACACCTGAAATCGTCCAGCTTCTCACCTGTATCCATGAACACAAAGGACGACAGGATTTATTTCTGGAGGCGAATACAGACGAACTGAAAACACTGGTAGACGTTGCCATGATCCAGAGTACAGGGGCTTCCAACCGTATCGAGGGAATCTTCACCAGTGGCAAACGATTAGAAGCACTGGTCAGCAAAAAAGCTGAACCGCACAATCGGTCTGAACAGGAAATTGCCGGATATCGTGAAATACTCGCCTTGATTCATGAAAATCACGACTATATTTCCCCTGCCCCTAATGTCATCAGGCAGCTCCACCGAGATCTGTACTCTTACTCAACAGGAGCCATTGGAGGAGACTATAAAAACGCAGATAACGTCATTGCGGAAACAGATGCACAAGGGCATCAAAGGGCCAGGTTTATTCCCGTTCCTGCTTTTCAGACAGCTGACGCTATGGATTCTTTATGTCAATCATTCCAGAATGCCTGGCAGGAAACCATCATAGATAAATTGCTGCTGACTCCCATGTTCATCCTGGATTTTCTCTGCATTCATCCATTCAATGACGGAAATGGACGGATGAGCCGACTTCTGACACTCCTTCTTTTATATCGTGCCGGCTACATCGTCGGAAAATACATCAGCCTGGAAATGCTGATTGAAAAAACGAAAACCACTTACTATGAAGCTCTTCAGGCCAGTTCTTTCGGCTGGCACGAAAATCAAAACACCTATGCTCCTTTTGTGAAATATTATTTGGGCATCATCATAAAAGCATATGATGAATTTGAAGACCGGATTCAATACTTGGTAACCAAAAAGATTTCCAAGCCAGACCGTATCAAAGCCATCATCTCCCAGACACTGGGGAAAATCAGCAAAAAGGATCTTATGGAACGCTGCCCGGATATCAGTCAGGGAACTATAGAACGCACTTTGTCCAGTCTGGTAAAAGAGGGCTATATCATCAAAGTCGGCGCTGGTCCGGCCACAGCATATATCCGCAAGCAATAAAAAACAAGCAGGCTACACTATTTTGTAGCCTGCTTTTGCTTTTCCCTTTCTTCCATTTCATATTAGTGTTTCTAAGAAGTTCCATTAAAGTGCACTGCCAATATTCTTATTCCAATCTTCTACTTATAATCCTGATTTCCCTTCATTTGGCATATCATTTTTGGCCTTAAGAACCTTACAAATATCCTCATAAACTGCATGGGGAAGTCCTGCCTCATAAGTCTTATGAATATCATCCAAATTCTTAAAGCTGATGGTGTGTGCTTTGAAGTTCACATATACCGGAATAGTGCACCATTCATACCGTTCGGTTTGACCATTAACCAACTCATCGTTATAAATTTCAGTGATGTAAAAGCGCCAAGTATATTCCCTGCAATCTTTTATGTACCAGTTGGTGCAGAGGTACATTTCCACGATTCGGTTCTTTACACCACGTGGTAATTCGCTTCCAGCAGGCCATGCACCCTCCCCAATATATTCATATGTATGAGGTGTAGGAATCTGAGGCAATTTGGCTACTTCTAATGCTTTGTTGATATACCCTTCCTGATAAGTTCCCGGTAGAATAGGTTCAAATTCAATATCCTTTTCCTTTTTTACAAATGAATAGGATATGCGATCCGTCTTTGTATCCCAACTATCGCTATATTCATAACCAACAACCATTTTGTCCAAATCAACCACAACTTTTTGTATATTACCGCCTCTAGTTATTTTGGGGTTATTCAATATTTCTCTATGAACGTTTTTCTGCCAAAAGTATAATCGATTTTGTTCTTTGTCAAAATGGATATTCTTTGTATTTATCAGAGAAACTAAACTTGTGTCACAACTAATAACCTCTGCCCAGCTTTCCGCCTTCATCTCATGCATTGGCCTTGCCATATCTTCCAAAGAAGCGCAAGCCCCGCATATAGGAAATACTAGCAAAGAAGAAGCAAATAAACCACAAACCCATTTATTCATATTCATACCTTCTTTTATTCGCTTAATCCGTCATCACAAGCCGGCTGCTATGGTAGGCCCTAGTGAGAAGCTAAAGTCTTAGGAAAACACTGGTTAAATCGTTGTCAGATTTTACTCTTGAATTTTTATACATAGCGAGGAATAATCTGACGCGAATAGCAAACTATTTAAGGAAGGCTATGACGAGGCTATGTATAAAAATTCTTGTAAAAGATGACTCTGCGATTGAATCAGCGTTTCCTTAGTTCCCTATCCGGCTAGCGATATGAGAACGTCATTTCCTTCATCACTCGCCTCTTCTTTTGGAAGGGGTAGACGAGCGCAACGAGGCGGAGTTGACCACCCTAATCCCTAGCCACTAGTCACTCCAAATCTACGCTCCGAGCTCGATGGTCCCGGACTTCAGGTGGATGAACTCACCGGTCGCTTTTTCCTTCCCGACTTCGTCTGCGATGCGCATGGTCTGTGCGTGGCAGGTGAAAAGGAATATCTGCTGGGTCTTGCCGAGCTCCATGAGGAAGCGCAATGTCTCACGCTGGCGTTCTTCATCAAAGCGCACGAAGATATCATCCAAAACAATAGGGAGCGGCTCTAGCTGCTCTCCGAAGGAGAGCGCCATGGCGAGGCGAATGGCAAGGAAGACCTGATCGCCTGTACCGGAGGACCAGATCTTGGCCTCTTTCACCCGGTGCTCGCTGTCCACGATGCCGATATCTTTCCCGTCTTCGGAGATCCGAAGGGCATACTTGCCTCTGGTCATAGCAGAGAGGAAAGTATTCGCCTGCTTCATGATCTGCGGCTGGCGGCCGGACTCATAGGCGGCCTGCGCGCGGTTCAGGATTTCTTCTGTGTACATGTAGGTCAGCCATTCGGAGAGTGCATTGGCAAGCTCGGCTTCGATCTTTTCTTTTTTCTGCAGGGTATCGGTGATGGTATTATCCCCCGCCAGACGGAAGATCTCATTTTCCACCGCTCCCTGATTCTTCTGGAGCTCACCCAGTGACGCCGTCTCTTCTTTGATGTGTTTTGCAAGGTTCTGATGGGTTTCCATCCAGTCATCGTACTGTCCGCTTTCCAGGAAGTTCCAGAGGGACTGGAATTCTTCATCGCTGCCTGCATAGAGGCGCAGATCCTGCTTCACGGCCTCCCATTCCTTCGTCAGCTGGTCATGATGCTCGTGGGCATTCACCTTTTCCGCGAATTCTTCCGCATTTTTTGCATTGACCAGATGGAGAAGGGTATCCATCTCCCGCTGGCAGGAGGCCCAGCCGTCATCGAGCTTACCCATTTCCTTCCGATACGCATCGTGCTGGTTGTTCTTTTCCTGAATGGACTGCCATGTGAGGCTGCGCGCATGCGTTTCCTCGTAAAGCTCCTGGATACCGTCCGGATCGACGGTGTAGGGCATCTTCGTCTTCGAGATGATGCTCTCTGCCCGGCGGCTATAGGCATCAAGGCGCGCATCCATCTGCTCCAAGCGCAGGTCGAGGATCTTGCCCTTGCCTTCGGCGGAGTAGATCTTCTGCCACTGCTCCTGCAGAGCGGAGAGATTCTCTGCACTGGTCTTTGGGAGCTTGTTTTTCGCGAGGAAGGCATCCCAGTCTTTGTCTGCTTTTTCCTTCTTTTCGCGAAGCAGCTTGCCTTCTTCTGTCCACTTCTGGTGCGCAAGCTGCTGCTTTCGTACCGTTTCCCGTTTCCATGAGATAGCCTGCCGCTTTGCCTGGTCTTTGTAGAAATCAGAGCGACGGCTCTGCATCAGGTTATGGAAGGCCTGCAGATCATCTATGTCTTCCGGCGCCTGCCCGGGGAATTTGTCGGAGATCGCCTTCCTCTCGTTCACGAGAGAAGCCAGCGAATCATTCCATTTCTCAAGGTCATTCCCTTTCTTGTGGATGCTCTTATTATTGAATAGGAAGCAGAGAATCCCCAGCATGAGCCCGCCTGCTGCGCCATAGAGCGCCGCGGTGCCTGCCATGGCCATGTAGAAGGAGGCGATGCCGGCTGCTGCTCCTGCCATAGAGAGGATGCCCAGCCAGAACCAGAAGGTGAATTTCTTATCCTCGAGCTGCGAGGCGGCATCGATCTTGCCTCTAATCTCCGCTTCCTGATGGAGAAGCTGCTCGAGCGAGGAGGCCATGTCCTCCATCTGCTGGAAATCCTCCTCGGTCTGGATGTCTCCCTCTGTCGCCTCTTCTGCGACGGCTTCGACCTCCGGCTCTCTTTGCTCCCAGAAATGGAGCTCATTGCCCCTGACACCCACGCTCTGTGCAAGGCGCCGTCCTTCTGCCCAGTCCACATGGACGCAGGCATCCTCCAAAGGCAGGGCGCGGTCCCAGAGCGGCAGGGAATAGCCCAGATTCACAAAATCAAGCTTCCAGTTTTCCTTTTCCTCTTCCAATGCTTCCACATCGACGATGGTCTGGCGCCACTGTCCCAGATCGACGTAGAGTTTTTCCAGCGCTTCAGCCTCTCTCGCCCATGGGATGATGTCTTCCTTCTTCTTCGGCGTGTACTCATCGAGCTTTTCCTGGAGCGATGCCTTCTGGTCGTGGATCACCTTCATGCGGTTCATGAGCTGGTTCCACTGCTCCTTACCATTCGACGGGAACATCTTCACCTGCGAGGAGAGATCCAGCTGGCGCTTGATATCACGCGCCCGCTTGTAGTATTCCCAGGCGCCCAGCCGCTTGGCGAGCTCTCTGTCCCTTTCCTGGTCCTTGGCGAGCGAAGCCTCGAGCTCACGGATCTGCTTTTTCAAAAGCTCCTGCTTCTTCTGCAGCTCGGCGAAATCCTTTTCCTGATGAGAAAGATGATCCAGCTCCTGATTCACCGTATCCAGATCCGCCATCAGCTGATTGATCTTGCGCTTTCCCTGAGACGAAGCCACGAAGAGCTTTTCCTTATTCTCTTGGATATCCTTCTTGGCACTGGCGAGCTTATCACCGCCCTGCAGCATGAAGAAACGGCTGCGGATGGAGTCATTCGCAAGGAAGGAAGCCCCCTGCAGGTCCTCTAAGCCGACAGCGAAGATCTGCTCATACATAGAGCGTGTGAGACCGTGCCACCAGAGTGTCGGAAGCTCCTCGGAGAATTTCTCATAGCTCGCATTCTCGAACCAACGCTCCTTCTCTTCACGAAAGACACGATACTCCTGCCCGTCCGCACGGACGAATGCCATATTTCCCTTCCGTCCCTGCCACTTGCCGCGCCCATAGCCGAAGAGCATATCACGGATGAAACGAAGCATCGTCGTCTTCCCGCTCTCATTCTCTCCCATGACCACATTCAGCGAAGACGTCGACGGCTGCCAGGACGCGCCCCGATAGATGCCGTACTCTGAGAGCTGCAAATCCGTGATTTTCATCGTCCATCCTCCTCTGTCAGCATTTCCGCTCCCAGCACCTCCGCCCGGCGGAAAGCAGCAAGAAGTGCCTCATCAGACACCTTGCCCAATAGATTCTTATACTTCGAAAGCTCCGGCTGCAAAGAAGCCATCTCTCGGAGCGTCTTTCCCCTTTCTTCCGACGGAAGATCCATGACCGCATCAAAAGCCTTCAGATAATTCCCCGTCACATCGGGAAGCTCGCGGCGCTCAGCCAGATTCAGGAATGGCCGCGTCCGATCCTCGATGCGGGTGAAATAAGCAAAGAGATGGCGGAACTGCTCCTTTTCATTCAAAGACTGCAGAAGGAAATCACGTCCCTCTTCCGTCGCGATCGCTTTGTGCAGCGCACCATGCCCCGTCAGTACCAGACGCACCATATTCGGCCTACCGGTCAGCTCCTTCAGTCCTGCGCGGCGGCGTGCCACGTCTTTCAAAAGATCATCTGCGGTCAAGAAAGGGGCGATATCGATGACCATATCCATCCAACGTATCACATCCGTCTCGATGAACTTCAACGTCACTGTACCATAGGCCCCCACATCGACCAGGTAACAGCCACGGGGACCGATCTCCGTGATATCCAGCCCCTGCGTATTGCCCGGGTAGACGATATAGGGCTTCATCGAGAGCGTCTTTCTCGTATGCACATGCCCCAGTGCCCAGTAGTCGATGCCCGCAGTCTTCAGCTCCTCGACCGTGCAAGGCGCATAGGGACTCCCATCGACGCCGGCTTCCGTGTGCAGCATCCCGATGGTGAATCCATCCTCCGGATTCACATGGAAAGAGCGCACCAGATCATCCTTCGTATGGCGTGTCTTGTAACTGATGCCATAGATCGTGGCCGCCTTTTCCCCATCCTTCATGAGCGGGATGCCTGTCACTTCTTCGGAAGAAAAAACATGCACCGTCTCCGGCAGCGGGATATCCGCACGCCAGGCCTCGCCCGGGTCGTGATTTCCATGCACGATAAAGACCTCGATCCCCGCCTGTGCCGCCCGATACAGCTCCCTGCCGAAAGCCATTTGCGCCGCGAGGCTGTGATGATCTGAATTATATACATCTCCGGAAATCAAGATCGCATCTACCCGATTTTCCAGTGCCGCATCCACCACCCTTTCAAAGGCTTTGAAGGTGGCTTTCCCGATCTGCTCGTTCCACGGTCCCTTCGTCCCGAGGCGCACGCCTCCGAATGGTTCTCCGAGGTGCAGATCCGCACAATGGATAAAAGAAAAATGCTTCCCCATACTTCCTCCTTGATGGTCGTTGTTTATTCAACAGGTTCAACAGCTTCTATAGGGCTCTGCTTTTGAGCGAGAGCGATACAATGCAAAAATAAAGCGCGCCGCAAGCTTTTAATAAAAAGAAGGTCCGGCGGCGCCTTGTGAATATGATCGCCGCCTTTTCTGCGCTCGCCCGCAGAGCCTGCTGAACCCTATTTCTTCGAGAAACACCTATTATTGTATCATATCGCGCCATAGTGAGAAGTCATTTCTGCAATAAAAAAATGCCTCTCTATCGAGAAGCATTTTCCTTTGACCATTATTCTTCAACAGTCTTGGTGATGATCTGTTTGCCTTTATAGAAACCGCATACTGGGCATACATGATGAGGTTTTTTCAGTGCATGGCACTGTGGGCATTCCACAAGACCCGGAACAGTCAGTTTCCAATTTGCACGTCTCTTGTCGCGACGGGATCTAGAACTTTTTGTCTTCGGAACCGGCATTTCTCGCACCTCCTTACCTATCGGCCGTTATGCCGTTTGTCTTTCACTGTTTCGCCAGTGCTCTAAACGCGTTAGAGAAATTTATCAACTTCAATAGTATACGGGATTGGCCGGGGAAAGTCAAGGGGAAAGTTTATCCGCGGCACGGAGCATGTAGGATTACAATACATGTGTTACACATTGAAAACATGAAAAGCGAGATACCC